>NZ_JABBJJ010000572.1 GCF_012933655.1 Pyxidicoccus fallax | reverse complement strand
GGGGGCGCGGGCGGGGCTTCGACTTCAACCATGTTCGGTTCGTAGACCCAGCCCTGCTCTCCATTCTGGGCCTGGACCTTCAGCCAGTCCCCCTCCTCACCGAGCACCTGCAGCTTGTCGCCCGGATACACCTTCATCTTGATGGGCGTCTCCCCGGAGGCGGAAGGTGCGGCACGGACGTTGACCGCTTTCTCCTCCCTGTTGTCGGACGGAGTCACCCAGCGCGGCTCCTCGTCGGCCACCTGGCGGTTCGCCACGCCGGTCAGCCCCATCTGCCGGATGAGTGCATCGCGCTTCTCTCCGGGAGGCGTGGAGAGAACCTGCTTCACCTGCACGGCCGGCACCGACACGGGCTGGCCGTAGCGCGGGTGCATGGCCTGCCACTGGCCCAGGGTCTCGTACCGCACCGTGGGGTGGTTGGGGTCCACCACGGAGCCGTCTGGCCTGCGCACGAGCGCGTGGCCGACGTCATCCTTCGCGTCGCGCATCAGGAGGATGGAGTCTCCCGGCCGGGCCAGGGCCACCGCCTTCTCCAGGCAGTTGGAGCGGCCGTCGCCCAGCTGCTCCGTGCGCAGCGAGCTCGCCACCGTGGGAACAGACGGCTGGAACGTGTTGACGTCACGCGGTGTCACCCGCGCCGGCTTCGGCGGCTCCGGAGGGGGCGTGGCTGGCGTGGGCTCCTGGCGGTGGGGCTGGAGTGACGGCAGGAAGCGGGGAAGGTGGATCATCGGGCGCGGCCTCTCGGACAGAAAATTCCTATCCATGTGTCGCGTCGGGCGGAGCACCGGTTGAATTAAACCGAGTTAAATCGGCGCCCCGGCGAGGCCGTGGGTCGCCTCAACGGACGATGTCGCGGGTCTCCAGGACCTCGCACGTCGGTCTATCTGGCGGAGCACCCAGACACCTCGCACGCATGCTCTTGCCGAGAGGCTCCCACTGGGAGTTGCCGACCCGCATGGTGTGCCGGTGGTGCGGAGCTTCGCGGAGGCCGCCCCCGCCCCGGCGCCCCAGTAGAGATTCTGGAGGCGCCAGGCGGGGGTGAGGGGAGTGGGCCCTCCTGGATTCGAACCAGGGACCAATCGGTTATGAGCCGACAGCTCTAACCGCTGAGCTAAGGGCCCCCAAACACGTAACAACCACCACGTCCGGGTGAATAACTCCGCGCGCGCGCCGCTGGCAAGGGGCTGGCCTGCTCCCATCAGATGGGAGAAGGCATCCCGCGGAGGGAGGGCGGCGGTTACCCGCGCTCGCCGTCGTCCAGTTCCACACGGAACAGGTTGCCGCGCTGGTGCACCGTCACGCCCTCCGCACGCAGGCGCCGGGCCTGCTCGTGGGCCACCGCGGGCGCCAGCGTTCCGCCCGAGCGGATGACTCGCCACCAGGGCACCTCGTCGTGCGTGGGCAGGTCGCTCAGTTCCATCCCCACACCCCGCGCCGCGCCGGGCCGCCCCGCGTAGAGCGCCACCTGCGCGTACGAGCGCACCTGCCCGCGCGGAATCGCCCGCACCGCGCGGCGCACCGCCTCGGAGAAGGGGAGGGGCGTGTCCGGGTCGGGCCGCGATGCCCCGGCCCGACCCCGCGACGGCCCGGGACGGGCCCTGGATGATTCGGGGCCGGAACGCGACGACGCGGCCGTGCCCCGCGACGGCCCGGGCTCGGAGCTCGACGACGCGGACTTCTTCTTCACATTCGCTTTGAGCGCCACGGCTTCGGGACTCTAGAAACACGAAGGCCCCCGGTCCACGAATGGGAACGGGGGCCTCGTGGGAGAGGCCTGACGGAAGTCAGGCCCTCACACCGCGCTCAGCTCTCCACGAAGGAGCGCAGGCGCTTGGAGCGGGACGGGTGGCGCAGCTTGCGAAGCGCCTTGGCCTCGATCTGCCGGATGCGCTCGCGCGTCACCTCGAAGTCCTGGCCGACCTCTTCCAGCGTGTGGTCGCTCTTCTCGCCGATGCCGAAGCGCATGCGGAGGACCTTCTCCTCGCGCGGCGTCAGCGTGGCCAGCACCTTGCGGGTCTGCTCCGCCAGGTTCATGTTGATGACCGCGTCCGCCGGCGACACGAGGCTCTTGTCCTCGATGAAGTCGCCCAGGTGGCTGTCCTCTTCCTCGCCAATCGGCGTCTCGAGGGAGATGGGCTCCTTGGCGATCTTGAGGACCTTGCGGACCTTGTCGAGCGGCAGCTCCATCTTCTCGGCAATCTCTTCCGGCGTCGGCTCGCGGCCGATCTCCTGCACGAGGTAGCGGCTGGTGCGGATGAGCTTGTTGATGGTCTCGATCATGTGCACCGGGATGCGGATGGTGCGGGCCTGATCGGCGATGGCGCGGGTGATGGCCTGGCGGATCCACCACGTGGCGTACGTGGAGAACTTGTAGCCGCGCTTGTACTCGAACTTGTCCACCGCCTTCATCAGGCCGATGTTGCCCTCCTGGATGAGGTCCAGGAACTGCAGGCCGCGGTTCGTGTACTTCTTCGCGATGGAGACCACGAGGCGCAGGTTCGCCTCGACCAGCTCGCTCTTGGCGCGCTCGGCGCGGCGCTCACCCAGGCGGATGGCGTCGTAGTTGCGGCGCAGCGACTCGACGGGGAGGTTCGCCTCCTCCTCCACCTTCTTGATCTTCCGCACCGCCGTGCGCACGTCGCGGTCCAGGACCTCGAGCTGCTCGGGCGTGAGGTTGAGCTGCTTCTGCAGCTTCTTGCCGATGTTCGGATTCTCGCGCGACTCCTTGAGCTGCGGGCGCAGCTCCTTCATGGAGATGCCGTAGCGGCGCTCCAGGTCACGCAGCTCGTCCTCGGCCTTGTCGACGCGCTCGATGAGGGCCTTCAGGTTGATGACGATGCGGTCCACCTGCTTCTTGTTGAGCCGCATCTCCTCCAGGACCTCCATCATCTTGGTCCGGAGGTCCTTCATCTCCTGCTTGAGCTCCTTCTTGCGGACCTCGGTCAGCTTCTTCTTGCCCGAGAGCTCCTCTTCCAGCACCTCGCAGTCCTTGGCGAACTTGCGGAAGCGCTCGATCTGCTTGCAGATCTGCTCGATCTTGTTGAGCTCGCTCTGCGCGAGCTGCTGGGGAGCCTCGCCGTCGGCGCCCTCCTCGGGAGCCTCGTCGCCGCCCTCGGACTGGGCCTCTTCCGGCGCGTCCTTGATGACATCGCGCACGCGCAGCTTGGCCGTCTTCAGCTTGTTGCCGATGTCGAGGATCTCCTCCACGGCGACCTTGCAGGCGAGCAGCGCGCGGAGGACTTCCTTCTCACCCTCCTCGATGCGCTTGGCGATCTCCACCTCGCCCTCGCGCGTGAGCAGGCTGACGCTGCCCATCTTGCGCAGGTACAGGCGCACCGGGTCGTTCGACTTGCCACCCGGCTCGTCGTCCTCGTCCTTCTCGTCCTCGTCGGCGTCTTCCTTCTCCTCCTCGACGGTGACGGTGGGCTTGATCTCGTTGTTCTGGGCGGCCTTCTGCGCGTCGACGATCTCGATGTCGTTGTCGCCGAACATGCTCATCACGTCGTCGATCTGATCGGACGACACGATGTCGGCGGGGAGCGCGTCATTGACCTCGTCGTAGGTGAGGAAGCCCTTCTCGCGGCCCGCGGCCAGGAGGTCCTTGACCTCCTTGCGCTCGGCGACCGGATCCTCCTCGATGTCGTCCTCGACGGCGTCGGGGTCCACCTGGACGGCGGCGGCAGCCTCCTCCGCGGCCTCCTCGGGGTCCACGTCGTCCGCCATGGCGGGGGCGACACCCTTCTTCTTCTTGAGCTTCTCGGTGGCCTCGGCCACGACGTTCTTCGCGGAGACCGCGTCCTGCTGCTCCTCGGCGCCCGGCTTCGTCCCCTTCGGCGCGGACGCGGAGCTCTCCGGCGCCTTCTTCTTGCGGATCACCGGATCCACCTTCTTCTTGGTGGGCTTCACGGACGCCTTCGAGGGCTTCTGCGTCGGCATTCGGGTACTTCTCCTTAAGAAATTCAGGGGCTTGAAGGCCAGGGGCGAGCCGGCCGATCTACCGCAAAGTCAGGGTTTCTTACAAACGCGAACTCAAACCGGTTGCATGGGCGCCTTTGTTCCCGAGGAGCCAGGCTTGAGCTCCTCCAGGACACGCTTCTTGAGCGCCAACAGTTCCACGCGCTCCGCCAGGAGCTGGCGTGTCTCCTCTGTCAGGTCGAACGCCCCCGCCGTCTGCTCCGTCGCCCGCCTAATATAAATGAGGCGCTCGTCAATGCGCCGCACCATGATTTCCCGACAGATGTTCGAGAAGTCCTGCTCCAGCACCATTCCCGGCTCGGGCAGCTGGCGCCAGGCCTCCTCGATGGCGCGCTTCACGGCGTCAGAGGCCTCGTAGAGCGCGTCCTCCGTCCCGTGCCCGGACGTCGCGTGGGCAAGCGCCATGCGCAGCCCCATGTGGGACAGTTCGTCACACACCCGGAAGGTGTCACGAGCAAGCAGGCGGGCATCCCGGAGGACGGAGGCCACGTAGAGCGTCTCCAGCCAGGGTGGGGGCTTCTC
>NZ_JABBJJ010000571.1 GCF_012933655.1 Pyxidicoccus fallax | reverse complement strand
TCTCGTTGGCGCGGAGATGTGGATAAGAGACATCCTTCTTCGTCGTCATGTGAGCCCCTGGTCGGTCCGGGAACGGCGCAGCCTTCGGCTGCCGTGGGACGGGAATCTCTTAGCGAGGCGGTGTTCTCCAACATTGACGCGGACTTGGGCCAGCCCCCCGGATGGGCCTGGTTGGTCACCAGGCGACACTGCCCCCCGAGAATGTTGGCCAGGAAACAGCGACCTGGACGCGGCGTGCTGGGCGCGTCAGGAGCACATCGTGCGCAGCCGTGCGATGAGGTCCGGAAGCTCCTGGAGGAGCTGCTCGTCGGAGCGTTCCACGGAGGCCTTGAGGACCTCGGGCGTGGTGGGCTCTCCCGGCAGGTCCACCAGCTCGGCCTGGCCCTTCAGCATCTGCCCCAGCCGGCGCAGGCGCTGGCCGCGCTCCACCAGCTTGTGGGCCAGCTTCTCCAAGGCTTCCACCGATTCCGGATTGAGCGACTGGCTCGCGAGCACTTCCCGCAGCACCTGGAGCTGACGGTTCAGGGCGCTGTCATAGACCGACCTGGAAAGGGTCTCCATGCTGCCTCCCGAAAGGGCACCGGCCCGAAGCGGATTGCCAAGTTAAGTCCTCCGCGTGTGCGCTGCCTACCTGGGCCACTGTGAGTCACAGTCGGATCCACGACAGGCACCTGCCGTCACTTGCATGTATGGGCAGTGCGGCTTCACAATCCCAATGTCAGCGCATGCCATCCTCCGACGAGCCATCGGGCGCCCGGCGTGACGAGCCCACGCCGCCACCGACGGACGCGCCTTCCGAATTCACCGCCGCACCGGCGCCGCAGACGCTCGGCGCGTACCTGCGCGAGTTCGGCCGGCTGTCGCCGCGCGAGGTGGTGGAACTGGCCGAGCCGCTGAGCACCTTCCTCGCGCGGGTGGGCGTGCCGGCGGACAGCGCGCTGTCGGCGGATCGCGTGGTGCTGGAGAACGGGGTGGCGCGGCTGTCGGCGTCGCTGGCGCCGGGCGTGGACGCGGCGCCGGTGGAGCCCCGGGAGCAGGTGCGGCAGCTCGGCGTGCTGCTCTACGAGGCGGCCTCGGGCAGTGCCCCGGGCGCGCCGCCCGCGCCGCTGCGGGGCTCCGCGGCGGTTCTGAACGCCGTGCTCCTGCGCTGCCTGGACGCGGAGCCGGAGGCCCGGTACGTGGACCTCGCGGAGGCGCGCAAGGCGCTCGACGACGCGCTGCGGTCCGACGGCGCGGGGCCCACGTGGTTCCGCACGCCGCCCCCGCCGAACGCGTCCACGGTGCCCACGCCGGTGTCCGCGCCGTCGCCGTCCCTGCTCGCCGCCAGCGGCGCCACCCCCGTGGCGAACCTGGGCGAGGTGCTGGGCAACTACCGGCTGGAGCGCGTCCTGGGCGAAGGCGCCATGGGCGTGGTCTTCGTCGCGCGGCACGTGCGGCTGGACAAGTTGGTGGCGGTGAAGATTCTCAAGCCGCAGCACGGCACGGACAGCTCGCTGGTGCAGCGCTTCTTCCAGGAGGCGCGGGCGGTCAACGCCATCAACCACGAGAACATCGTGGAGATCTTCGACTTCGTCGAGGAGCCCGCGCCCACGGGGGCGATTCCCCGCTTCTACTGCGTGCTGGAGCTGCTCGGCGGCGCCAGCCTGAGGCAGCTCCTGCAGCAGGGCGAGCCGCTGTCGGTGCGGCGGGTGGCGCGCATCGGCGAGCAGCTCTGCGCCGCGCTCGGGGCGGCGCACCGGGCGGGCATCGTCCATCGCGACATCAAGCCGGACAACATCTTCCTGACCACGCGGGCCGGGGAGACGGACTTCGTGAAGGTGCTCGACTTCGGCGTGGCGAAGCTGACGAGCACGCGCCTGCCGCAGAACCCGGAGACCTTCGCGGGCGCGGTGATTGGCACGCCGGGGTACATGTCGCCGGAGCAGGCGTCGGGGCTGGAGGTGGATGGCCGCGCGGACCTCTACGCCGTGGGGACGGTGCTGTACGAGCTGCTCTCCGGGCGGCGTCCCATCGAAGCGACGGAGCTGGGCCAGTGGGCGGTGGACCTGCTCGTGCGTCCGCCGCCGCCGCTGCCGGAGAAGACGCCCGGCGGCGAGCCGATTCCCGCCGCGCTGTCGGCCGCGGTGATGCGGTGTCTGGAGAAGGACCCGGCGCACCGCTTCCCCTCCATGGAGGCGCTCGCCGACGTGCTGCGCCCCTTCGCGCGGGAGCCCATTCCGCTCGTGGTGGCCGTGCCCGCCGAGGCCGCGCCGGTGTCCCCCTCCCCCGCTCCGTCGCGCCGCCACTGGCCGCTGGCGGCGGTGGCGGGTGTGGCGCTGCTCGCGATTCCAGGGGCGCTGGTGTGGTCCAGCGCGAAGCCCGCGCCCGAGCCCACCGTGGCGCCCGCGGCCGTGGTCGCGCCGACGCCCGCCATCGTCCCGGTGGCGGTGCCGCCTCCCCCTCCGGCGAAGGTGGTGCTGAGCATCCGCTCGACGCCGGCCGGGGCGAAGGTGTTCCATCGGGACTCGGGCGAGGCGCTCGGCGTCACGCCGCTGGAGCTCACCCTGTCCGAGCCCCAGCCGCTGCGCTTCGAGCTGCGCGGCCACCAGCCCGCGGAGGCCACGGTGCGGCCGGAGCCGGGGGCGGACGTGGAGGTGGCGCTGACGCCCGCGAAGCCGGTCCGGGAGGGTGGAAGGTCCCCCTCGGCGCCCAAGCGGGGCGCTAGACTCACCAGCCCCGATGGCACCCTTGATCCGTTCCGCAAGTAGCCTCCTGCTCCTGGCGATGCTCGCCGCGGCGGACGCGTCCGCCGGGCCGCCAAGGCCGAGCGCCACCGCCGCGCAGGAGGACCCCAAGGCCGCCGCGCGGGAGCTCTTCGATTCCTCGCAGCGGGAGTACGACCTGGGCAACTTCGAGGAGGCGCTGAACGGCTACTCGGAGGCGTACCGGCTGGTGCCGGAGCCGGCGCTGCTCTTCAACATTGGCCAGTGCCACCGGCAGCTCGGGCAGTACGAGCGGGCCGCCTTCTTCTACCGTCGCTACCTCGCGCTGGAGCCGGACTCCCCGGACGCGCCGGTGGTGCGCGAGCTCATCGCGACGGTGGAGGCGAAGCAGGCCGAGCAGGAGCGGGCCGAGGCCGCGAAGCGGCTGGAAGCTTCTCTGGCACCGCGGCCGGCGCAGACCGAGTCGAAGTCCTCCGGGCCCGGGCTGTTGCGCAACCGCTGGTTCTGGGTGGGCGTGGGCATCGTCGCGGCGGGGGCGGCCACCACCACGGTGCTGCTCACGCGCTCCAGCGAGCCGCGCGCGAACCTGGGCACGGTGACGGTGCCATGAGGCGCGCCACCCGCGTGTTCCTGGCGCTGCTGCTGGCCTGTGCCACGGCTTGCAGCGATGACGGCACCTCGCTGTTCCTGCGCGTCGAGGGCGCGGACGGGGCCACGCAGCTGGAGTTGCGCGGCGTGCGCGACGGCGCTCCCTGGTTCGGTCCCGAGCGGCGGCCGGAGCCGGAGGGCGCGCCCTTTTCCGGCGAGCAGACGCTGCGCGTGCGCTTCAACTCGCCGCCAGACGTGCCGTTCCTGCTGGAGGTGGATGCGCTCGCGGGCGGCGTGGCCATCGCCCGGGCCAGCACGGAGGTCCTCCCGCGCAAGGGCGAGGAGACGGAGCTGCGGCTCCAGTTGTCGCCCATCGAGGACCCCGGGCCAGGGCCGGACGGAGGCACGCCGGACGCGGGCGGGCCGGACGGTGGGGCTCCCGACGGTGGCGAGCCGGATGCGGGTGAGCCGGACGCGGGGACGGATGCGGGGACTCCGGACGCGGGCGGTGGGTGCACCACGTGCGTCCTGCCCGGCGGCGGGTGCGTGGCCACCACGTCGGCGGTGGCCTGTGGCGGCAGTGGACTGGCATGCGTCGACTGCACCGTGGGCGGGCGCGCGAACGTGTGTACGGCGGCTGGGGCGTGCTCGTGCGGCACCCGGGGCACTCCCTGTGGAGAGGGCGAGCGCTGCGATGGCAACGTCTGCGTCTGCGACCCGGACACCTGCGCGGGGTGCTGCGACAGCAACGGGAGCGACTGCCGGACGGGCAACACGCTCACCGCGTGCGGCATCAACGGGGCCACGTGCACGGAGTGCTCGGCCCAGCGGGCCGACAACTGCGCCACCGGCGGGTGCCGCTGTGGGACGGGGCCCGCCTGCTCCGGCCTCGCGCCCAATTGCCGCAACGGCTCCTGCAGCGCGTTCTGAGTCACGGCCCCTACCCCCATCCGGAATGGAGCCTCTGTTCCGCCCATGGGTCCGCCCGCCCCGGCCCTATCTGGAATGGAGCCTCCATTCCGTGAGCGGGCCTGTCACCCTCCGGCCCGCCCCATCCGGAATGGAGCCTCCATTCCGCGCGCGGGCCTGTCACCCTCCGGCCCGCCCCATCCGGAATGGAGCCTCCATTCCGGGCATGAGCCTGCCCGCCTCGTCTCCCTCGGGAAGGGAATCTCCATTCCGCGCATGGCCCTGCCCTCCCCACGTACCCCATCCGGAATGGAGCCTCCATTCCGC
>NZ_JABBJJ010000570.1 GCF_012933655.1 Pyxidicoccus fallax | reverse complement strand
CGTCACGGCGGTGGGGCCCTTCGCCGTGCACCGCCTCGCCATCGGACCCTCGGAGGGGCCGGTCGTCCTCGGTGGAGGCATGGCGCTCGCGCCCGGAGCGCAGCGGCTCCGGCTCCTGCCGAGGTCCGCGGAGGACGACACATGGGAGCTGGCGACGGTGAGCGTGGGAGAGCCCGGTGTCTCGCAGGAGGAGGGCACCGCGCGGCTGAGCTGTCTGCGGCCGGGCCCCACCGGCGTCCTGGAGGAGCGCGGCGGCGTGCGCGTGGAGGGCGGTCCGGCGGCGCTGGCCACCTCGCGGGGGCGGCTCTTCCAGGTGGCCCTGCTGCCCTCGGGCTCGTACCGCGTGCGTCGCTTCGCGCTGCCCCGCGAATGTGATGGGGCCGTGCTGTCCCCGGAGCGCGAGGACCTCGTCCGGGGCGGACACCCGGACGGCGTGGTGCCCTCGGGCTGGACGCTCGTGGCGGACGCGGACCGGGGCGACCTGCTGCTCGGCGAGGCCTTCTACGACGGCGCGACGGGCAGCGCCCGGTTCCTGCTCACGTGGTTCTCCGGGGAGTCCCTCGACGACATCGCGCGGGGCGAGCTGCCCGGTACCACCGACCAGTTCACCGCGCTGGCGCTCGCCCGGGGCAGGGCGCTGGTCGTCGAGAACGGGCGGCAGGTCCACGTGCTGGAGCGCGAGGGGGAGCGCGTCTTCACGCTCGCGCACGCGGACCTGTCGCGGGGCTCGGACCCGCTCGACGTCTCTCGCATCCTCGCCTTCGACGGGAGCGTGGCCTGGCTGGCCCTCAACTCGCGCCCGGTGGGCGTCGTCGCCTTGAGCGCCGGAGACCTGTCCGTGCTCGCGCGCCATGAGACTCCCTCCGCCGTGCGCTCCATCGCCTTCACGGGAGGGCGGCTCGTGATGGGGATGAACAACGCCGTCACCGTCGCCGCCGACGCGCCACCCCTCCAGCGCAGGTGAGCCCGCGCCGGGAGGGGCTCACGTGCCCGCTTCTGGACTGCGGGTGCATCGCGCTCGCGACAGGGGTGCGGAAAGTCCTCCAGGCGTGGGCCCGGTACCGGACGCACCACGACGGAGCCTCGGCTTTCGTGGTGAACTCCGCCCGAGTCTTCCTGCCTGGAGTCGTGCCGTGGAGAAACCGCTTCCCGACCATATCCGCGCGCACGAGCGTTCCAATCAGCACCGCGAAGAGGTGCTGGCCAGCGAGCTGTGCGGGTGCTTCAACTGCCTGGCCACCTTCCCTCCGGACCGCGTGCGCGAGTGGGTGGACGAGGACGAGACGGCGCTCTGTCCCGAGTGTGGCCTCGATACCGTGCTCGGCGCGCGCTCCGGCTTCCCCATCACCCCCGACTTCCTCCGGAAGATGCAGGCCTACTGGTGCGCCGACGCGGAGTCCGGTGGCGAGGACTCGCCCGACGAGGAGGAGTGACCCGGCACCGTCGGGGCCCCCCGCCGCCTCGGCTGGCCTCACGCGGCGCCCGTGAAGAAGCGACACATCGGCCGCTGTGCCGCCACGTGAGCGGGTTGACTGTGCGGCGCCTCCGGCGGCAAGCATGAGGCCATGTACATCCCTCGCCACTTCGAGGAGCAGGACCCGGAGCGGCTCCTCGCCCTCATGCGCCAGCACTCCTTCGCCACGCTGCTCACGGTGGGCGAGGACGGCGCGCCCTTCGCCACGCACCTGCCCTTCCTCGTCGAGCGGGACGCCTCGGGCACCGTGCGCCTGTCCGGGCACATGGCCCGGCCCAACCCGCAGTGGCGCGCCTTCGCCGAGGCACGGGACGTGCTCGTCCTCTTCCAGGGGCCGCACGGCTACGTGTCCCCCACGTGGTACGCGACGACGGCGCCGCAGGTGCCCACGTGGAACTATGCCACCGTGCATGCGTACGGCCGGCCGCATGTCGTCGATTCGCCGGACGCGGTGCTGCGCATCCTGCGTGACAGCGCCGCCCTCTACGAGTCCGGCAACCCCAATCCCTGGCGCCCCGAGGCCGTGGACGACTATGTGCGCCGGCTCATGAAGGGCATCGTCGCCTTCGAGGTCCGCGTCTCGCGGCTGGAGGGCAAGTTCAAGCTCAGCCAGAACAAGGGCGAGGTGGACAGGCGTGGTGTCATCGCCGGTCTGGAGCGCAGCCCCCTGCCCGGAGACAGGGAGCTGGCCGAGCTGATGCGCTCGCGAGAGGAATAGGGCAGACGGCCAAAAGACCCGTGGGCCCGGTGCCCGCCTCGGCCCCGCGCCCACGTGCCTTTCCCGTCCTTGTCGAACCGGGCCGCCGTGCTTCCGCGGCCCACGCTGGCCCTTACGGCAGGAAACGGGTGACCGCCGCCCACCTGGACGACGTCCCGGCCTTCATGTTCAGCAGCGCGGTGATGCCGATGACACCGGCCATGGCCGCCAGATTGACGATGCCCATCACGTCGATGGCCTTCATCAGCTTGCGGGCCTTGGAAGGCGTCTCGATGGAGGGCGTGTCCCCCGTCTCGGCGGGCACCGCGCCCTCCGGGGCCTGCGCCGCCAGGCTGGCGCCGCTGAAGATGTTCGCCGCGCCCAGCGCCAGCGTCGCTCCCAGCAGCACGTCCTTGGCGATGACCAGGCCGCGCGTCTCGGTGTCGATTTCCTTCCCCGTCAGCTTCGCGCGGCCGATGAGCCACGTGAGCGCCGCGGTACCCACGGACACCGCGTTGACGATGTTGAAGCCGTTCCAGGCGGCGTTCGCCACCTGCCCTCGCTCCTCCTTCCGGTCAATCACCTTCACCGCCGGGTTCAGGGCAATCTTCCCGAACAGGGTTCCGCCAAAGCCGGTCGCCAGGCCGAGGTTGTGGAGGACCAGGGCAGTCGAGGAAAGCACAGGCACCATCGTGACACTCCGCGTAGTGGGTGAACGCCCATGAGGGTAGGCATCTCCCCCACTGCGGGAGCGTGACCCGCCGGACACAAGGCCTCCACGCGCGAAGCAAGCTTGGAGTCCGGAGTGGGCACGAAGCCCCCGCCCGCTCGCCTGCCCCCGGAAGTCCTACCGCTCGGAGCGGCGCGAACCCTTGAGCGCCTCGGCGCGCTCCTTGCGGGACATGGCCGTCACGTCGACGAGGTCGATTTCGATGGCGCCCTGGTTGTCGGCGACCTTGCTGTCCGGGAAGGTGCAGCGCAGGTCCTCGGTGCCGGTGACCTGGTAGCGCTTGCCCGTCTCCAGCAGCCGGTGGGTGGCGCGCACGGAGCCGGCGTCGGGGCCGCGCTCCACGCACAGCACCTGGCGCACGCGGCCGTTGGGGCTGGCGCGCAGCTCCGCGAAGTCGTCGCGCACGGTGAACAGGTAGGTGGAGCGCGGGTTGAGGCCGCGCAGCACCACCTGGTGCTCGGGCTTGAGCTGCAGCGCGTGCTCCTTCGCGTCGAACGTGAGCGAGCGCGGGGGGATGTACGCGGACTGGCGGATGTTGACGCGGATGGAGCCGCTGTTGTCCTCCGGCCCGTTGTCGTCCAGCGCGAAGACGTGCAGCTTGCGCGCGCCCTTGAGGGTGCGAGGCGACGCGCCCAGCAGGCCGAAGCTGCTGTCCGCGGGCAGGTCCCCTTCCAGGAAGTAGGCCACCGTGCCGGACGCCGTGCCCCGGCCCTCGGTGAGCGCGGCGTTGCCCTGTGTCCACACCGAGTACGCGGCCCCCGGGTTCAGGTCGATGGTGGCCGTGGTGTACTCGGGGATGGGGGCGGCGTTGTACATGGGCCGCAGCACCAGCAGGCGCGTGGGGTAGTCCACCTCGTGCATGGCGCGCTTCGTCTCGTCGGGCGCGGATTCGCCGGCGGCCTCGGACGTCCCCGCGTCCGGGTCGGCGACCGCGAGCGCACCGGCATCCCCGCCCGTGACGGCCACCGCGGCGCCGCCGTCCGTCGCGGCCACGGCGACGGGCACCACCGCGGGCGGCGGCAGGGGGGGCGCGGTCATCGGCTGCATCTCCGCGTTCACCGGCTCCGCCATCTTCGACGTCGGGGTGAAGCGGCGCGTCCAGGCCAGGTGCCCCGGCAGCGTCAGCACCAGGGTGTTGGCCTCGCCGACGATGACGCCCTCCACCATGAGGGGCGTGCGGCCGGCGACGTCCTTGCCGTTGAGCTTCACCTGCGCGCCCGCGGGCTTGGACGTCACCCACAGCGTGGTGGTGTGCTCGACGCTGATGGAGCCGGGGTCCGGCTTGAAGACGAAGTTGTAGAGCAGGCCGAGGAACAGCAGGCCGGTGGCGATGGCGAAGAGGGTGATGCTCAGCGTGCGCACCTGCTGCATGCGCTTCGCGGCGCGCACGGCCTCCTCGCGGGCGAGCTGCTCGCGGGCCTCGTCGGCGGTGGTGCGGAAGGGCCCTCGCGTCGTGGTGGGCGGGGCGGCCTCCACGGTGCCCGTCTGCGCGTCGACGTCGACGGCGGGCACCTCCACCGGGGTGTCGCGCGGGGCGGCCAGCGTGGGAACCACGCCCGCGGGGGCTTCACCCGCGTCGGTGCTCGGCTCGTCGGGCAGCGTGGTGCCCATCTTCAAGCGACAGA
>NZ_JABBJJ010000056.1 GCF_012933655.1 Pyxidicoccus fallax | reverse complement strand
GCCGTGGGCGGAGCGGGCTTGGGGGCCAGCTTCGGCTTCGGGGCCGGCGGGGGCGGAGGCGGCGGCTTCACCTCCACGACCGGCGCGGGCGGCGGCGGAGGACGGAAGACGACGTCCAGGCCCTTCTTCTCCTGGATGACCTCGCGCACCTTGCCGGCGGCCGAGACGACAGCGACGCCGATCATCACGAACACGGCGACGGAGGCCGTGGTGGAGAGTGCGAACCGACGGGCCGACGCGACATCGGTGGCGTTGTCGAAAGTTTCGAACATGGCTGGTGCGCATATAGCGACGCCATGTGTCACGTAGGTCCGGGACGCGTAACACTTCGCCCGCAAGAACATGACGGATGCGTCACGAAGCCCGGACGCCTGCTCACCCGTGAAGTAGGTGTGACGGTGCCTTCACCCGAAAGCCGGGAACGTCACGGAATTCACCGCGCACGTCGCGCGCGGTTGGCGCGACGGTGTCGGCGCCTGCGTGACGGGAGCGTCACGTCGCGCGAGTGAGGTGTCACGCGAGCCGGGATGATCGCCATGGCTCACGCTTTCTTCAGTGCAACGGCGACGTCACGGCGCGCGCATGCCCACGAACAGGCGCGGCAGGTGCGACAGCGTTCCATCCGGGAGCACGGCGCGGGGCGCGCCCGCGCGGCGCATCTGCCACAGCAGGGCGATCAGGAACACGCAGTAGAGGATGGCGTAGGGACGCCAGTACAGGACGACCTTGGATAGCTCGGGTCCGATGGCCGACTCGGAGGACAGGGCGCCGTTGAGCGTGATGAGGGCCAGGAGGACGAGGTTGAGCTTGTAGCGTCCCTCGGCCGCGGCGCGCATCAGCGGCCACGCGAGCACGTAGTTGGCGCGCCAGGCCAGTGGAGACAGGAGCGTCACGCCCAGGCAGCACACGGCGAGCAGGTCCGCGGGGCCGGGGCGGGCCCACAGCACCGCGCCCAGGAAGAGGGCCATGGCGATGCCCTGCGCGACGGTCATGCTCCCGGGAGGCGGGGTGGTCTCCGGAGGCAGCACGAGCGACAGCAGCAGCGTGGGCAGGCCCTGCGGGTTGTGCGCCAGCGCCCAGGGCGGCGTGGTGCGCGCGAGCGTCTCGTTCCACTGCTGGAACTGGATGAGGGTGCCGTCCCAGCCGTAGCGCGCGAGCGTGGGAAGCGCGAGGGCGACGCCGACCACCGCGGTGGCGCCGATGACGTGCCAGTGGCGGCGCCAGAGGAAGAAGAGGCCGACGAGGGCGGCGGGAGGCTTGAGGAGGAACGCGACGGCGAAGGCCGCGCCGGGACCCCAGACCCGGCCGCGCTCGGCGCCGAGTGCGGAGACGAGGATGAGCAGGAGGATGACGACGTCCACCTGCCCGTAGAAGATTTCGAAGGTGAAGGCGGGGAGGAGGGTGAAGGTGGCGAGCGCGGGGCCCCAGGCCCAGGGTCGCGCCTCGGAGGGGCCGGGCGCGGCGCGGGTGGTGAGGCGGACCACGAGCAGCATCATCGCGATGGAGCCCAGGTTCCACAGGGCGACGGCGACTCGCGCGGGGACGAGGGTGAACGGGATGAAGAGGGGCGCGGTGACGGGGGCGTACTTGAACGGCATGTGGCCGTCCGAGACGCGGTAGAGGGCGGTGCCCTCCAGGAAGCGCTCGGCGGCGGTGATGTAGACGCGGAAGTCCACGCCCCGCCGGGGGTGCTGGCCCACGGCCACCGCGGCCACCGCGAGCGTGGCGAGCAGGAGCCACCAGGCCCACCGGGCCCACTTGTTGGAATCACTTGCGACGTGAGAGGGCCCCGGTGAGGCGACGTTCATCGATAGGGGGTGTGTAAGGGGAGGGCCGGCACCATTTCACGCCCGACGCCGGGCGGCAACGTGGGGACCGGGCTTTCCGCAACGCCGTTACCCCTCGATGGCACGGGTGCAAGAACCCCGCGCCCGGGGCGTCGACGCTCGTGCCGTGTCGCCGGGCACTCCCGGAGGCACGGTGGCTTCACGGTGGGTGAGGCGACCCGCGCTCGTGCACGGGCGTGGGGAGCCGTCTGGTACGGTGTGGATCAGGACAAGGAAGTGGACATGACAGCGGTGGAACTCGCACGGGCCGCGTGCCTCATCCTCATCATCGGGCATGTGCTCGTGCTGGCGCTCCGGCGGAACAAGTGGCTTGCCTGGTTGGAGAAGGCCGGAGGGGAGTACGCCGAGCATGGCGTCACGCTGTCGGACGACGAGAAGGTGCGGTGGGTCGCGCGTCCGGCCGAGGGCGGAGGGGTGGAGGTGCAGGGCTTCGTCGAGGGCCTGTTCCCGCCCGGAGCGGACCCCGAGCGGGTGGGAGGAAAGGACAGTTCCTTGTTGAAGGTGCCGCTCACCGGCGGCGGGCTGCTGGTGCTGACCCCCGACCTCGTCGAGCCGCTGCTGGGGCCGCTGCCGCCGGTGCCGCGCGTGCGCACGGGAAGCGCCCGGTTCGACAAGGCCTTCGCGACGTTCGCCCAGGGCGGCGACCTGCCTCGCTGGCCGACGGGCACCCCCTTCCTCTCGCCCGACGACCTCGCCTTCCTGCAGGCCCACGGGCTGCGCTGGCTGCGGTGGAATGACGACCTGCTCGAGGTGGCCTTCGAGCCGCGCAGCCCCCCGGACACGGTGCCGCTGCTCGCCTTCGCCCATGCGCTGCGGCGCAGGGGGCAGGGCCGCGCGGTCGCGACTCCCTCGGCCGAGGCGCCGCCGCTGCCCTCGGTGCGGGTGTCGAGCGCGAGTCACTCGTTCTGGTTCGCGGTCATCTTCACGATGGCCTTCCTGCCGGTGCTCGCGGGAGTCGTTCCCCGATTCTTCACCCCACTGAGGGACGCGGTGTCCCTGCACGTGTGTGGGGCCGAGGGAATCCGGCTCGGCAACGATTACGCCCTGTGCCCGGATGGGCGGGAGGTGATGGGCACCGCGTGGCTGGCGTCCATCTGGTTCTGGCTGGCGCCCGTGCTCGCCTGGTTCCTGGTGAAGAGCACGGGGAAGCTGCTCAGGCCCGCCGAGCAGCCGGTGGCGGAGTAGTCGCTACAGGCCGTAGGCCTCCAGCAGCCGCAGCCACACCTCGCTCATGGTGGGGAACGACGGCACCGCGTGCCAGAGCGTGTCGAGCGACACCTCGCCCGCGACGGCGATGGTCGCCGCGTGGAGCATCTCGCCCACCTCGGGGCCGGTGAAGGTGGCGCCGAGGATGACCCGGCGCTTCTCGTCCACCACCAGCTTGGCGGTGCCCTTGAGGTCCCGGCCCAGCAGCCCGGTGCCGGACACGTTCTGCATGTCGTACTGCACCGTGCGCACGGGCAGCTTCGCCTCGCGGGCCTTGGCCTCGGTGAGGCCCACGCTCGCCGCCTGCGGGTGCGTGAAGATGACCTGCGGCGTGGCCTTGGCGTCCGCCCACGCGTGCACCTTCTTCCCCGCGATGATGTCGCCCACCAGCCGCGCCTGGTACTTGCCCATGTGCGTGAGCAGGTTGCGGCCGTTCACGTCGCCGCACGCGTAGAGCCAGCCGCCCTCCACGCCCTTCGCGCGGAGCTGGTCGTCCACCTGCACGGGGCCGCCGCCCTTCAGGCCCACCGTTTCCAGGCCGAGCCCCTCCGTGCGCGCCTCGCGGCCCATGGCCACGAGCAGCGCGTCGGCGCGGACCTCCTCGCCGTGGGTGAGCGTCACCGTCACCTCGCCCTTGTCCCCGGCGCGCTGGACGCGAGCGGCCGTCGTGCCCAGCAGCACGCGCACGCCCGAGTCGCGGAGCGCCTGGGCGACCTGCTCACCGACGAAGGGCTCGAAGCGGGACAGCAGGCTCTTGCCGCGCTGGGCGAGCGTCACCTCGGAGCCGAGCGAGCGCCACGCCTGTGCCAGCTCCACCGCCACCGCGCCGCCGCCGAGGACGAGCAGCCGCTTGGGGACCTCCTTCGCGCCGGTGCCCTCGCGGTTGTCCCAGGGCTTCGCCTCCTTGAGGCCAGGGATGTCCGGCAGGCGGGGCTTGCTGCCGGTGGCCAGGACGACGGCGCGCCGGGCCTCCAGCTCGCGCACGGTGCCGTCGCGGGACTCCACGCGGACCTTGCGCGGGCCGGTGAGCGTGCCGTTGCCGCGCACGACCGTGATTTTCGCGCCCTCGGCCCACTTCACCTGGGAGTCGTCCTTGTAGTCGCCGACCATGTAGTCGCGGTGCTCCAGCACGGCGCTCGCCACGAGCGGGCCCTTGATGGCCTCGCGCGCGCCCGGTGCCATCTTCGCCAGCCACAGGGCCTCGGCCGGGCGCAGCAGCGCCTTGCTGGGGATGCAGGCCCAGAAGGAGCACTCACCGCCGAGCAGCTCGTGCTCCACCAGCGCCACCGACATCCCGGCCGCCGCCGCGCGTGCGGCCGCGTTCTCACCCGTGGGCCCCGCGCCAATCACCACCACATCGAAGGCTTCCGCCATGTGTTTGCTCTCCGTGGACCGTTGCGTAGGTCGGGAGAGCAGGCGGGCCAATGGAACGTGGGGCTGCTCGTCGGATGGTGGAAAGAGTGGCTGGTAACCACGTGACACCTGCCCCGGCGTCACGGGTGATGGTGCCACCTGAGTCGTCTGGGAGACCGTTCGTCAGGAATCCCCGGGCCCCTGCGTCCGTGCCCGCGCTGAACTGGGCGAAGCGCGGGTGTCTCACTCGGGAACGAAACGACGGTCCGTGCCGGAATCGGGTGCGCGGCGGGAGGTGTGTCATGGGGACTGCAATGAACGGTGTCTCGCGTCGCTCCACGCCGTGCGCGCCTGACCGGGCGTGACCTCCTCCCTCGCTGAGCCCTGGCGCTGAGCTGGACGGAGCGGGTCTCCCGCGTCCTGGTTACCGCACGTGCGCGCGGAGCTGTCACCACCGTGCACCTGCTGGAAACCGTTCGTCCATTCATGTCTTCTTCCAGGAATCGCCGTCCCCGCGCGTCCCGTCGGCGCGAGGGGGACTCGCTGTCTTCGTTCTCGTCGTCTCCCTCCGAAAACCCTTCCGCGCGCCACCTGCGCGTGCAGTCCACCCTCTTCCAGGAGGTCTCCCTCCTCTTCCGCTCCGAGCTGTCCGACCCGCGCCTCGAAGGCGTCTCGCTGTCCTCTTTCGAGCTGTCCCCGGATGGCCGGCTCGTCCGCATCGGCTACACGCTGACGCCGGACGCCGCGGCCTCCGGCACCCGCGCCGTACAGGAGGCGCTCGAACGCGCGAGCGGCTACCTGCGCTCGCAGCTCGCGCTCCACCTCGACATGAAGCGCACGCCACAGCTGCGCTTCATCTACATCGGCGTGGCGGAGCCCTCCGGCACCGATGGGGAAGGGGGTGAGCGATGATGCCCCGCATCCTCCCGGCGAACCCTGGCGCCGTGCCCATCCTCGTCTGGGCCCGCGCGCTTCCACCGGGCGCGGAGAAGCAGCTCCGCCACATCGCCGCCCAGCCCTACGCCGTCGAGCATGTGGCCGCCATGCCGGACGTCCACGTGTCCTCGGGCGTCGCCGTGGGCACCGTCTTCGCCACCGAGCACCACGTGGTGCCCGGAGCGCTCGGCGGGGACCTGGGCTGCGGCGTCAGCGCGTACCGCTTCTCCGCACCGGAGACGCCGCTCGGCCGAGACGTGCTGGAGCCCCTGCTGGCGCGGCTGGCCCGCCTGGTGCCCGTGGGCGACACGGTCCACCGGGGCCGCGGTGTGCCGCTGCCCCCGGAGCTGGAGTCCCCACCCCTGTCCACCCAGAAGCTGCGCCACGCCTGGGAGCGGCTGGCGCCGCGACACCTGGGTACCCTGGGCGGGGGCAACCACTTCCTCGAACTGGACCGGGACGCGGAGGGCCACGTCTGGCTCCTGCTGCACACCGGCTCCCGCGGGGTGGGGGCCGCCATCGCCGACCACCACCTGCGCGTGGCCCAGGCGCAGGGGGAGGGCAGCCTGCCCGGCCTGAGCACGCGCTCCCCCGAGGGCCTCGCCTGTCTCGCCGACACCGGTCTGGCCTGCCGCTTCGCCCGCGCCAACCGCGACGCCATCGCCGCGCGCGCGGTGGAGGTGGTGGCCGAGGCACTCGGCGTGGCCCCCGACCCGGAGTCCTTCGTCGACGTGCATCACAATCACGTCGCCGAGGAGCCGCACTTCGGCCGCATGTTGCTGGTCCACCGCAAGGGGGCGGTCGGCCTCGAAGCGGGGCAGCGGGGGCTCATCCCCGGCTCCATGGGGACCGCGTCCTATGTGGTGGAGGGCCGGGGCGAGCCGCGCGCCTTCCGCTCCTGCTCGCACGGGGCAGGCCGCGTCCTCACCCGGACCGAGGCCCGCGCCCGCATCCGCCCGGCCGCGCTGGAGCACGCCATGCGGCGGGTGGTGTTCGACCAGGGCCGGACCGCCTCCCTCGTCGAGGAGGCCCCGGCCGCCTACCGGGACATCACCGAGGTGCTGGAGGACGAGGCCGACCTCCTCACCCCCCTGCGTCGCCTCACCCCCATCGCCGTCCTCAAGGGCTGAGGCCCCAAGCGCCGCGTCCCGGGCGGAAACCGGGGCGCGGCGCCTCCCCGCCCGGGGGACGGGGTCCCCGGGGAGCCCCGGCTTCACTCCAGGTAAAGGAGGGGAGCGACGCCGGGCCCGGGTTTCAGGCGGATGAGGGCCTCCCGGGGGAGATCCACGCCCTCGAAGCCCGCCGGAAACCCCGTCCGGGACGGGTTGGGTGGCGGACAGGGTTCGACTTCCATGTCAGGGTGGGTTCCCGAGCCCGTCCAGATGCCGTAGAATCGGGCACCAGAAACACACGTGCGAACCTGCTGGGGCGTCGTCTAATGGCAGGACATCAGACTTTGACTCTGATTATCAAGGTTCGAATCCTTGCGCCCCAGCCACTCCGCTCCGGGGGGACGCGGTAACAAGCGCGTCCGTCCGCGTGCATGAAGGACGGTGGCCCGATGCCGCAGAAGACGCTCCTGCTGGTCTCCGTGGGTAGCCCACCGGCCTCCCTCCTGAGGGACTTGCAGGACCCGCTGGCGACGCACATGGGCGTCCAGGCGGTGGTGGCGAAGACGGCACTTCCCTCTCCGGCCTATGCCTTCAACAAGGACCGGAGCCAGTACCACTGCAACGCCATCATGCGGCGGCTGTCGCCGATGCTGGAGCCCGGCCAGACCGCGGTCATGGGCATCACCGACGTGGACCTCTTCGTCCCCGACTCGCCCTTCGTCTTCGGCGAGGCGGACCGCGAGTCCCACACCGCCGTGGTGAGCCTCTTCCGCCTGCGTCAGGGCGCGGATGGCGAGCCGCTGCGCCGTCGCATCCAGACGGAGGTGGTGCACCAGGCGGGGCACCTGCTGGGGCTGTCCTACTGCGAGGACCCCCGGTGCGTGATGTTCTTCGCCCAGACGCCCCAGGACTGCGACCGCAAGCAGCTGTCGCTGTGCAACATGTGCCGCAACGAGCTGCAGAAGCTCAACCGCTGACACTCCGCGGGCCTTTGAATCCCGCGTGACGCGTTGACGTCCGACCCGGCGCGCCCTGTAGTACGGGGCGTGGTCGAGCGGGCCGGACAAGCGGAGTGATAGCGATGACGGGCATGCGGCGATGGCTGGGCGGAGTGCTGGCGGTGGGCTTGCTGGGGGCGTGCGAGCCCCTGGATGACGGCGGCGGCGGCGGCATCGGCGACGTCCTCTTCACGAAGGGCTTCGCCTTCGTGCGCCAGAATGACCGCAACGTCTTCGTGGTGGACGACGCGGGCGACCCCAACAGCCCGCAGCGGCTGACGACTGTGGGCGGCGCGTACTGGCCCTCCGTGTCGCGCGACGGGCGCAGCGTGGTGTTCGTGCAGCGCACCGGCAACACCACCTCGCTGCAGACCGTGCCCACCTCGGGGGGCGCCAACCCGGCCACGCTGTTCAGCTCGGGTGACGCGGCGTGCGCGCGCGGCTGCATCAACTTTCGCACGCCCACCTTCAGCCCCGACGGCCGCAGCGTCGTCTTCGTCTTCTCTCCGGCCAACAGCTCCCTCACGTCGCTGGGGCGGGTGAACGTGGACGGCAGCGGCTTCCAGGAGCTCACGCCGAACGCGACCGTCGCCTACGGCGCGCCTTCCTTCCTCCCCAACGGCAGCGCGGTGATGGCGCCGACGGGCAACACGCTGCAGCAGCTCGACGAGATTGCGCGCGTGCCGCTCAATGGCGGCGGCATCCTCACCTTCTCGCTCGGCAGCGGGGTGCTCGCGGTGGAGAACCGCGTGGCGGTGTCCCCGAGTGGCACGCAGCTGGCCTTCGACGGGCGCCTGTCCTCCGGCAGCATCCGCGTCTACGTGGCGCCCATCAACGCTGCTGGCAGCGTGGGCGTGGGACGGCAGTTGACGGACCTCACCGGCGCCAGCGTGCAGGAGACCTGGCCGAGCTGGACGCGCGCAGACCAGCTGGGCTTCCTCGTCGCGGGCACGGGTGGAGGCGACCCGGACATCTACCGCGCCACCGTCAGCAACAGCGGGCCGAGCTCGGTGACCATCGCGGTGCCCAGCGCCGCCGAGCCGTCCTACGGTCCGCTGTAGGACGTGATGCGCCGCGGGCCCGCGTGCCTCGCCGTCGTCTTTGCCATGGGCGTCGCGTGCGCCTCGGGCCCCTCGTCTCCGGGCGCATCCGGGCCCGCCATCGAGGAAGCCGCCGGGCTCGCGCGGCCTCCCTCCGGGCTTCGCCTGCACACCGGCGCGCCGGAGGGCGGGCTGCCGTACCGGCTCTTCGTCTCCGAGGAGGCCACCGCGTCGCGGCCGCACCGGCTGCTCCTCTGGCTGCACCCGTCGGGCGGCCACGGGCTGGCGCTGGTGGAGCCGCTGGCGGCGGACTTCGCGCGGAGGGGCTTCGCTCTCCTGACGCTGTCCCGGAAGGACTTCTCCGGCTGGCGCGGCGCGGACGCCAACCGGCTGATGCTGAAGGTGTTGCCGGACGCGGCGCGCGTCCCTGGCGTGGATGCCCGTAAGCCCGTGCTGCTGGGCTTCAGCGCGGGCGCGCAGATGGCGATGGAGCTGTGGGCCTCCCGCCCGGACGCCTTCGGTGGGTTGGTGCTGCTGTCGGGTGCGCCCCGCTTCTCGCGCGGGGCCGAGTCCACGCCTCCCACCGGGGCCGCGTACACCCGGGTGCCGCTGCTGTCCCTGGTGGGAGAGGGGGACGGCGAGGGGCCCGCCCTGTGGCGCGAGGCGTCGGTGGCCTGGCGCGAGGTAGGCATACCGCTCCAGGCGCGGGTGGTGTCCGGCCGTGGACACGAGTGGCTCCTGATAGACCCGGCCGAGCGGGACGCCGTGCTCGCCTGGCTGGTCGCGCTGCCTCCGGTGGAGTGAATCCCATCCCGGGGGCCGCTGGCGTCCGGGCGCGCGAGGCGCGATGCTGCCCGGGCGGAGGTGGTCATGTCCCTGTTCGATGCAGTGCTCGCGGGAGACCGCGAGGCCGTGAAGTCCAAGCTCGCCGCGGGGGCGGACCCCAACCCGTTCGATTCGGAAGGCCGCACGCCGCTGATGGCCGCCGCCCGCAAGGGCCGGGCCGACATCGTGCGCCTGCTGCTGGAGGCCGGCGCGGACCCCGAGCTGACGGACAGCCTCGGCGAGACGGCGCTCATCATGGCCGCCGCCCACGGCAACGCCGACGTCTGCCGGCTGCTGTTGCCCCATGCGAAGGACGACGAGCGGGACCTGGCCCGCACGCTCCTGTCCGGCGTGGGCATCACCGACCTGCGTCCCGAGCCCAACGTCCCGCCGCCGGACGACTTCCGCCGCAAGCTCGCCTCCGCGGGCGCGTACGTCGCCGGCAAGCTGGGTGATGACGGCCCCACCAAGCGCCTGGAGAGGGCCCTCCGCTCGGAGAAGCCCCCCAAGCGCTGACGCCGCCGTCCTCCGCCGGACACTCCTGCGAGCCCGGTATTCTCCTGTTACAACAGTAACGGCATTTATTCAGGTTTCCGCAGGTATTCCCAGCCTCGTCCGTGGAGAGTGACGAACGGGCATGGCGGGGGTGTTGCTTTGCGGGGAGACGCCGGGCCGGCGGTCCTCCCGTGTCGTGGGGGGCATGACATGCAGATGCCGGACACACGGCTCATCTACGGCGTCACCGCGCAGGGGCTCTTCCTCCATGCGCTGGGTCGCAGGCTGTCCGCGAACGCGCGCGTGGCGCTGCGCGAGGCGGGCATGGACCTGGACCAGGACCTGCTGCCGGCCTACGACCTCGGCACCTGGATGCGCTGCCTGGATATCGCGCTTCGGGACCTGTGGCCGGACCTGCCACGCGAGGAGGCCTGGCGGCGGATGGGCCACACGCTCGTCGAGGGAATCACGTCGACGATGCTGGGCCGGCTGACGATGACGGCGGCGCGCGCGCTCGGGCCGCAGCTCGCCGTGTCCCAGTTCAACCGCGCCTTCCGCAACTCGGACAACTTCGTGGAATTGCGGCCGAAGGAGCTGGGCCCGGGCCGGTGGGAGCTGTGGATCAGCGACATCGTCGGCCGGCCGCACTACTACCAGGGCATCCTGGAGAAGTCGCTCGAGCTGACGGGCGCGCGCGGGTTCCAGGTGTCGGTGCTCCGGCAGGAGCCGCCCGCCTGCGTCTTCCTCATGCAGTGGCCGGAGAAGTGAGGGCCCGCCCGGAACGACAAGGGCCCGGGGCTTCGCGGTGGAAGCCTCCGGGCCCTCAACGAATCACGGTACCGCGCTACGTCACTCCGGCTTGGCGCTCACCGTCACGCCGGGGGTCACCGTGCCGGAGCCGGTGCGGGTCTCCACCAGGGAGTCGGCCACCAGCTCGGTGATGTCCTTGACCTTGATGTTCTCCTCGCGGCCGGTGTCGTTGACCGCGTCCTTGAGCATCGTCGAGCAGAACGGGCACGCCACGGCCACCACGCCGGTGCCGCCCTTGTCCTTGTAGTCGCCCACCAGGCCCGGCTTCTTCTTGTCCGAGGCGGAGGGGTACGGCGTGTTCGGGTCCTCGGCGTGCTTCAGCGTCAGCGCCGCCTCGTTCAGGCGGTTGTGGTTGATGCGCGTGCCGATGTGCTCCTCCATCCACATGCGGCCGCCACCGGCGCCGCAGCAGAAGCCCTCGCGCTTGCTGCGCTGCATCTCCACCACTTCCAGGCCGGGGATGGCGTTGAGGACCTCGCGGGGCGCGTCGTACACGCCGTTGTGCCGGCCGAGGTAGCAGGGGTCGTGGTAGGTGAGCTTGGTGTTCATCACCGAGGAGAGCTTGATGCGCTTCTCCTTCAGCAGCTCGTTGATGAGCTGCGTGTGGTTGATGACGCGGTACTCACCGCCGAACTCCGGGTACTCGTTCTTGATGGTGTTGAAGCAGTGCGGGCACTGGGTGATGACCGCCTTCACGCCCATCGAGTTCCAGGTCTCGACGTTCGTCTTCGCCATCGACTGGAAGAGGTACTCGTTGCCCATGCGGCGAGCGGAGTCGCCGTTGCACATCTCCTGCTTGGACAGCGTGGCGAAGGACACGCCCGCCTCGCGCATGATTTTGACCAGCGCGCGGCTGACCTTCTTCTGCTTGTCGTCGTAGCTGCCCGCGCAGCCCACGAAGAAGAGGTACTCGTACGGGCCGCCGCCGTCACCCCAGGTGGGCAGCGCCAGGTCCTCGGCCCACTCGTCGCGCCGGTCCTGGCCCAGGCCCCAGGGGTTGCCCTGGCGCTCGATGCCCTCGAACACGCGCTGGATTTCGGGGGGGAACTCCGCCTTCACCTGCACCTGGTAGCGGCGCATGTCGATGAGGCGCGGCACGTTCTCGATGAACACCGGGCAGGCCTGCTCGCACCAGCCGCAGCTCGTGCACGCCCACACCGTCTCCGCCTTCAGCGCCGAGCCGACGATTTCGGGCAGCGGCTCCTTCACCTTGCTGGGGCCGTAGCCTTCCTCCACCCACTGCTCGTGGTCCCAGATCCAGTGCTTCAGGTCCTGGTTGACGCCCTTGTGCGTGAGCGGCTTGCCGGTGATGTACGTGGGGCAGTGCGTCTGGCAGCGGCCGCACTCGGTGCAGGAGTACAGGTCCAGGCCCTGCTTCCAGGTGAGGTCCTTCACCGTGGCGGTGCCGAACTCCTCCTTCTCCAGGTTCGGCGTGGGCAGCTTGCCGGTGGAGTGGGTGCGCTGGAAGAAGACGTTGGGCAGGCCGGTGATGATGTGGAAGTGCTTCCCCAGGGGGAGGAAGTTCAGGAACGTCAGGATGATGGCGAGGTGGATCCAGAACCCGGCCACGCCCACCGCGTGGGCGGCGTTCTCACCGAGCGGCATCATCGCCAGGCCCACGGCGCTGGTGACGGGCTCCCACCAGACGAGCGACGCGGCCGTCTGCGGCACCTGCGTGGCGCCCATCTTCGCCTGCGCGGCATTGGCCACCACCATGTGGCTGCCGCCGAAGAGGAACTCCGAAATCATCAGGCCGGAGATGAAGCCCAGGATGAGGTACGCCTCCCAGGAGACCGTCATGCGGTCCGGCTTCACCTTCCAGCGCGTCCAGACGAAGTAGGCGCAGCCGACCAGGGCCAGCGCGGCGACCACGTCCTTGGCCAGCAGGTAGACCTTGTAGAGGGCGAGCAGCGCCGGCTGGCTCGCCCAGAACGGGTCGCCCAGGTCGGTCAGCACCGCCAGCGCCGTGGACGAGAAGCCCATGGCGAACAGCATCACGGTGCGCAGCGCCAGCACCATGAACGCCGCGTAGATGAGGACGTGCATCAGGCCCGGGGTGAACTCCTCCGGGTCCACCATGCGCTTCTGGCCGAGGCCGAAGAGCGTGAGCCGCTTGAGGCGCTCGGGGATGTGGTCGAACCGATTCTCCCCCTTCATCGCGAGGAGCACGCCGATACGACCGGACATGGTCATCACGAAGATGGGGATGGCAACGGCGAGCAATAGGCCGGTGATGATGGGGCTCATGGGACTCTGGGGACCTCTGGGGGCGCGCGGCGAAGAAGGCCCGGTTGCCGCGGCGCGGCAAATCTCGAGTTCAAGTCAACCCTAACAGGGGTGATTCGCGAATCAAGCGCCGTTCGGTGTGGCGTGTCCGTCAGTCAAGCACGAGGCAGAGGCCCGCTGGTGGGGAACCGACCGGCGCACGCATTTACTGATGTGAAACCCCTGCCGAGCAGGCTTTGAAAATGAGCTGCGGGTGAACCGTGTAGAGCTTCCACCTGCCCCGGGGTAGCCCTACCTTGTACGATTGCCGCGCCAGGTGTCCGACGGGCGACGTTTCGCAAGTGCCCGGATTCTCATGGTTGCTTGGCGCTGGGCAGGCAGGCGGACGTACGGTGGTGGACGCGTTCGGAACTTTGACGTCCCAAGGGCTTTACAACGCGGAGCGACATGGCCAGACTCTTCGGTAAATCGGTCAACGCTTGATGGGTCGGGCACCGCATGGGGCGGGCCCGAGTCGACCGACAGAAGGGCGCCCACGGGGAGGCGAGCCATCCATTGGCCGTCCACCCCCGCCAGGCCGGAGCGCTCATCAGAGGAGCCGGACATGATTCAGCACGACGACACCACGTACATGGACGACGAAGGCCTCCCCTATGTGGACCGGAGTGACGACAACGAGTCCGACGTGAGCCAGACGGACGGCTCCAGCACCCGGTGGGGCTACGGTGAAGAGGCGTGGGGCGGTTGGCACGCGGCCGAGTGAGGACGGGGCCCCCGCGGCCCACGGATGCGCGGGGGCATTCCAGACGCAGGTGGTCGTGCAGTGAGTAGGACCGAGCGTACGACGCCCGAGCGGCGGCTCCCCCCGAGGTGAGCTCCCGGGCCCGGAAGCTCGAAGCGGTCTGCCTCCCGGGTGGACTGTCATCTTCTCCAACAGGTTCGCGTCACTGGGGCTCCCGACCGCGGGTGGCGGTGCCGGGGCTCACGAGGGAGGGTGTGATGAAGGTGCTCTGGTGCTGGCGATGCCAGATGGACATCCCGATGCTCGACGAGGCGGAGTTCGAGCAGGTGATGCAGGTGTACGCGGAGTGCAGGCGGGGCGGCATCAAGGCGTCCCTTCCGAAGGAGGGCGCGTCCATCAACGACCGGATTGCGGCCCTCCTGGCCCCGGTGTGCGCCGAGTACACGCGGCTGACTGGCTTCCCCGAGACGAACGTCAACGCGGTGCTGCACCACCGGCTGAGCCTCTTCGGCCCACCCTGCGCGACGTGCGGCAAGCCCCTGCGCACCCCGCAGGCCCGGTACTGCGCCGCATGTGGGGAGCCGCGCTGAGTCGGACGCGCCGCGCGCTCCGCGTGTGGGCGCGTCCCGACCCCCTCTTGCCGGAAAGCCCGACTCCCGACATTCTCTGACGCCGAAGCCTTCCCGTGGGAGCCCCCGCTCCCGGGTGTTGTGGCCCATGAGACTTCTGGCGGCGAGGGGCGTCATCCCTTCGCGGAACGATTCGCGGCACAATGCCTCGTGAGCGCACGGGGGAGTACGGATGAAGCAGACGGCCTGGGCAGTGGAGCGGGATGCCGAGCACGGCCGTGAGGTGCTCCTCCTCGTCACGTTGGAGGCGGACGCCGACGCGCCCCGCGCTCCGGTGGCCATCAACCTCGCCCTGGACCGCAGCGCGTCCATGCGCGGCGTGCCGCTGCTGGCCGCCATCCAGGCCGCGCAGGCGCTCATCGAGCGCGCCAGTCCCCGTGACTACCTGGGCCTGCTCACCTTCGACGCGGAGCCCGAGCAGGTGCTCCCCATGCGCGCCATGGAGCCCAACGCCAAGGCGCAGCTGCTCAAGGTGCTGTCGCGCCTGGAGGCCGGCGAGGGCACCGCGCTGCACGAGGCCGTCGAGCGCGCCGCCGAGGCCGCGCGCCGCGTGCTCGTCCCCGGTGCCCGGCCCCAGGTGCTGATGCTCACCGACGGCGAGCCCTCGGTGGGCCCGTCCCAGCTCGCGGACTTCAAGACGCTCGGCGGCCGCGTGGCCGAGTCCGGCGTCATGCTGCACGCGCTGGGGCTGGGCCGGCACTACCTGCCCGACGTCCTCGAGGCCCTCACCCGTCCGTCCGGCACCGGCTTCGTCCACGTGGACGACCCCGAGGGACTGCCCATGGCCGTGGGGCAGCTCGGCGCGGAGCTGTTCGGCGAGGTCGTCTCCGACGCGCGCGTGCACGTGCTGCCCTCGGGCTTCGCCGACCTGCGCTGCCGCCACCGCTACCCGGCGCGCGTGGAAGGTGACGCGATGAGCGCGGCGCTCGGCGCGGTGTCCCTGGCCTTCCCGCGCCGCGTCCTCTTCGCGGGCCTCTTGGGCTCGGCGGAGTGGAACCTGGGCGTGACGTCCTCGTACACGGAGCGGGGCGACACGCGCCGTATCTCGGTGCCGGTGACGCGCATCCTTCCGGAGAGCGAGCAGGGCCGCTACGTGCGCGCCGTCTCCGCGGAGCTGGAATTGGTGGCCGCCGAGGCCGCCGCGTGGAAGGCGCTGGGCCGCCGCCACCAGGACTCGGCCGAGCGCGCGCTGGAGGCCGCGGACCTGGCGCTCTACAAGCTCGCCCGGCTTGGCGCCCCCGAGGTGCCCCCGAATCGCCACGTGGAGCGGCTGGCGGACCTGCGGCGCATCATGGAGCGCCGGGCGAACCAGAACCTCCCCGCGCTGGTGATGCGCCGGGCCCACTCCGAGGTCTCCCGCATCACGATGAGCCGTGTGGGCCCCGCCCCCCTGGCCGCGCTGGTGCCCTGGAAGACGGAGGAGTAGCCGCCGCCCGCGCTTCCTGATGCGCGGCGTGGGGCCGGCCGCCCCGGGCCCGCGCGGGCGTCCGGGAAGCCGGATGAGCGGCGCCGTCTGCCCGCCTGCTCTCACCGGACGGGGCGCGGGGGCCTCCTGTAACCTCGCGGACTTCCGAGCGTATGGAAGACAGCAGCCGTCCTGGCGACGGGGAATGCCCGGCCGCCTGGGGGGTTCATGGGAGTCGGAGACCCGTGCCTGTCGCTGGCGGGCCGGCCCGCCGTGGGTTAACGGGAGGCGCATGAAGCGTCAGCAGTGGAAGAGGTTCGGTGCGGTGGGCGGCCTCGGCATGGCCTTGCTGGCCACGGTGGCGTGGGCGGAGCTGCCCGCGTCCGCGGTGGGCACGAGCGCGCCGGACGAGGGCGACCCGCGCGTGGAAGCGGCGTTGCTCGTGGATGCCACCCAGGTGAAGCCGGGCGACGCGTTCCGCGTGGGCGTGCGCTTCCGCATGGACCCGGGCTGGCACATCTACTGGAAGAACCCCGGCGACTCCGGTCTGGAGACGGAAATCGCCTGGGACACGCCGGGCTCCACCGTGGGGCCGCTGCAATGGCCCTTCCCGCACACCTTCCGCACGCCGGACGGCTTCATCGTCACCCACGGCTATGACGGCGAGGTGCTCCTCTTCGCGCAGGCGCGCGCCGCCGAGGGGGCCACGGGCTCGCTCCAGCTCTCCGCCGCGGTGGAGGCGCTGGTGTGCGAGGTGCACTGCATCCCCGCCGAGCTGATGCTCACCCGCAGCGTGCCGCTGGGCCCCCAGACCCAGCTGGACGCGGACGCCGCGCGCGCCTTCGACGACGCACAGACGAAGGTGCCCCGGCCCACGGCGGACACCGGCCACATGGTGAAGCTCGCGCTGGACACGCCGCAGCTCAAGGCGGGCCAGGAGTTCACCGGCACCCTCACCGTGGCGGGCCCTGGCGGCGCGCCGCTGCCCGCGCTGGAGGCGGACTTCTTCACCCCCGAGCGCATCGACGGCGTGGAGCGCGTGACGCTCACCTCCGCGGGCCCGGGCCGCTTCGCGCTGAAGGGCAAGGCGGAGCCGGACGTGCCCACCGCCGAGCCGCGCCTCACGGGCGTGCTGCGCCTGGGGACGAAGGCCTCGGGCTATCAGCCCGTGACGGTGGACGTGCCGCTGGCGCCCGTGGTGGCGGTCGGCGCGGTGGCCGGCGCGCCGGTGGTGAAGCCGCCGTCGGTGAAGGACAGCATCGCGGCGGTGAAGCCGGTGACCGCGGTGGCGGCGCCCCCGCCGGTGGCGGCCGACGACTCGGTGGGCCTGGGGCTGGCGCTGCTGTTCGCGTTCCTCGGGGGCGCGCTGCTCAACCTGATGCCGTGCGTGTTCCCCGTGCTGGCGCTGAAGGCGTACGGCTTCACGCGCATGGTGCAGCAGGAGCACGGCCGGGTGGGCGCGCACGCGGCGGCGTACGCGGGCGGCATCATCGGCAGCCTGTTGCTGCTGGCGGGCGCGGTGCTCGCGGTGCGCGCGGGCGGGGCCAGCGTGGGCTGGGGCTTCCAGTTCCAGGAGCCGCTCTTCGTGGCGGCGGTGAGCGCGGTACTGGTGGCCTTCGCGCTCAACCTCTTCGGCGTCTTCAACGTGGGCCTGGACGGCACCGCGCTGGCGGGCAAGGTGGACCAGAGTCACGGCCTCCTGCACAGCGCGGGCGAGGGCGTGCTCGCGGTGGTGCTGGCCACGCCGTGCTCGGCGCCGCTGCTGGGCACGGCGGTGGGCTTCGCCTTCGCGGCGGGCCCGCTCACGGTGCTGGCCACCTTCGTGGCGCTGGGCCTGGGGCTCGCGCTGCCCTTCTGCCTGCTGGTGCTGGTGCCGGGACTGGCGAAGAAGCTGCCCAAGCCGGGCGCGTGGATGGAGCGCTTCAAGCAGGTGCTGGGCTTCGCGCTGCTGGGCACCACGGTGTGGCTGGTGTGGGTGATGGGCGGGCTGGCCGGCGTGGACGGCATGGCGCGGCTGCTGGCCTTCCTCGTCGCGGTGGGCCTGGGCACGTGGCTGTATGGCCAGGCGCAGGCGCAGGACGGCGGGCGCAAGCTGGCCACCGTGGCGGTGGCGGCGCTGGTGCTGGTGGCCTCGGGCGTGGTGGCGCTGCGCTTCGACGAGACGGCGGCGCCCGCGGCGCGGACGTCCACGGTGGCGCAGGCCTGGGACGCGGCGGCGGTGGACACGGCGCTGGCGGCCGGTCAGCCGGTGTTCATCGACTTCACGGCGGACTGGTGCCTCACCTGCAAGTTCAACGAGCGCACCGTGCTGGCGCGCGAGGAGGTGCGCGCCGCCTTCACCGAGCACCAGGTCGCCTTCTTCGTGGCCGACTGGACGCGCCGGGACGCGCGCATCACCGCGAAGCTGGCCGAGCACGGCCGCGCGGGCGTGCCCATGTACCTGGTGCTGAGCCCCGGTGCTCCGGACAAGCCGGAGGTGCTGCCGGAGCTGCTCACCGCGGAGATGGTGGTGGACGCGGTGAAGCGCGCGGCGGAGTGCTCGCCCTCGCGACGCAAGGAAGGCTCGAACATCCTCTGTGCCACCGCGGGACTTCCGCGGCCCTGAGTTCCCGAAGACGCAGTCAACACTCCCCCAGGAGGTACGCCATGAAGCAGGTCTTCACCGCCCTCGCGCTCGGCACGTTGTTCGTCGGGGCTCCCGCCCTCGCGGATGCCGAGGTGGGCAAGCCCGCGCCGGCCTTCACGCTGAAGGACGAGACGGGCAAGGAGCACTCGCTGGCGCAGTACAAGGGCAAGGTGGTGGTCCTCGAGTGGACCAACCCCGAGTGCCCCTTCGTGAAGCGGCACTACGAGGCCGACACGATGGCCACCACCCTGAAGGGCTTCGACGCGAAGAAGGTGGTGTGGCTCGCGGTGGACTCCACGGCGCACAACACGCCGGAGAAGTCCGCGACCTGGAAGAAGGCGGAGGGCTTCCCCTACCCGGTGCTGCAGGACGCGCCGGGCACCGTGGGCAAGGCCTACGGCGCCAAGACGACGCCGCACATGTACGTCATCGATGAGCAGGGTGTGGTGCGCTACGCCGGCGCCATCGACGACGACCCGCGCGGCAAGAACGACAAGAAGGTCAACCACGTGAAGACGGCCGTGGACGCGGTGCTCACCGGCAAGCCGGTGCCGGCCGCCACCACCACGCCGTACGGCTGCTCCGTGAAGTACAAGAGCAGCTAGTCGCTTCCCGGTGGAGCGCGGGCGGTGGAGCCCGCGCCCCCGTGAGAGGATGTCCGGAGGCCCTCACTCCTGGGTGGGTGGGGGCCTTCTTCTTTTCGCGTGGGGACAGCGATGAATGCGTGGCGCATCCACAAGGCGGGCGTGGACGACATCGACGAGGTCATCCGGCTGCGGCGCGAGCTGATGCGCCAGTTCGGCGGGCTCACCGATGCGAACGCGGCCGCGTGGGAGGAGGCCGCGCGGCGGCACCTGCTGAAGGCGCTGCCGGAGGGGCGGTTCCACGTGTGGCTCGCGATGGCGGGGACGGAGGCGGTGGCGTGCAGCGGCCTCGTGCCCTTCGAGCGGCCACCGGCGGCGAGCGACCTCGGCGGTCTGGAGGGCTACGTCCTCAACATGTACACGGCGCCCGCGTGGCGGGGACGGGGGCTCGCGCGGGCGCTGCTCGCGGAGTTGATGGCCTTCGCGCGGGAGGCGGGCATGTCGAAGCTGTGGCTGCACGCCTCGGAAGACGGCCGGCCGCTCTACGAGAAGGTCGGCTTCGCGCCCGAGCCCACCGCGCTGGAGTGGAAGCCGGAGCGGCACTGACGGGAGTGTGCCTCGCGATGGCTTGTCGCGCTGGAGTGGAAGCCGGAGTGGCATTGACGGGAGCGTGCCTCGCGCGGCGGCTTGTCGCGCTGGAGTGAGCGCCGGAGCAAAGAGGCCCTCCGGGCTGCCGAGGCCCTGGTTTGCGGACGGCACCGGGAGCGCCGTGCCGCCTCCCGGCGGAGGGGGCAGGCAGCGGAGCGCCGGCCGGTGCCTTGTCCGATACGCGACGGGTTCGGACCTTTGCCCCCAGGAGGAAGACGATGGCCGACAACAAGGGCAATCCGGTGAAGGGTGACGAGCGGACGGACACGAAGAGCGCCGAGGAACTCCGGCGGGAGGCGCGTCACCAGGAAGGCGAGCGGCATGTCGAGGCGACGGACGAGGATACGGGCGTGGACCGCATCCACCAGAAGGGCATTGGCGGCTATGGCGCCCAGGAGGGCACCGAGCCCGCGCGCGAGTCGCCCCCGTTGAGCGACAAGAGCTAGCGCACCGCTGAACGGACGGGCCGGAGCGTGCGGGAGGTCGCGCGACGCGGAAGGGCTCCGGACATCCGAGCGGGCGCCGCTCTCCCGTGTCCCTCGGAGGTCCCATGTCCCCGCTGTCCCGTGCCGTGCGCTCCAGCCTCGTCCTGGGGCTGCTCTTCCTCGCGCTGCCCCTGGTGGCCGGCGCGCAGGAGGTGGCGCCCGTGCCCGCCGCCCCGTCCGCGCGTGACTGGCTGGCCGCGCACAACGCGGAGGCCGTGCGCCTCAACCGCGTGGCCATGGGCGTGCTGTTCGGCTGGGCGGTGCTGAACATCGGCACCGGTGTGGCGGGACACTTCGCCACCGAGGGCGAGACGCGCGCCTTCTTCCAGGCCAACGCGGCGTGGAACGTCGTCAACCTCGCCATCGCCGGCTTCGGGTATCACGGACAGGCCACCGCCGAGCCCGCCACGTGGGACCTGGCGCGCAGCCTCGCCGAGGGCCAGAAGATGGAGCGGCTGCTCCTCTTCAACACGGGCCTGGACGTGGGGTACGTCGCCTTCGGCGCGTTCCTGTGGGAGCGCGGACTGCGCAAGGACTCGGAGCGGCTGCGAGGGTGGGGCAAGAGCCTGCTGGTGCAGGGCGGCTTCCTGCTCGTCTTCGATGGGGTGCTGTGGTTCCTCAACTCACGGGTGAACGGCGAGCTCTCCGCCCGGCTGGTGCCCGCGCCAGGGGGCGTGGGGCTGATGTTGTCCTGGCCCTGAGCGACGGGCCGGGGCCCGGCTGGCCGGGGCCTCCCGCGCCCTGATGTGCGCTTGCGTCATGCCTACGGTGTGGAGAAGGCACGCGCCTTCATGGAGGTGGACCATGGCCGAGGCCTGTGACCACGTGGAGCGAGCGGGGAACCCCGAGCCCAGGACGGAAGGCTGCGAGGAATGTCTCGCGATGGGAGACGAGTGGGTGCACCTGCGGCGCTGCCTGACGTGCGGCCACGTGGGGTGCTGCGACTCTTCCCGGAACAAGCACGCGACGAAGCACTTCCGGCACACGCACCACCCCGTCGTCCAGTCCTTCGAGCAGGGCGAGAGCTGGGTGTGGTGCTACGAGGACGAGCTGTTCCTGGACGAACGCCCCCGCCACGACGAGGCGCGGGTGTAGCCGCCGCGGTTCAGCGGGACGGCGGCTTCGCGGTGTTCATGGTGAAGGCGCGCACGATGTCCTTGTCCGCTCCGTCACCTCCAGGCTGACCGTCCGCGCCGAGGGTCGACACCTCGACCTGCCCGTCCTTCGCCACGGAGAAGGTATAGGGCCGTCCCCACGGGTCCACGGGCACTTCTTCCACGACACCCACGTCCACCAGCGCGGGCCAGCCTCCCTCGAGTGGGAGCGGGCCCGTGCGCCGGGCGTGGTCCCTGAGGGAGGTCATGATGACGCCGAGGTCCCACATGGCGCGCTCCCGCGGCGACCGGGTCGTGAAGGGATGGCCGCAGAAGGGGTTCGCCGCGAGCTGCAGGAGCACGTAGCAGCCGGCGATGGGGACCACCACCTTGGCTGCTTGCCGCAGTGAGTGGCGCAGGGAACGGCGCGGAGTCATGACCGTCCCATCATGCCCTGGAGCGCCCGTGTCTGCCGGGTGTGCTCAGCGCGGTGGGAGGTCGACCTCGAAGGTGCGCGCGACGTCCTCGTCCTGGCCCTCTCCGCCCTGCCGGCCATCCGCGCCGTGACTCCAGAGCTTCACCTGCCGGCCGTCGACCGTGAAGAGGTAGGGGTTGTTCCAGGGGTCCACCGCCATGGTCTCCAGGACCCCCGCGTCCACGAGCACGGCCAGGTTCCCTGCCGGCGGCAACCGGCCCGTGCGCCGGGCGTAGAGCTTGAACGCGCCTTCCAGGTGGTGGAGGTCCAGCCGTGCCATGTCGTGCTTCGTGTAGCAGCACACCGAGTAGTTGAGGATGGCGCCACACGGGCCCAGCACTCCGAAGCAGGTGAAGGCCACGGCGACGAGGAGCAGGGCCTTGGTGGCCTCCAGGACGGAGTGGCTCAGCGGACGTCTGGAAGGAGTGTCGTGCATGGCGAGACCTCCTCCCGGTTGTTCAAGCCGCGTGCCTGTGTGCTCCCGAGAGGCACGGGGATGGGGGGACCGACGGCCCACCGCCAGATTGTCCGGACCTCCGCGTGTGAGCGTGGTCATCCTGTCACCGGCCGCGAGCCGTGCCCGCGGTCGCGGGTATCATGCCGTCACCGGCGCACGCGCCCCCGTGGCCAGGAGGACCGGATGAGCCTCGAAGGGAGCATCACCGAGCTGTTCGCGCGGCTCGCCCACTTCAGTGCGTTTCCGAAGTACTCCGTCGAGCGCCGGGTGGACCTCTTCCTCGCGCTCTTCATCGAGGAGTTCCTGTCGGACCAGTACGACGCGCCGGTGCGCATCATCGCTCCGGAGTTCCCCCTGAAGCGGGAGGCCAGCAACCAGAGCATCCACGTGGACTATCTGCTCCGGCGCGATGGCCCTCGTCCCGCGTGGCTCTTCCTGGAGCTGAAGACCTCGGCGGACTCCTTCCGGGACCCGCAGCTCGAAGCCTATCTGCGGGCCCGGGCCGCGGGGATGCCGGCGCTGCTGCGGGACCTCCACACCATCCAGCGAGCCTCGGACCACCGTGAGAAGTACGCGCACCTGCTCCAGGTGGTGGAGCGTGAGGCGCCCGTCGACGTGGAGTGCGAGGTGGTCTACCTGTCGCCCGCGCTGCACTGGCCGCTGCCGGAGCAGGTGCGGGTCTTCACACTCGACACGCTCGCCGCGTGGAGCCCCCGGAATCGGCATGTCGAGCTGTGGCCGCACGTGAGGCGGTTGCTGGAGTCGCTGCCCCGGTGAAGCGGACGGTGGCCCCGGTGGAGCCACCGTCATGCGCGTTCACGCGGCCACGGCCTCGGGACGGGGGCGGGTGCGGGCGTGGAGCTTCTTGCGGCCACCGCCCTTGCGCAGCACGTCCAACGTGACTTCCTCGTCGGTGGCCAGGGCCATGAGGCGCTGGAGGTCATCCACGCTGCCCACCGTCTTGCGGTTGATGGCGAGCAGCAGGTCGTCCACCTGGAGCCCGGCCTCGTGCGCGGGCGTTCCGTCTTGCACCTTGAGCACCTTCACCGCGCGAGGCTGCCCGGTGTCCTGGGCCAGCCGCGTGTCGAGGTTCACCGCCGTGGCGGCGATGCCGAGGAAGCGCCGCTCCACCTTGCCGCGCTGGATGAGGAGGCTGGCCACCCACGCGGCCGTGCTCGCGCCCACCGCGAAGCCGATGCCCTGCGCGTACGGCAGCACCAGCGTGTTGAGTCCCACCACCTCGCCGCGCGTGTTGATGAGCGGCCCGCCCGAGTTGCCCGGGTTGATGGCGGCATCCGTCTGGAGCATCCCCTCCAGCATGACGCCGTTGGGCAGGCTGATGCTGCGGTTGATGGCGCTCACCACGCCCATGGACACCGACTGCTCCAGCCGGAACGGGTTGCCGATGGCCATCACCAACTGGCCCACGCGCACCGTCTTCGGGTCGGCCAGGGGGAGGGTGGGGAAGTCCGTGCCCTCGGCGCGGACCACCGCGAGGTCGGTGGGGGCATCACCGCCCACGACCTCGCCTCGGAGCTCCTCGCCGTTGGAGAGCTGGATGGTGACCTTGCGGCTGCGCGTCACCACGTGGCGGTTGGTGAGGACGTAGCCGTCGGGGGTGAGGAAGAGGCCGGTGCCATGGCCTCGGGCGTGCTCGACGCCCACGACGGCGGGCGAGGCGCGCTCGACGAGGGACTCGAGGTCGTCGGAGAACTGTTGCAGGAGCTTCATCGCGTCATCCTTTCCTTCACGAGCGCTTGCCGATGGTGATGGGCACCTCGCGCACCTCACCGGCGCGAAGCACACGGGCCTGGACGGTGGTGCCGACCTTCTCGTCCCCGAGGTAGCCGAGCAGGTCCTCCACGCGGTGCAGCGGCTGGCCGCCCAGGCTCACCAGCACGTCCCCGAGCAGCAGGCCCGCCTTGTGCGCGGGGCCGTCCGGGTCCACTGAGAGGAAGATGAGCCCCGCCTCGGTGCCGGCGCGGTCCACGAGGGACGGGGGCACGCGCACCGGGTAGGCGCCCACGCCGAGGTAGCCCCTGCGCACGCCGCCGTGCTCGCGCAGCGTGGTCGCCACGCGGGTCAGGGTGTCGCCGGGGATGACGACGGCGGCGGTGCGGGAGAAGGCGGCGGTGAGCAGCCCGACGAGGCGGCCCTGCGTGTCCACCAGCGCGCCGCCGGAGAAGCCGGGGGGCAGGTCGGCGTCTGTCTCCAGGTAGCGGTCCACGCGACCACCGGCGTGGGTGCGCCAGCCCTCGCCGTGGGTGCTGACCATGCCGAGCGTGGCGCGCGCGGTGCGCCCCGGCCGGGCGACGGTGACGACGAGGTGGCCGACCTTCACCTCATCGAGCGGGGCGGGGGGGAGTGGGGTGAGGCCGGACACGTCGGCCTTGAGGAGGGCGAGGTCCGTGCTGGAGTCCCGGCCGACGAGCTCGGCGGAGACGGTGCGGCCGTCGGCGAGGCCGATGGCGATGTGGCCCTCGTGCTCGACGGCGTGGCTGGTGGTGACGATGAGGCCGTCGGCGCTCCAGACGATGCCCGTGGCGCCGCGACGGCGGCGGGCCTCGACGCGGACGATGGAGGGAGCGGTGCGCTCGACGACGGCGGCGAGGGACTGGGAGAGTGACTGGAGGTCGGTGGACATGGCGGATTCCTTTCGAGGCTGAAGGTAAAAGCCTCGAAAAGGCGCCACATCGGCGGACCGGGCAGGACGTGGAGCTACCCGTTCGGGCAGGTCGCCTCTCCGTTGGGAGGGGTGGCCCGGTCAACCGGGCGGGATGGGTCAGCCGGCCTTGCGGAAGCGCTCGTATCGTTCTTCCAGGGAGTCGCGGCGCGGGCGCAGCTCGGACTCCGCCGCAACATGCCGAGCGGTGCGTCCAGCTCCATGGCGCGCACGAGCCGGCGGTTGTCGCGCCCATCGATGTCCGTTCCCTCGAACCTGTAGAGGAACCCCTCGTCCGAGTGCAGCTCGTCGTAACGTGCCACCCGTCCCTCACGAGGCACGTTGGTCTTGATGGACAGCGCGGACTCACGCATCTGCCGGGGCCAGAAGATGCCGCGGGGACGGTTGGCGAACAGGAGCCGCTCACCCTGATACGTGAAGCCCTCGTTGATGACGTTCCAGGGTAGGACCTCGCCGTGCTGGTGCACGAGCCGCTGCAGGGCGTCGAAGGCGGCGACTCGGATGGGCCAGTCGGGGTCCTGGGACATGGGCACGCGGCGCCCGCCTCGGGAGCGGCGCCGGAACGTGACCAGGCTACCAGGTCATCGGGGATTCACGGCAATGGGCGCTCGGCCAGGAGCGCGGCTTCTTCAGGAACACGCGTGTCGGGAAGCAGAGAGGGCCGCCGTGCCGCGAGGCCGCCGTGTCAGGGGGCTGCCTATACTCTCGTGTGGATTCTGACGTGGCAGGTAGGCTTGGCGAGGCGGGACGTGGCTGCCCGGTGGGGGTACTGGCGTGAGCGGAGGGCATGTGGCCGTGGAAGGTCAGGCGGAGGCGTTGAAGGAACTGGGACGGCGGCTCGCGAGGTGCCGGAAGGCGTCGGGGCTCGACCTGGAGGCCCTGGGGGCGCGTACCGCGGTTGCTCCCCGGCTCATTCACGACTTCGAGATGGGACACGGCTCGCTTGGTGTGGGCGCGCTCGCGCGAATCGCGGGCGCCCTGGGCGTGGCGCCCACGGCCTTCCTGCACACCGCGGCTCCCCAGGAGCGGGCCCCCATCGAACCGGGAGTGCTCCTGAAAGGTCGCTCCGTCAGTGCCTCCCTGCTCCCACGAGACAGGGAGGCGCTCGCGAAGGGACTTCAGCAAGCCCAGGCCTTCTCACGGCTCGGAGACCTCCTGCGCGTCGAGCGATTGGCGGAAGGCTTCCATCCCAGGGCCGCGCCCGCGAAGGGGGCAAATCGCGGCGGGTATCGGAGTGCCCTCCGGGTCCGTGCACTGCTCCCGGAGCGGCAGGGGCCCATCCGGGGGCTGAGACGTCTCGTGGAGGGACGCTTCGACATCCTCGCCCTGCGGCATCACTTCGAGCATCCCGCGGTCCTTGGCGCGAGCTGCCGCTCAGGCCGGGCGCGGTTGATCGTCATCAGCGCGCGTATCGAGCGAGAGCCCGTGTACCGCTTCGTCCTCGCACACGAGCTGGCGCATCAGTTGCTCGACCTCGGCGACAGTGGAATCACGGCGGACGAGGGGCACTTCGAGAGTTCGGGCTTCTGGATGGAGAACCCGCCGGAGGAGAAGCGCGCCAATGCCTTCGCGGCGATGTTGCTCGCGCCCGAGGATGCGGTGCGAAGGGAACTCGGGCTGCCCAGGGTCGAGGGATACGGTCTGGCGGAAGCGAGGGCGCTGGTCACGCGAGCCCGGACGACGTTTGGCCTCAGCTTCTCGGCCATGGCCTGGCATCTCTACAACCTTCGCTACTTCCGCTCCGTGGAGACCGTCGAGGCCCTGGTGACCGCTCCGGATGAAGCACCGCTGACGGGCTTCGAGGGAGAGTCACGCTTCAACGGGTTGGAGCGCAGGGTCCTGGAGGCTCATTCCCGGGAACTCATCTCCGCCAGTCGCGCACGAGAGTTGCTTGGAAGCTCCCTGGAGGAGCTCTCTCTGCATGAAGAGGTACGTGGTGGATACGGACATCCTGGCCAACATCCAGCGAGCGGGTCACGCAGGGACGCTGGGAAGCCTCGGCCCGCTTCCCGTCGTCATCACTGACACGGTCTGGGAGGAGCTGACCATCAACGCCCGGTTGAATGGCGCGCCTCCCAGACTCGTGAAGGAGGCGGACGACATGCTGCGGGCCATCGCGGGAGCACCCAGAGTGCTGACACCGCAGAGTCCTGAAGCACGGACGCTCGTCCAACTACAGCTCCCGCCTCCCACCGAAGGTCTGGGGGAGCACTCGGTCATCGCATACGCCTTCCACCACCTGGAGGTGACGGCGGTCCTCAACGACCGCAGGGCGCTCCACCGGAGCATCGAGGAGCTGCGGGGGCGCGTCATTTCCTGGCACGGCTTCCTGGACGTGCTGCGCTCCGGACATGGGCTGACGAAGCGGGCCGCGGATGAGCTGTCCGCCTGGTTTTGCACCCGCTTCGTTCCACAGCGACCTCCCGTCTGGTGGTAGCGACCGTTGCGCCTCAGCGCCCATCCGCCATCAGGCCCCGCCGGAGCTGTTCGAGCTGGAAGTCCGCCAGGTCGTACGTCGGGTGGTGGAAGGCGTGGGTGCCGATGGCGGCCTCGAAATGCCGCTGTGCCTCTCGCGTGTCCGCTCGGCCCTCGTGCCCGGGCAGCTGTCCCGCCAGCGCCGCCTCGCCCAGGTAGTAGTGCGCCTGGATGCGGCGCAGCCGCTCCGTGTGCGAGTCCTCGTCCTTCGTCGCCGCCCACAGCGCCTGTTCGTCCAGCTCGCCCACGAGGTAACGCGCCACCGGCAGCGGCCAGTCCGCGGACACGTGCGACGCGATGAAGGACTTCAGCTTCGCGACCAGCGCCTCGCGGGGCCCGGACAGCGAATCCAACAGCCACGCCATGACGTCGTCCGGGTTCTTCTCCACGAGCACGCTCAGCGCCTGCTTCGCCAGCTCCGCGCCGTCGCGCATCGCCGCCACTGCCGTCACGTACATGCGGGTGGCCGCCGTGTTCTTCCCCTCGTCCACCAGCGGCCGCAGCAGTCCCGCCGACGCGTCCATGTCCCCTTGCGCCAGATGCGCTCGGGCGAGTATCAGCCGCGACTCCACGTCCCCCGGCATCCGCTTCACGATGGGCGCGAGCACCTCCACCGCCTCTCGCGTCCGGCCCTGCAGGAGCAGGCCCCGGGCGAGCCCCACGCTGTAGAAGGCCTCCTTCACGTCGGTGCCCGGAGCCGCGGTGCCCTTCGCACGCCACGCGGCCACGTGCGCCAGCGCGGCCCGGTAGCCCTTCTCCGCCAGCGCACCATCCCGCGTCAGCCGCCCCAACATGCCCCAGCGCCGCTCGATGATGTCCGGATTCAGCCCCACCCAGTCCAGCGGGTGCTTCGACACCAGCGCCTCCAGCATCGCGCGCACGTTCGAGGGCTGGTAGCGCATCATCATCGGCAGCAGGGACTCCTGCATCAGCGCCTGCCCGATGCGCAGCGCGTCCAGCTCCAGCAGCTCGCCCAGCTTCGCGTCCGCCACCGTGTACTCCATGGGCCAGAAGCCCGAGGGCGCGCCCACCGTCGCCTCGAAGCTGCTCAGCTTCACCGCGAGCTTCCCACCTTCCAGCGATACCTCACCCCACGCGAGCGCGTTCACCTTCGCCTCGCCCGTGCGCGCTCGCGCCTCCTCCAGCGTGGACGGTGACGCCACGGCGGGGTGCACCACGTCCAGAGGCGCCTCGCGAGTGAGCCCGTGGAGCGAGGCGAGGATGCGCGCCTGCTGCGCCTTCGCCACCTCCGCGGCCTCCGGGGTCGCGGCACGCAGCGGGAGCAGGCCCACGACGTAGCGCGGCTCGCTCCGTGGGGCGGGCTCGGCGACCGGCGCGGGAGCGTGGGTGCAGGCCACGCTCATGGCGGCCAGGACGAGGAGACAGGCTCGAAGACTCATGCCCGCGCCTTGAGCAAGAGCCGGGCCGGCATACCGGGCGGCCTGCCGGGCGATGCGCTCTCCTCCCGTCCCGAGGCTCACACCGCATCAGGACATTCCTAGCTTGTCCCGAGGTCGTCCCACTTCCGCGAAAGACCTTCCCGAATCCGAACGAGAGGTGAGCCCATGGAACAGACTCAAGGCAACACGACGCAGCCGGCACAGGGCATTACCCCAGGCGACCGCCAGGAGTTCGAGGCCCTCCTCAAGGGCTACGACGTGGCGCTCCTCACCACCCGCGGCGCGGACGGGCACTTCCACTCGCGGCCCATGGCCCTGTCGAAGAAGCGCCGGTCCGGCTCCGAAATCTACTTCGCCACCTGGGTGGACACGCAGAAGGTCCACGACCTGGAGGTGGACCCGCACTGCTCGCTCGCCTTCCACTCGACCGAGAACAGCTCCACGTACCTCTCGGTGTCGGGCGTGGTGGAAATCGTCAGGGACCGGCAGGTCATCCACGACTTGTGGGAGGCCAACTGGAAGCCGTGGTTCCCCAAGGGGCCCGACGAGGGTGACATCGCCCTGCTGCGCTTCATCCCCGAGCACGCCGAGTACGTCCACCCCGAGGGCGGCAAGCTCAAGGTGCTCTTCAGCACCGCGAAGGCCCTGGTGACGAAGCAGCGCCCCGACCCCGGTCCGAAGAAGGAGCTGGACCTGCACTGACGTCCGGCCCGCTCAGGCGCGCTCGAGCAGCGCGCCTCCCGGACCGAAGCCGAGCGTCAGGCACAGCACCCGCCGGCTGTCCGCGAGCCTCGCGTCCCCTCGCGCGGCCTCCGCGGCCAGCTCCGCGTCGTTGAGCACCAGCACGGTTCCACCGGTGGGGAGAGCCGACTCCCGGAGGATGTCCGCGACCAGCGGCGCATGCCCTTCCCAGCCATAGGTGCAGCCACCGGGAAGGAGCGCCGCGTCGAGCGGGCACGGAAGCGCGAGGCACAGCGCGTCCGGGGGCTGCTGGCCCGCGAAGTCTCGCAGGGCTCCGGCGACGAAGCGCACCGCCGCGGGGATGTGGTGCTTGTCGGCCGGGCGCGGCATTCCGATGAACAGCAGCGGCAGTGTGGCCGTGTCCCGCTCGAAGACGTGCACGGCCTGGGGGCTCGCGCACTTGATGCTCGTCTGGCCCATGTCGAGCGCCACGGGGCGGTTGGGCCGCATCGGCGCCAGGATGCGCAGTCCCGCGCGCACGGGAGCGAAGCGCGGATCGTCCGCGACGTACACGGGGCACGGGAGCGCGGCCGTGACCTCCTCCACCAGTGGCGCGAAGCCCTCCAGGCACGCCAGCCCGCCGCTGAGCCACACCGCGTCCACGTCATGCCGCGATGTCAGCTCCCCCAGCGCGCCCGCGAGCGCGGGGAGCAGGTGGAAGGCGAGCATCGACTCGGGGACTCCGTCGCGCCGGGCTTCGTCCACGCGAGCCGAGCCGAGCAATTCCCACAGCTCGTGCCCGAGCACCGGGAGGTTCCACACCTCCAGGTTCGTGACACCCGGAGGGACGTGACGCCGGAGCGTCCAGCCGTGCGCGACCGTGCTCATGCGAGCCTCGCCCTTTCCAGCGGTGTCATCGACGGAGGATGCGCGTTCCGGGTCATGCCGCGAGCCTCGTGAGCTCCAACACCGTGACCCGGCCGGAGCGCCTGGCTGTGGGGGCCCGTGCTCATGCCGTGAGCCTCACGCCATCCATCGAGGTGCTCCCCGGAGGCACATGACACCGCGGCACCCAGCCGTACGTGCCCGCGCTCATGCCGCGAGCCCCGTGATGAGCTCGGCGGCCTTCCTCGCGCCGTCGTGGGCACGGTAGGAGGCGGCGATGGTGGCCACCCGCTCGCGCAGTGGTGTGCCGGGCTCCAGGAGCTGACGGAGCGCGGCACGGCACGCGTCCACGGTGAGGGTGCGCGGGTCCAGCGCGAGCCCGGCGCCGGACTTCGTCAGGAAGTGCGCCTGGATGGGCTGGTCGTTGCACACGGGCAGCAGCAGCATGGGCACGCCCGCCGTCATCGCCTCCATCACCGAGTTGGCCCCACCATGCGAGATGAACGCGGAGGTCCGTGCCAGGAGCTGCCGCTGCGGCACGTACGGCACGGCGACCACGTCCCCGGGCAGCGCGCGCGAGAAGTCCGTGTCCGCCAGCTCGCCCGCGCTGAGCACCACCGTGACACCGAGCGGCGCGGCGGCCTCGGTGATGGTGCGGAACAGCTCGGGCTGCCACGAAATCTGGCTCCCGAAGGACACGTACACCACGGGCTTGTCGCCCAGGCGCTCCCACGGGAAGTCCACCTCGTCCCCACGAGCCTCCGGCGGTACCGAGGGCCCCACGAGGTGCGTGGCGGGAGGAACTCCGGCGTCCGGGCCCAGGAAGGCCTCGGTGGCGAAGATGATGTTGAGGCGTGGCGACAGGCACTCGCAGTTGCGGAAGCGCGCGTCGAAGCCATGACGGGCGAACAGCGCCTGTCGGTCCGCCGCCAGCGCGCGCACGTTGCGCTTCAGGCCGTAGTCACTCATGGGCTCCAGCAGCGACAGCGCGGAGGACACGCCCGCCCAGGGAATGCCCGCCTCATGGGCCGCGAGCACCGCCGCGTACTGCATCCCGTCCAGCGCCATGACGTCCGGGCGGAAGCTCCGCACCACCTCGCGCACGGGCCCGAGCAGCGCGGGCACCGCGTCGAGCAGCAGACCTCGAATCCACTTCCCCAGGGCCACCTCGTCCAGGACGAGGCGCGCCAGGGCCTCTCCGCTCGTCTCGATGGCGGGAGCCGGGGCCTCGGTCCCTGGCAGGTGCAGCACCTCCACGCCGAGCGCGGCGAGCTGCGGCGCGGGCTCGGGGATGCAGAGCCAGCCCACGGTGTGCCCCATGCGGCGCAGCCACTGCGCGACGCCCGCCATGGGGTTGAGGTGGCCCTTCTCGGGCGAGGTGGCAATCAGGATTCGGGACATGGCGTGTCGGAGGCGCGGTGCGCCTGGAGCATGGCGAGGGAGACGAGCCGCATCAACAGCCGGTCCACGGCGCTGGCCTCCGGAACGTCGGGAGACAGACGTGTGGAGCGCTCCAGCAGCGCGCGTGTCGCGCCGGGGTCGATGACTCGCAGCGGTTCCAGGCGCGAAGGCGTGAGCCAGGCGCGGTACAGCTCCAACCAGCGGGCCCGCACGGGACTGGAGAGCGCGGTGTGCGCGTAGCGGGGCGTCTTGCGCGCGAGGCGGACCTCGTCGGGGACGAGTGCGCGCACGGCATGCCGGAAGAGCCACTTGCCCGCGCCGTCCCGCGCGAGCGCGGACTCGGGGAGCGACAGCGCCACGTCCGCGAAGGCCGCGTCGAGGTACGGCGTGCGCACGGTGAGGCCGTGGGCTCGCGCGCCTCGCAGCTCCGGAGGAAGCACCAGCTCGCGCAGCACCCAGGCGGCGTAGCGGACCTCCTCGGACGCGTCTTCCGGCTCCAGCGCCCAGGGCACCGCGACCTCGGGATTCGTCCCCAAGTTGTCCACAATGGAGGGACGCAGGACCTCGCGGGCGAGACGGCGGTCCTCTTCCACGCGGGCCCGTGCGCCGGAGAGCGCCGAGGGATTGCCCAGGAGCACCTCATCCGCGCCCGCACCGCTCAAGAGGACCGAAGCTCCGTGCTTCCGGGCCTCCGCGTAGAAGGCGAAGCTCGCTACCGCGCGGGCGTTGATGATGGGTTGCTCGTTGCCGAGGACGGCGGGCTCCAGGAGGTCCGGGAGCACGGCGTCGGGAATGGGCACATCCACCAACTCCACGCCCGAGGCCCGGGCCACCGTCCTCGCGTTCCGCCGCTCCGTGGCATCGGCGAAGTGGACGTCCATGGTCCAGGCGCGAACCCGTCCCGGCGCGTGGCGCGCGGTCAGGGCGCACAGGGTCGCGCTGTCCACGCCGCCGCTCAGGCTCACGTCACGCGCGCCCGAGGACACGTATTCCCCCACGACAACGGAGAGGGCCGACAGGAGTACCTCCGCGAGGCGTTCCTCTTCCTCCGGAGGCAATGTCGGCAGGCGCCGAGCCGACAGTGGACTGGCCTGTGTTTCCTCCGTGGTCGACGTCGATGGGTGCGGCTCCGAGGATGGACGTGTCTCCGTCGAGGAGGCCTCGGCAAGGTGCTCCGTGGTGCCCTGACGTCGCACGCGGGGCAGCGCCACCCGTTCCCGCGTCACGTTCCGGAACAGGCTCTCCCCCGGTGGCAGCGCGTGCCGCAGGAACGCGGCCACCGCCTCGGGAGACAGCCCCTCCGGCGCGAGCCGCCACACGGACTCCTCGGGAGCCGCGCCGCGTGGCTGGTAGTGGGGCAGGGTGGCGAGCGGGCCGCCGGGGACGAAGGACACGCGGGGACTGTGACAAGCGCCGGGGGCTCGGGGCAACCCCGCTATAGTCCCGCGCGTGCGCTACGAGCTTCACGACGGTCGAATCCTCACCTGGTCCCTGGAGGCGCACGTCACCACGCACTGCAACCTGCGCTGCGTGCAGTGCTGCCCGCTGTCTCCGCACCTGCCCACGTGGGCCGTCAGTCCCTCCGTGCTCGGCGAGGACCTGCGCAGGCTGGCCCGCGTCCTCCGCCCCAACATCTTCAAGCTCACCGGCGGCGAGCCCTTCCTCCACCCGGACCTCCCCGCCGTGCTGGACGCCGCGCGCGCCTCCGGCATCTCCGAGCAGCTCTCCATCACCACCAACGGCTTCCTCGCCCAGAGTGCCCCGGATGCCGTCTACGAGCGGCTGGACCGGATGACGCTGTCCGTCTACTCCTCCGCGCCGCTGCCCGAGCGCTCCATCGCCCGCATCACCGAGCGCTGCGAGCAGCACGGCGTCCACCTCTCCGTGAAGCACATCGACGCCTTCCAGCAGCTCACGCCGGACACGCCGCACACCTCGGACGCCGCCGTGCGCGCCATCCACGAGCGCTGCTGGCTCAAGGTGCGTTGCCACCTCGTGCACGCGGGCCGCTTCTACTCGTGCACGCGTCCACCTCACGTGGCCACGGTACTCGGGCCCACGTACCCGGAGATGCCCACGCTCGCCGAGGTGGACGGTGTCTCTCTCGACGCTCCGGACCTGCTGGAGCGGATGCTCGGCTACCTGGAGCGGGATACGCCGCTGGCGACCTGCCGCTACTGCCTGGGTGCCAGCGGCGACTTCCGTCCTCACGCGCAGCTCCCGCGCGCTCGCGTGTGACGGGGTGTCCTCAGCGCGTGGGCCTCGGTGCCGACTTCGGCAGCGTGGACTGCATCGACGCCGGGTAGCGGTCTCCCGAAGCGACTCCCGGCGGCGCGATGGCCTCGATGTCCGCGAGGTCCTTCTCCGTGAGCTTCACGTCCAGCGCGCCCAGGTTCTCGTCCAGGTACTTGCGCCGCTTGGTGCCCGGAATCGGCACGAGGTCCTTGCCCCGGGCCAGCACCCACGCCAGCGCGAGCTGCGCGGGCGTGCACCCCTTCGCCCTCGCCAGCCGCTCGATGTGCGTCACCAATTGCAGGTTGCGCTCGAAGTTGTCCCCCTGGAAGCGCGGCGAGTTGCGGCGGTAGTCATCCTGCGCCAGGTCCTCGAAGCGCTTTATCTGCCCCGTGAGGAAGCCACGTCCCAGCGGGCTGTACGGCACGAAGCCCACGCCCAGCTCACGGCACGCCTGGAGCACGCCATCCTCCGGCTCACGGCTCCACAGGGAGTACTCGCTCTGCACCGCGGTAATCGGGTGGATGCGGTACGCCCGCCGCAGCGTGGGCGCGTCCACCTCCGACAGCCCGAGGAAGCGCACCTTCCCCTCGTGCACCAGCTCCGCCATGGCGCCCACCGTGTCCTCGATGAGCGTGTTCGCGTCCACCCGGTGCAGGTAGTACAGGTCGATGACGTCCACGCCCAGCCGGCGCAGGCTCGCCTCGCAGGCCTTCTTCACGTACTCGGGGCTGCCGTTGATGCCGCGCTTCTGTGGGTCCGCCGGGTCCCGGACGATGCCGAACTTCGTCGCCAGCACCACCTTCGCGCGGTGTGGCCGCAGCACCCGGCCCACCAACTCCTCATTGGTGCCCGAGCCGTACATGTCCGCGGTGTCGAAGAAGGTGACGCCCCGCTCCAGCGCGTGCAGCAGCGTGGCCTCCGATTCCGCGTCGTCCCGACCGGAATAGAAGTCGGACATGCCCATGCAGCCCAGGCCGAGCGCCGAGACGCTCGGTCCCTCTCTTCCCAGCTTCCGTGTCTCCATCGTTTCAACCCTTCCCGCGTGCGCGCGGCGCGAGGTCTTCCGAGACGAAGAAGATGGTCAGCTCGGCGTCATCGTCGATGGGAGCACGGCTGGCGGCCCGCACGGCTACCGGGGGCGCGCGTCCTCCCCCGCCGACGCCACGAAGGCGCTGGAGTCCCGCGGCAGCTCCACGGTGAAGGTGGAGCCCTTGCCCGGCTCGCTCTCGACGCGGACGTGCCCGCCCATCATCTCCACCAACGTGCGGGTGATGTAGAGGCCCAGCCCCAGGCCGCCGTAGTGACGCTCCGACACGGCGCGCTCGAAGCGGCCGAAGAGGCGCGGCAGGTACTCCGGGTCGATGCCGATGCCCTCGTCCCGCACCTTCAGGCGGGCGCCGCCCGGGGTCTCCTCCAGGCACACGTGGATGGGGTTGCCGCTGCCGTACTTCACGGCGTTGTCCACGAGGTTGGTGATGACCTGCTCCAGCCGCAGCCGGTCCCACCGGCCCACGAAGCCCGACGCGCGGCAGTCGAGCTGGAGCGTGGAGCCGGCGCGGGCCGCCTGCGGCTCGTAGCGGGCGAGCACCTCGCGCACGAGCGCGTCCACGTCCACGTCCTCCAACGTCACCGTGACGCGGCCCGTGGTGATGCGCGACACGTCGAGCAGGTCGCCCACCAGCTCCGAGAGCTTCTTCACCTGCCGCGTGCCGACCTCCAGGTAGCTCTCCACCACGCGTCGGGGAATGGCATCCGGGTGCCGGGCCAGCTCGCGCGCCAGCGCCTGCAGCTTCAGGCTCAGCGGGGTGAGCGGCGTCTTCAGCTCATGGCTGGCGATGGACATGAACTCGTCGCGCAGGCGGATGGCCTCCTGCGCCTCGCGGTACAGGCGCGCGTTCTCCATGGAGAGCGCGGCCCGGTGCGCCAGCTCCGCGCCGAGGGGCACGTCCGCCGGCGTGTAGCGCCGGCCCGAGCGGGTGGTGGTGAAGAAGGTGAGCACGCCCAGCATGCTCCCGCGCGCCACCAGCGGCACCGAGATGAGCGAGAGGAGGCCGGTGGCCTGCATCACCCGCGCGTGCTCCTCGCTGTGCGTGCTCCGGCGGATGCGCTCGGGCGTGAAGTCCTCGATGAGGAGGGGCTCCGCGCGCAGGAGGGCCTCGGTGGGAGGGTGGTGGTGGTTGCCGTCGGGCCGCAGGGGGAAGCGCTGGACCTCTTTCGCCAGGTCCGTGTCCTCCGGCGCGGCGTGGGTCACTCCCACCCGGCGGAACGTCCCATCCGGCTCGGCCAGGTCGACGAGGCACCAGTCCGCGAGCGCGGGCACCACCAGCCGCGCCATCTCGCGCAGCGTGGCCTCGGGGTCCAGCGAGGTGGCCAGCAGGGCGCCCGACTCGGCGAGGAGCCGGAGCCGTCCCTCGGCCTGCCGCAGGTCGGTGGCCAGTGCCTCGGCGCGCTGGCGGGCGCGCACCACGTCCGTCACGTCGAAGCCGAAGCCCGCGAGACCGTCCACCCGCCCCTGGGCGTCGCGCGTGGGCTGGTAGACGAGGTTGAGGAAGATCTCCGGCGATGAGCCATCCGCCCGCTGGAACCGGGCCGGGAGCGCATGGCCGATGAAGGGCTCGCCCGTGGTGTAGACGCGGTCCAGCATGGCGATGATGCCCTGGGCCTCCGCCTCCGGCACCGCTTCCTGGACCGTCCTGCCCATCAAAGGGCGATGGCCGAGGAGTGCGTCGTTCAGCGTGTTGGAGAAGGTGTAGACGTGGCTCGGGCCGTTCAGGAAGACGATGTGCGCCGGGGCCTCCATGAAGATGGCATGGAGCCGGGCCCGCTCGGCCTCGGCGGCGCTCCGGGCCGCGCGCTCCCGCTCCAGCAGCACCGCGCGCTCCGAGTCCACCCTCCGGAACATCACGTTGAGCAGGGTGATGAGCAGCGCCAGCAAGGTGAAGAGCACCAGGGACAGGGCGTTCCCAGGCCCGAGGACGAAGCTGTGGAACGGCGCCAGGAAGTAATAGTCCACCGCCACGAGCGTCAGCGCCGTGGTGAGCAGCGCGGGCCCCCAGCCGCCCCACCAGCCGGACACCATGACCGCCCCGAAGAAGAACAGGAACGGGGTGACGGACATGAAGGACCACAGGCCGGACTGGAGGGCGAAGGCCGTCAGGAAGGCGCCCACCGCCACCGCATAGCGGCCACCCTCCGACTCCAGGAGCCGCCGCCACCGGCCACCCGAGGGGGGCGGCGGAGCGGGGACGTCATGCACGGACGGTGGGGAGGCGGGCAGGGCCGCGCGGTGGAGGGGCTCGGACATACACGTGAGGGACGGGCGGAGTCTTCCCTGAAGAGGCTCATGGCCTAACACGGCAGGGCCCGATTGAGGGACTTCACACCCAGGCTTGTTGATTGGAGGGCGAGCAGCCCGTCACCCCTTGGAGAGGAGGGTGCGGAACGGCTGGGGCTTGGCTCGGGTGGCGAGCGCCGCGGGCTCCACGTGGCGCACCTCCAGTCGCGGCTCCGTCCACCCGAGGTTGCGCAGCGCCGCGGTGAGCCGCTCGCACAGCGGGCCCACGTTCGCCTCCTCCGCGCCGGCCACCTCCAATTCGAAGCGCGAGCGCTCCACCTGCGTCAGCCGGAAGGCGCGCAGCGCGTGGTGCTTGAACACCCAGGCCAGCGTCCATGCGTCCACCGTGCGTCCGGAGGGCGTGAGGAAGTGGCATGCGCCGCGCCCGCCGAAGCCCTCCAGCGTCCAGCCGTGGAAGCCGCACGCGCACGCGTCCCGCCGCACGGTGCCCGCGTCGCCCGGGCGGTAGCGCAGCAGCGGCAGCACGCTGGGACGAAGCCGCGTCACCACCACCTCGTCCAGGCCGGGCTCCAGCCACACGTCCGGGGCGAAGACGTGGAAGCGGCCCTCGCCGCGCGCGCACTCCCAGGCGAGCGGGCCTGTCTCCGTCGTCGCGTAGTAGTTGAGGACGGGCGCCGGCACCTTCTCGCGCAGCGCCGCGCGCAGACCCACGGGCAGGTGCTGCGCGGAGGTGAGCACCAGCCGGGGCGTGGGTACCTCGCGCTGCTCCGCGAGCCAGCGCAGCCCCTCCGGGTCGGAGAAGAGGACCGCGGGGCGCACGCGGCACAGGCGCTCGCGCGCGTCGCCGCGCAGCACGGAGACACGGTGCAGCGCCCCGTCATGGAAGATGGGCAGCCGCACGGAGTACTCCAGCCCGCCCGGCAGCGCGTCCAGCAGCACCACCCGGGGGCGCGGCGGCAGCACGGCGCCCGCGCGCGACACGAGGAACCGCAGCACCGCCCACATGTGCAGGCAGTCCCGCCTGTCTCGCACCACGCGCACCGGGTCGCCCGTGGAGCCGGAGCTCTTCACCACCACGCACTCGTCGCTCTCGGCGGGCAGCGTGGGCACCGCGTCCCAGTGCCGCGCCAGCGTGCTCCGGTCCAGCAGTGGGAAGTGGCCCAGGTCCTCCAGCCGCTGGAGGTCCCCCGGGTGCAGCCCTGCCTCCTGGAGCTGGCGGAGGTGGTACGGCGAGGCGAGCAGCGCGCCCCGCAGCGCCACCAGTCGCGCGTCGAGCCGCGCCCGGGCCTCCGCTTCGTCCGCGAGCGCGGCGAGGTGCGCGAGGCCCTGGGCGATGGACTCGGCCCAGGGGATGTGCGGGCGCTGCGTGGACGTGTCCCGGCGGATGTGCGCGCGGGGGGCGACGTGGAGGTCGGCGGGGAGGGCTCCCGTCACTCGCGCCAACCTCGCGCCTCGGCTTCACGCCGGGCGGCCTCGGCCAGCATCTTCTCGCGCTGCTCGGCCTCCTTCCGGCGAATCTCCTCCGCGCGCACCATCTCCTGCTGCGCCTTGCGGTAGTCCAGTTGGTTCAGGCGCTGGGTGGACTGCGAGGGGGACTCGTCCTTCACCTCGCCGCCCACCACGTGCGCCCACTTGCGTAGGAACTCCTCCTGGCGGAAGGCGTTGGAGCGCACCATCTCCGCCGTCAGCGGAGCGATGTTGGCGAAGAAGCGCTGGAGGATGTCGGTCGCGTTGGCGCTCTTCACCAGCACCTGGGCCGTGGTCTCCCGCAGGGACGACGAGGCCAGCACGTGCGCGAGCATGCCCACCTGCTCCCTCCAGAGTGGGGAGTTGGCGTGGTCCTCCAGGGCCGCCCAGTCCTGGCGCGAGGGCGGCCGCACGTTCGCCATGCGGAAGGTGTCGCAGATGATGGCCACGGCCAGGTCATGCGGGTACGGCGAGGTGACGGGGACCGAGGCGAGCTGCTTGCGGATGAGGGGAATGTCGAAGCGCATCAGTTCTCCAGCAGGGCCTGGGACAGGGCGGCGGCGGCGGGGCCGAAGTCCGACAGCCACCTCACCACCACGAGGCGGAAGCGGCGCTCGCGCAGCACGGGGGCCAATATCTTCCGGACACCGTGTTCGTCCGGCAGCGCCAGGAAGGCGACCAGCGCGCGGGAGCGCCGCGTCGCCTCCACCAGCAGGTCCATGGCATTGCCCTGGCTCACGTTCGCCAGGAAGTCGCTGTCGGAGATGATGACGCGCATCGCGTCCGGCCGCTCGCGCGACAGCGTCTCCAGCAGGGGGAAGGGGAACCACGTGCCCCCGCCGATGTAGTGCAGCAGGAAGTCGCGCGCCGTCTCCTCGTCGTACATCCACGGCGACACGTGGGGATTGTCGTGCGAGTAGATGATGCCCTTCACCGTGGCCTTCTTGCGGATGGCCGAGGCGGACAGCACCTGCGCGGCCAGCGTCATCGCGTTGAGCTGGTGCTCGGGGCTGGGCATGGAGCCGCTGGTGTCCAGGTAGATTTCCACGGACGGCACGCCCAGCTCCGAGGGAATGGGCAGGTCCGCCTCCAGCTCGCGGCGCAGCGGCGCCACCGCCGCCAGCGGGCCCTGGGACAGCACCGTCAGCGTCCAGTCGATGGTGGACGGGTCGTCGCCGTACTCCCACGCCTCGGGGAGGGTGCGCAGGTACGGCTCCGGGCGCGAGGGCAGGGAGGGCAGCTTCACGATGTGCTGGTCCACCAGCCGCCGGTAGTGCCGCGACACCAGCGCGTGCCGCAGCTTCCCGCTGTCCGTGCCGGGCAGGTGCCGCGTGACGCGGTCGATGGTGTCCAGCGCGTCCGTCCCATCCCCACTCCTGCCGCCGCTCAGCCAGCCGCGCTCCTTCGCGTCCTCCAGCGCGTCGTCCCAGCCCGCGGAGCCGTGGACGGCCGCGTCCAGGTCGTCCACGTCCGGCAGCGACACGTCTCCGCCCAGGGGCAGGCAGTACTCCAGCTTCTGGGGTTCACCGACGTAGCGGATGAACATGGCGCAGAAGTAGAGGAACTGGAGGCGCGGCGTGGGCAGCGCGTAGAAGGTCTGCGCGAACATGCGCGCCTGGGTGCGGACATAGGGGAACTGGCGCTCCATCTCCGCCTCCTGCGCGGCGGGCGCGAGCGTGCCGGCGGCCAGACCCCACAGCTCCTCGTAGATGGCGAGGTAGAAGAAGAACAGCGGCGACACGTCGCCAGGGCGGGCGCGCTGGAAGCCGCGGTACACCTCCGCGAGCTGCTCCGCGTGCGTGCGGCCCACCACCTCGTTCACCTGCAAGTCGTAGAAGAGGTTGGTGAGGGACTGCTTCAGCCCGGGGATGAGCCGCTGCTCCTGCACCCGCAGCTCCGCGTCCCAGCCGAGCGTGTGGGGGAATCTCGCGTGGTGGCCAATCTCGTGGGCCAGCACGGCGGTGAGGCTGTCGGCGGCGCCCATGGACGCCAGCAGCTCGAAGTGGACGAAGACCTGCCGCTTCGCGAGGTCGATGTACGCGAGCGGCTCGTTGGCGTGGTCCGCGCCCGGGAGGAAGGGCACGTGGGGCTCGGGCGGGGTGAGCTGCACGTGGATGTCCCACAGCGCCAGCGCGTCGCGCCAGCACGCAGCGATGTGCTCGGGGGTGAAGCCGCGCGGGCTCATGCCGGGTTGAGCACCACCACGAACTGTGAGGTGTCCAGCGTGGCGGCGGCGCGCCAGTCGTTGACGAGGGTGGTGTGCCACCCGTCCACGCGCGGGTCGTTCAGCTCCAGCAGGGTGAGGGCCCGCGCCTCGTCGAGGGTGTACTCGGGCGTCTCGCGGCAGCCCATGGCGCCCAGGAGCATGGGCGTGTCCGTCAGCCACACGCCCTGCGTGGCCGCCTCGCGCCCGCCCACGGCGGTGCGGTGCCGGTCGTGGACGCACAGCACGGTGGGGGCGAGGAAGTGCATGTGGCCGGGCAGGAAGCGGCTGTCCTCGGCCGCCAGGTGCACGAAGTGGACAGTGCCCTCGCCGCCCAGCTGCTTCGCGGGCGGCTCCATGGCGGGGGCCACCGTCTCGCGCAGCCGGGCCTCGATGTCCGACAGCGAGAAGAGGTCCTGCCCCACGCGATAGAAGATGCGCTGCACCCACGGTGGCGCGGACTCCAGGTTCTCCCCCAGGTTCCACAGCTGCGCGAGCACCCCGGCGCGCTCGGGCTCGGGCACCTCCGCGAGCAGCCGGGGGATGAGGTTCGCCCAGGCGAGGGTGAAGAAGTTCTTCCGGCCCGCGCTACCGGGGTAGAGGTAGCCCAGGCCGATGGCCTCGGCGCCCAGGCGCAGGTAGGTGCGCAGCAGCTCCTCGCACTTCTCCGGGTCATCGCCCGAGGCCGCCAGCTCCTGGCCCAGCCGGGGCACGGGGCCGGTGAGCAGCTCCTGCCACAGGGCGGAATCCCAGCGCACGAAGCGGCCGCGGGCGCTCGCCTCCAGCTCCTCCACGAAGGTGCTCATGGCCGGCCTCCCGGGTTCTCCTTCAGCCACGTCGCGTAGTTGCGGTAGCGGCTGTACATGGACTTCAGGTGGATGAGGTCCTCGTAGACGGGGCCGGACAGCTCCTGCTTCGTGAGCAGGTCGTTCATCAGCACGGTGACGGCGGCGATGCGCTTCTCGGTGGTGCGCAGGTCCACGCCGGACAGGCCCTTGTCCAGCTCGTTGCGCAGGGCGCTCACCTTGCGGCGGATGGGTTGGTGCGTGTCGAAGCGGGCCATGGCCATGTCGAACATGTTGCGAATCCAGGCCACGCGGTCCTGGAGGAGCAGCCGGTGGTCCTTCGCCTCGAAGAAGGCGCTGCGCGTGTTGGGCACCAGCTTCTCGTGCAGCACCCACGGGGCAATCTGCCGGAAGTCCTCCAGCTCCACCGCGGAGTGGCCGCGGAAGAAGGCCAGCGCCTTCGCGAAGTGGAGGATGGTCTGGTAGGCGCGCACGCTGACGCCGTTCTCCGTCTGCGTGCACAGGTGCACCTTCTTGTCGAGCGGGCACTGCTCGTTGCACACCGCCGCCACCGTCTGCCCGGCGAGCTTCAGCGTGTCCTTGTGCTTGAACTCGAAGCGCGGCGAGGCGCGGCGGCAGAAGTCGAGCTGCCCGAGGAAGAAGGCGATGCGCTCCAGCACCTCCTTCGGCACTTCGATTTCGAGGATGGAGGCGTAGGCGCGCTCCAGCTCGCCAGGGGTGAAGACGATTTCCTTCGGCAGCAGCTCCTCGGGGGACTTGTCCGCCTCCAGGCGCTGGAGGAGCTGGTCCATGAAGCCCGAGTTGAAGGGCACCGCGCGCACGACGACGTCGATGCGGTCCTTGAGCGCCTCGATGACCTGGAAGGTGCCGCCGCCCTGGTCGTCGTTGGCGGTGAGGAACCAGGACGAGCGGCCCGCGTAGACGTACTGGTCCATCATCTCCGCGTACCCTTCCGCCATGAGGGACAGGAGCGCGGACTGCGTCTTGGTGGGGATGCGGTTGTACTCGTCGATGATTTTGACGCGCTGGCCAATCCACTTGCGCCAGCTCACCTTCACGGCGGACATCTCCTCCGCCTTGAGCATGTCCGCGGGCAGGGGCGCGCCGAGCAGGTCCGCGATGGACAGCTGCGGGTGGCCGCGCTGGATGCCGCGGTGGACCTCGTCGCGGCTCATCCCGGAGAGCAGGGCCATGAGCACGGCGGAGGTCGTCTTGCCGCGCCCGGGGCCGCCCACGAGCAGCGCGCGGCGGCAGGTGAAGAGCGTGAGCAGCGGGATGAGGACGAAGGAGCTGTAGCTGGTGTCCTCGGGGAGGTGGACCTCCTCACCCGCGGGCGTCTTGAGGGAGGCGGACGGCCCGAACTCGAGGTCGTAGTAGGGGCAGATGACGGCGTTGTTGGTGATCCACCAGTACGCCTGCCGCATCTTGTCGTGGAGGCTGCCCCCGTCGCGCTCCGAGAGGTGGACGTTGAGCCCCTTGTCCGCCGAAGCGCGCCCGGACAGCAGGCGCGTCACCCAGTCCTGATTGGCCATTCGGGTGGGGAGCGTATCACCAGGACGGTCAGAGCGTGACGAGGCCCATCCTCGCGGCGCGGACGACGGCCTCGGTGCGGCGCTGGACGCCCAGCTTGGCGAGCACCGCGTTGACGTGGAACTTGGCCGTGTGCTCGCTGATGGAGAGCCGGTCCGCGATGGCCTTGTTCGACAGGCCCTCGGCCAGCAGGGCCAGCACCTCGCGCTCGCGCGGGGTGAGCGTGTCGGGGCTGGCGGTGCCGCCCGCCGTCGTGGCCCGGGGCGCCGCGCGCACCTCCATGAGCGCCGGGTCGAACACGGTGAGCCCTCGCGCCACGGCGAGCAACGCGGCGGAGAGGGGCGCGGGGCCCACGTCGCGGAAGAGCAGCCCGCGTGCTCCCGCCGTCAGTGCCACCTCGCCCGCCGCCTCATCCGCCACCAGCGCGAGCACCGGAGCGCCCAGGTCCGGCGCCTCCACGCGCGTGTCCGCGTCCGGCAGCCGCAGGCCCGTGTCCCACAGCACCACGTCCGGTGCCTCGCCCTGCGTGGACTCCAGCTCCGCCTGCGTGCCGGAGGCCACCAGGAGCAGCTCGCCCGCCTGGTCGCCCAGCGCGCGGGAGAGCGCGCCCCGAGCGAGCGGATCCTCGGCGACGAGGGCGAGGCGGATGGGGGCGGTGGCGGCGTCCAGCACGAGACCTCTTCCTTAACCAGCCCCCGGGCCCTCCGCTCGTGATGGCCCGGTGCGACTTCCGGGTGGCACCGCCGGAGGGTGGGCGCTGGTAGCCTGCCGACAGTCACGGGCCGGACCCTTCAGTTCCATGAAGAAGTTTGAAGGAGGAGGCACTGCATGAATGCGCTGTGGGGGGTGGTCTGCACCGTCTTCGCCACGGTGGCCCACGCCGCGGCCCCGAGCCCCTACGCGAAGGCCGGCGACGAGGTGGTGAACAGCGTCCGCACCCGCTTCTTCGACGCGAAGAAGGCCGAGGCCTGGGCCGCGAAGCACCAAGGCTACGGCGCCGCCGCCTCCAGCGCGGAGGACTTCGCCCGCCGCACCAATGAGGCTCTCGCGGAGCTGGGCGCCTCGCACACCGTCCTCTACCCGCGCGGCGGTGTGGGGGACATGGCCCTCTCCGCCATCTTCCAGGAGTTCCTCAGGCTCCCCCGCGTCGAGCACGCCAGCATCGGCGCGGACATCGCCGAGACTCCCGCCGGCTTCTTCGTCCGCCACGTCTTCGCCGGAGGCCCCGCCGCGAAGGCTGGCGTGCTCCGGGGCGACCGCATCGTCTCCGTCGAGGGAAAGCCCTTCCGCCCTGGCACCTCCTTCAACGGCCGCGACGGCAGGGCCACCCGCCTCTCCCTCGAGCGCACCCAGGGCGCCGCGCTCCTCACCTTCACCGTCACCCCGCGCAAGGTGAACCCCAGGAGGGAGTGGCTGGAGGTCCAGCGCGGCAGCTCGCGCATCGTCGACCGCGGCGGCCAGCGCGTGGCGTACCAGCACCTCTACTCGTGCGCCGGCACCGAGCACCAGGAAGCCCTGCGGATGGCCCTGACGGAGACCTTCATGAGCGCCGACGCGCTGGTCATCGACTTCCGTGACGGCTGGGGCGGCTGCAACACCGAGTTCCTCGACCTCTTCAACCCGCTGGTGCCGTTCTTCACCGGCATCGACCGCGGCGGGCGGCGCAACACCCGCGCCACCACATGGCGCAAGCCGGTGGTGCTGCTCGTCAACGGCAACTCCCGCAGCGGCAAGGAGATGGTCGCCTTCGCCTTCAAGAAGCACAAGCGCGGCACCCTGGTGGGCCAGCGCACCGCGGGCGCCGTGCTCGCGGGCGCGCCCATCCGCCTGTCCTCCGGCGACCTGCTCTACCTCGCCGTCTCGGACGTGGAGGTGGACGGCGTGCGGCTCGAAGGCTCCGGCGTGGCCGTGGACGTGGAGGTGCCGGACGCCCTGCCGTACGCCGCCGGGAAGGACCCGCAGCTCGACAAGGCGCTCGGCGTGGCCGCCTCCGCCGTGGGCCGTCGCTGACTCAGCGGAACGCCGCGAGGTTGCGCTCCACCCACGCGGAGAACGGGCGCGCTGGCCGCCCGAGCACCCGCTCGACGTCGGGACTGATGCGCCGCTCGGCCTCCGTCGGCGTCCCCAGGATGTCGAGCGTTCCGTCGGCGACGGGCTCGGGCATGAACCGCAGCATCATGGCCCTGGCCTCCTCGCGACTCCATTCCACGAAGCGCAGCGGAGTCCCCAGTGCCTGTGCGATGACAGCGGCTTGCTGCCGAGGGGAAATGGCGGCTGGCCCGGTGAGCTCGTACACCTTGCTCGCGTGCCCGTCCTCCCGGAGTGCGCTGGCTGCGACGGCCGCGATGTCCGCCGGGTCCACGACGGGGAGCGCCACGTCGGCGAAAGGCGCGGCGACGCTGCGTTCGGCGCGCACGGTGGCGGCCCAGGCAAGGGCGTTGGAGGCAAATCCCCCCGGCCGCAGGAACGTCCAACGAACAGCGGAGTCTCGAAGCACGCTCTCGAAGGCACGCAGGTGCGCGTGGGAGGGCGCGGCGGGCCGGGTTGCGACTCCCTGAGACGAGAGCAGCACCACGCGGGGGACGCGCGCGGCCTCCAGAAGCCTCCGAAGTGCCTCGGGAGCCAGGCCTTCTCCGCCCCCCGGGACGAGCAGGAAGAAGCCCTTCGCGTCCCGAACGAGTGGCTCCAGCAACGCGGGGTCGGACAAGTCCGCTTGAACGTGCCGGACTCGCCGCGGAAGCGGCTCCGTGGGTGCCTTCCGTGCCACCGCCAACACCTCTTCACCCTCCGCCGCCAACGTGCGCACCAGCTCCCGCCCCACATTGCCCGTTGCCCCAGTCACGACGAACATCCGCTCGCTCCTCGAAAGAGTTCCCCTCTTCGATAGCGAGCGTGGAGACGCATCGTCACTTCGATTGCGAGAGGCACCTGCATTTGCCAGTAACTTCCCGGTTACCGACATGGCACTCAAAGTCAGGAAGAACCGAGCGACTCCGCCCGCCGACGTCGTCGTGCGGCGACGGGGCGAGGGCCCGAAGGCGGGAGAGGACTGCCCGCTCAACCGCTCGATGGAACTGCTCAGCGGTGCGTGGGCCCCTCACGTCATCTACTACCTGAGCGCCCAACCCCGGCGCTTCGGCGAGCTCCGCATCGATATCGCGGAGGTCTCCGCGCGCGTGCTCAGTCAACGCCTGCGAGAGCTGGAGGCCAGGGGCGTGGTCTCGCGCGCCGTCGTCCCCACCACGCCCCCATCGACGGAGTACGCGCTCACCGAGCTCGGGCGTGAGCTCGTCCCCGTCATCCAGGCCATCGCGGATGTCGGCCGTCGCCTGCAGAACCGCCCCGTCGAGCGGCGGAGCCGCCCGGGACCCCGGAGCGCGGCGAAACCGCGTCTGCTCGAGGAGTGACCATGTCCGAAACCCAGAGAATGCTGGCATGAGACGCATACGCATCGATGGGTTGAAGCGGCGGGGTGCTCCCCTCGTGGTCCGACAGTCGTGGTTCGGATGAAGATGGCGCGGCGCTTCTGCTGAAGGAACATGAGGGGGCTTCCCAGGCCCACGCGTATGCAAGGCGCTCGACGTGGCCGCCTCCGCCGTGGGCCGTCGCTGACTCCTTCGAGGCGCGAATCGCTCCTGCATCGAAGGTTCCCACCCTCGTCGCGAGCGTGGAGCCAGATGCCCCTCGCGGCCTCCGTTGCGGTCAGGCCGTCGTCCCGCGGCACCGCATGACTCCAGCCGCGGCTTTTCATGGGCCGCTACCTGCTCCGCCTCGCCACCATGTATCGATGGGCGCACGAGCCGGATGACCCGCCAGGCCCTCACCGGGCGCGGGCCCATCCTCCCTGGATGTCAGCCCCTCGCATGTCGCGAGCCCTGCCTCCCTCGTATGTCAGTCCTCTCCCATGTCCCTTCCGGCCCCTGGCTGGAACGGAGCCAGATGACCCGCCAGGTCCTCACCGGGCGCGGGCTCCACCCTCCCTGACATGTCAGCCCCCTCCGGTAGAAGGGTCGTCGTGGAGGAATGATTCCTCCAGCGAGGCGGTGGCCCGGGGAGGTGGGGAGGGG
>NZ_JABBJJ010000569.1 GCF_012933655.1 Pyxidicoccus fallax | reverse complement strand
CTCCCAGCCCTCCCCGGGCGGCGACTTCCTGGAAGTGCGTCAGCGGTGCGAGCGCGTCGTCCTGCTCGGGAACCGGATGCTCGAAAGAGACGACGAGCTCCAACGAGGAGCCGGACGCACGCGGACGGTGGGCCAGGGGGAATGGACGCTCAATCATCGCGCCTCCCAGGGTTGGGAGTCCTTGTCGTCGAAGCGGGCGAGCCAGACGGTCGCATCGAAGACCTCTCGAGGCTGTCCGAGGCCGCTGGCCTCGAAGCGAATGGGGCGCAGCAGCCGTGCCACATCCGGCAGGCACCCAATGTCCCGGCCCTGCCGGTTGACGTCTCCCAGGGGAGGCCATCGCGCCGCGCGAATCACCAGTCCCTGGTTGAGCGGGCGCAACTCGGCCCGTGGCAATGCGGACCTGATGGCCTCCTGGCCTCCCAGCTTCTGGACCAGGTCGGTGCCGAGCAGGGTGAGCCAGTGCGCCCCGAAGCTGCGCCCCCGCATGTAGAACCGGAGTGCGTCGAAGGATGGGTCGAAGCCGTGGTACCGCGGCAGGAGCTGGTTGATGGCCTTCCTCGCCTCGCTTTCGAGCACCCAGGAATGCTTGAACGCGAGCCCCGCGTTGCCGGACTGGAAGGGGACGAGGTTCGCGATACGGCAGACGAAGTCGATGAACGGCTCCACCCACGCATCCTCGTCGCTGGGAGGGGGTGGAAACTCCAGACGCAACAACTGAACCTCCCCCGCGTCGTCCTGCGTGGCGGCCTCGAGATACACGGCGTGTGTCCCCACCCCGCTCTCATCCCCCTGGCTGTACACCACCCGGTAATCCTCGGCGTCGGCCGGAAGGTTGCGCAGGTTGCGCAGGTCCTTCGCGAGCTGCCTGGGCGTCATGGGCCTGAAATAGCCGTTGTCCGTCAGGTACGTCTTGAACACGTCGGGCCCGACATGCTCCACATAGGCAGACACCGCATCGGCGCACCTGGGGGCGCACTCGTGCAGGGGGGCGTCCATGTACAAGGTGAGAGTCAGCCCTGGCCGGATGAGGACGAAATCCCTCCCCTTCAGCTTCAATGTCCGGGTGAGCGGCTCCAGCGCAGAGGTCGTGCTCATGGGTTGTCGTCCCGGAGGTTCGAGCGCCCCTACGGGCACGCCAGGGTGTCGATGAGGAGGGGAGGACTCTCGAGCAGGTCGATTCCGAGCGCCTCGGAGAGTTGCTTGTACTTCTTGTACTGTCCCTTGCGCCAGACAGGCATCGAGCCCCCCTTGGAAACAACCCATCCGCCCCCCTTCTTGCGGCGGATGCGAGTGCCCTTGGGGCATTGGAACTTGAAGTCGAACAACTGACTGGGGTTGCCCTTGCCATCCAGCGAGCACGCATCCGGCCAGCAGGTGCCCCGCAGACTGCGTCGAAGTTCCTTCCAGATGGCCTGGCGCATCTGCACCTCAGAGGTGCCGCCATACAGCCCTCCCCGCCGGACCTCCGCCGCCGTCCTCGCCTCGACGCTCTTGCGGCTGGCGCGGAGCCGTCTGGCCGACCCGGCTCGTATTTCATAGCCGCGCTCACCTCGAAGCGAGGGAGGCTTTCCACTGCTCTTGTGGCGCCTCAGCTCCTTTTCGCAACACTCATGCTTCTTGCTGCCCAGTTCGATGCAGGTGCTCTGCTTGTTTGGCTTCACCTGCCGGTCGCACTTGCACGCGACCTCCCGGAGCTTCTCCTCCGCCGTGGGGTTGGCCATTGCCGAGGACTGGCCCACCCCCGGCAGGGTCGACGCGTTGGCGGGGCTACCGCCATTGTTCGTCATGGCGTCACCCAGGAGCTGGATGTTCTTTCCCTCAGCCTTGGTGTCCATGGAGCCGGGCGCCACCCACTCTGTCTTGCCATGCGTCTGGCCGGAGACGACTCCGCCCCCCTGGGGTTTGCTGGCCATGTCCCCCGTGCTCATGAAGAACGAGCCCTTGATGGCCACCTTCTTGCCTTCGATGAGCACCTTTCGGGTGCCCTTGGAGAGTGAGTCTCCCGAAGTGCCGAGGTTGGGCAGCGGCGCCGGAACGAATGGCGCTGGAGGCCCCGGCATCTTGCAGACATTGGGCAATGAGGCGGCGGCCTTGCCATCACTGCCCTCCGTCACGGGCGTCCTGGGGGGATTGACCGCGACCGTGCCCATGCTGGCATCTCCCTCTCGGCGACGTTCTCCAGGTGGAGGAGCACCGCCGAGCGCGCGCCTCCATATGAGCTCGCCCACAACAGCGGCCTGGGTCCCCGGGCATAGCGCCTGCGTCCGGAGGCCACTGCCAGGGCTGCGAGCAGCGGCCCCGTGGCGGCCCCGACATCGCCCCAGCGGTCCGCGGGAGTCTCGAAGTCGGTGTGGTCCGCGAAGGACTGCTGGCACCGGAGAAGGGCGTAGCTGAACTCTTCCGAGCGGTGTGACTCACCGTTGAGGTCGCAGTACACGGTGTCCGCCAGCCGGGTGGGTGGCTCCCCGAGAACGTGGGTTGCGCCCGCGATGGCTTCCGACAGGCCGCGGCCCACGTTGATGCCCTCGCTCCCGAAAGGATGCTCCTCCTTCCGGCTCGCCGCGGAGAGCACCCAGGCCCCTGGCTCGCGGCCGAGGTCTCGCGCCCTCCTCGTGGAGGCCAGCAGGCAGAAGCCGGCGCCCTCGGCCGGCGTGAAGCCGGAGCGGTTGACGGAGGACTTCAACAGCCCCCGCGCGTCGAGCCACTCCAGGGTCTCTGCCTCGAGGAACGAGTCGACGCCTCCCACCAGGCACCACTCGGCGCGTCCAGCCTGGATGAGCTGCCAGCCACGCTCCAGCGCCATGAGTCCGGCTGCGTTTCCGTGCGGAAGCAGCTCGATGGAGGTGGGATGAAAAGGCAGTGAGCACTCCTTCTGGAGCCAGTGCACGAGCCGCTCGCCCAGCGCTGGCGGGAGGCCTGGGCGCGGCTCCGGCAGTCCCAGCAGGACCGGGAGGCTCCAGCTCGCCTCCGCCCGAGCAGCCAGGGGCTCCAGCACCTCCACCAGCACGCTCTCGGCCAGCGCGAGGAACCGCTCCAGGCCTCCCATTCCGGGCGGCAGCAGCCCGTCTCTGGCCACCTTCATGGGCTGACCGACCTTGTCGATCATGAAGGGGTGCTCGACATAGCGGCAGATGCCAGCGCGAACAGCGGCGGCCACATGAGGAGCCCGCACTCCCACGGCAGCCCGGGCCCCCACCCCGATGATGCCTACCGGCCGGCTCATGGGGCGCTGTCTCCCGTGAGGAATTCCTTCTGGTCGATGACCGTCACATCCAGCATGTCCGTGCGGTGATGGCACGAGAGGCTGGTGTGCCAGACCAACAGGACCTGGGGAACCTCCGGCTCGATGATGACGGTATGAAGGCGGGCGCGGTGCTCCACGCTCTCGCGTCCGAAATAGGTCCTGAAGGTCAACCAGACCTTCGGCAGCGTGAAGCGCAGGTGGGACCACCGGGAGAGATTGACCAACTCGATGGCCTCGCCGCCCACGAGGAACCCGGGCGTCTGCTGGTCCGCGGGCGCGCACTGGTGGAATCGCTCATCGAAGTCCTCTGGCAGCAACGGGTGGCGTGTCTTCCTCCAATGCGCATCGAAGGTGCCTCCCAGTCCCAGGCGTGGCGCCCAATAGCTCGCGATGGCGCCAAAACCCGCGGGAGCGGGCCTGTCCTTCCACGAGCGGATGGGCTGACGGGGGTCCTCGATGTTGGGCAGCGGCATGTCCTCGGCGTGGGCGGCCCGGGTGGCGAAGCCCGTCCCCACGGGGTTGCTCACATGAATCCGGTGCTCGGCCGGGTCGGCCGCACGCGTGTCCGCGCCACCAAAGGCTCTCTCGTAGATGACCGGCAGGGTGGCGAAGGGTTGGGGAGGGGTCGGGGTGAGTCCTCCCACGAGATTGCGCTTCCACCGCCGCTCTCCCAGGACCCGTAGTTGCTTCGTGACAGGTCCCACCCGCAGCGAGACATCGAGGGTGGTGGTGGGCCTTCCGCCCGGAGCATGCGCCACGGCATCGACAATGACATCCGTGGTCGCTTTCGGAGCGGTCAGGTCGGCGTCATGGAGCATGCTGGAACGCCCGGGCTCGCCCCGGTAGCACGGCATGAGAAGGGGCTCAGGCTGTGAATCCGCCAGCCGCGTGTCCTGATTCTCCAGGATGTCATACGCCCCCTTGACAGCCACGACCCAGCGCTTCGCGCCATCCTTGTCGACCATCCACGTCCACCCCGCCGAGAAGGGCGTCCGATTGTCAATGGCCCACATGGCTGCGCATCTCCCGAAAGACTGTCTTTCGAAGCCCGAGCAGTTCGTGACGCTGTCGATGGGTGAAGGCACGCGTTTGAAGCCTGCAGGTGCCCTGGCTGTGCAGGGACAACTCCAGCGCATGGGCGTGACGCCTGCGCATCGGGCCATGCTCCAGTTCCTGGAGGAGTGACGCGGGGGACCAGGGGCGGCCGCGGAGATGACGCTGCCCCGGGTTGAAGCCTGCTCGCGCCCGAGCCCACCAGGAGACCACTGCCTCTGGATTGGGGCGGGGCAGGGAGTCCTC
>NZ_JABBJJ010000568.1 GCF_012933655.1 Pyxidicoccus fallax | reverse complement strand
GATNTGTATAAGAGACAGGGCAAGGCCCCCGCCCCAGCCCAGCAGCAGCGCCTGGTCGTCCTCGTCCTCCTCTCCGAAGCCGACGATGAGCAGGGGGATGCCAATCAGCAGCATGGGCGACAGCACGTAGCCGAAGTACGCCATCACCAACGAGCCGATGGGGAAGTTCACGTCGATGCCGCGAATCTCGCTCTGCAGCAGGGCGACCTGCTGCGACAGGTCGCGGATGCGCGCGTCCAGGTCCGCGTCCATGCCAGGCGCGGGGGGCGGCGACACCGGCGCGGCGGCGGGCGCATCCGGCGCCTGGGCCACGAGCAGGCGCGCGGACAGGTGCCGCCCGGACTCCGGGCTCAGCAGGGACGGCGAAGGGGGCGTGGGCGCGGCGGCCAGCAGGACGGCGGCGACGAGCGACAGCATGGGATGGGTCCTCCCAAGGAACGGAGCAGGCGGGCGACCCTAACATCCACCCGGGCACGCGGGCGTCTCGCGCGGCTTGCATCCGGGGGACCTTCTGGCATCTTCGCCACACCCATGCGCCGCTTCCTCGTCACCGCCGCCCTCCTCTGCTCCACCCTGTCCGGTCTCGCCGGCTGCAAGGGCGCCTGCCGCGAGCTCGCGGAGAAGCTCTGCGACTGCTCCACCAACTCCGTGGAGAGGGAACTGTGCCTCCAGCGCGCCGCGGAGGAGGAGAACCGCGTGGAGCCCACCGAGGAGGACGAGCTCGTCTGCGAGGAGCGCCTGGACGGCTGCGACTGCCGCGCCATCGAGACCGAGGAAGGCAAGCGCGCCTGCGGGCTGTCGCGCTGAGGCCCTCCCGCCCCGCCGCTGACGGCGGGGCCCCACACCCGGCCTCTCAGGCCCCAGGCACCACCGGCCGCGCGGGCACCGGCTTGGAGGACTCGGAGGACTCCGCGTCCACCCACGGCTGCAGCGCCTTGCGCACGCGCGAGCGCAGCGGCGTCTCCACGTAGCGGTGCACCGCCACCGACGCCGGCACCGCCACCGCCAGCAGCACGCCCAGCAGCGCCACGGGGGACTGCATGTCCACCCACGGTGCCAGCACCCCGGCCAGCGCCTTCGCCGCCTCCGACGCGGGATACTGGAGGAGGTACAGCGCGTAGCTCGCCCCGCCCAGGTGCACCAGCAGCGGGCGCGACAGGAGCCAGCCCAGCGCCCCACCGCCCCGCGCCAGCCCGTACACCAGCAGCCCCGACGCGGGCGCCAGCAGCGCGTTGTGCATCAGCGGGTACGGAATCCGCGGGCCCGCCGCGCCCGCCGCCACCAGCAGCGCCAGTCCCGCCGCCGCCAGCACCGTCCCGTTGCCCTTCGCCGCGCCCGCGTCGCGCTCGCGCACGAAGTACCAGCCCAGCAGCACGCCGAAGACGAACTCGGGCAGCCGGCTCACCGGGTTGAACTTGAGCACCGACATCCACGTGCCCGCCGCGTGCGCGTCCACCGCGCCGGGCCCGTCCGGCAGCAGCCACAGGAACAGCAGCGGCGGCACCAGCCCCAGCACCCACACCGCGCCCATCGCCGTCGGCAGCAGCGACGGCCGCAGCCGCGGCAGCCACCGCGCCAGCCGGGGGAAGAAGGCGTAGAAGAAGGCCTCCACCGACACGGACCAGCCCGGCGGGTTCCAGTACAGCGCCAGCTTGGGCACCCACGCCTGGAGGAGCGACAGCGCGCCCAGGGCGCCCACCGCCAGCTTCATCGCGGCCACCTTCCACCCGTTGGCCGCCACGGACAGCTCCATGGTGGACGGCGCGGACAGGAGGAAGGTCAGCACGTAGACGGGGTACACGCGGGCCACGCGAGCGGCCAGGAAGGCGCGCGTCCCTGTCTCCATCCGCCCGTCCCCGTCCAGGTAGTTCCAGGCGAGGACGAAGCCGGACAACACGAAGAACACGCCCACGGCGGAGTACCCCGCCCCCACCCAGTTGCGGACCCCCTCCGGCGCCGACGCGACGAGCGTCTTGCCGAAGTGGAACAGCACCACGTGGAGGGCCGCGAGAAACCGCAGCCCCGTGAGCGCGTCCAGGGAACCGGTGCGGCTACGACTCACCGGCGACCGATACCGAAGTACGTGAAGCCCAGCTCGCGCATGCGCTCCGGGTCGTAGATGTTGCGGCCGTCGAACACGACGGGGCTCTTCATCAGGCCCTTCATGCGCTCGAAGTCCGGGCGGCGGAACTCGTTCCACTCCGTCACCACGAACAGGCCGTCCACGCCCTCCAGCGCCTCGTAGGGCACCGAGGCGTAGCGGATGCGGTCGCCGAACACGCGCTTGGCGGTGTGCGCGGCCACCGGGTCGTGCGCCACCACCTGCGCGCCCTTGCCGATGAGGCCCTCGATGACCTCGATGGACGGCGCCTCGCGCATGTCGTCCGTCTTCGGCTTGAAGGCCAGGCCCCACACGCCGAACTTCTTGCCCTCGAGCGAGCCGTAGTGCTTCACGGCCTTGTTCACCAAGAGCTTCTTCTGGCGCTCGTTGGTGCGCTCCACGGCGCGCAGCAGGTCCAGCTCCAGGCCGTAGTCACGCGCGGTGGCCACCAGCGCCTTCACGTCCTTGGGGAAGCAGGAGCCGCCGTAGCCCACGCCCGGGAAGAGGAACGGGTAGCCCACGCGCTTGTCCGAGCCCAGGCCCTTGCGCACGAAGTCCACGTCCGCGCCCACCTTCTCGCAGAGCGCGGCGATGTCGTTCATGAACGAGATGCGCGTGGCCAGCATCGCGTTGGCGGCGTACTTCGTCAGCTCCGCCGAGCGCGTGTCCATGAAGATGATGGGGTTCTCGGTGCGCACGAAGGGCGAGTACAGCTCCGCCATGACCTTGCGGGCGCGCTCGGAGTCCACGCCGATGACGACGCGGTCCGGCTTGAGGAAGTCGTCCAGCGCGGCGCCTTCCTTGAGGAACTCGGGGTTGGAGACGACGTCGAACTCGTGCTGCGTCGTCTTGCGCACCGCCTCGCGAACCTTGTCCGCGGTGCCCACCGGCACGGTGCTCTTGTCGACGACGACCGTGTAGTGCTTCATCGCCTTGCCAATCTGCTCGGCGGCGGCCAGCACGTACTGGAGGTCGGCGTCGCCGCTCTCACCCTCGGGCGTGCCCACGGCGATGAAGACGACCTGCGCGGTGGCCACGGCCTCCGGGAGGTCGCGCGTGAAGAACAGTCGCTTCTCGCGCACGTTCTTCTTGATGAGCTCCTCGAGACCCGGCTCGTAGATGGGCACCTCGCCCGCCTGGAGCATGCGGATCTTCCGCTCGTCGATGTCCACGCACGTGACGTCGTTACCCGAGTCCGCGAAGCAGGTGCCCGCGACGAGGCCGACGTAGCCCGTTCCGATGATGGCAATACGCATTCAAGAAGTCCCAGTGGGGAATTGTCCGGAGCCCGACTCATACGCTGACAGGCGCATTGAAAGGAAGCCCGTCCCCCAGGGCAGGTGGGCAGTCAGCCAGGCTCACTGACCTGTGAGCAGACGGCGCACCCGCTCCAACCCCTTGAGAGCCGTGGCCTGGCCCGGGGTGCTGATGGGACCCACCACCGTCCTGTCCAGCAGCTCGCGGGTGGCCCGGCGCAGCGGCGGGTAGGCGGCGGTGGCGGCCGGGGCGGCCTCCGGGAAGAGGCGCGCGACGATGGCGAGCGAGGTGTACAGCGCACGCTCCAGGCGCCACTCGGCTGCCCGGGCCAGCAGCACGGGCACGTCTAATGGCCGGGAGTAGGCGCCTCCCATGGCCTGGGCGCCGGTGACGAGCTCGCGCAGGTCGATGAAGGAGAGCCAGGGGACCTCGTAGCCCTGGCGAGCGTGCTCCAGGGCCGTGAGCAGCACCGCGTCCTCCAGGTCCGCGCGGAAGATGGACGAGCCGTACACGCGGATGGGCAGCGCGCGGTCGAGGATGCCGGCGGCCTGCTCGCGACGCTGCGCCCCCAGCACGTCCGAGTAGAGCAGGATGACGGTGCGCCCGTCGGACACCGCCTTGGTGGCGCCGGTGCCGGTGGCGTCCTCCGGCTTGAACTCGTGGTTGGCGAGGTAGCCCGCGAAGCCGTCCACATCCAGCCGCTTCATGAGCAGTTGCAGCTCCGTCACCGGGCGGAAGGCCACGTGGGGGTAGAGCGTGTCGGCGAAGGCGGCGCCTCCGAACAGCACCAGCTTGCGGCCCTGAAGGTCGTCGACGATCTGCTTGAAGTTGACGAGCTTCATCACGTTGTCGTTCGCGGAGCCCTGGTAGATGGCCATCAGCCGGTCCATCACCCCCTCCGGCACCCCCGAGCCTGCCAGGCGGTACTGCAGGTTGTAGGCGGCCAGGGGCGCCAGGCCCTGGGAGATGGCCCAGCTCACGTACTGCTCCCAGGGGGCCCCACGCAGGGAGCCACGCGGCGGGTCGAACGAGGCGAGGACGCGGAAGGTGTCGAGGAGGCTCGGCGGCATGGTGGGGCCCCTTTAACGGGCGGAGCGCGGGGCCTGCAATGGTCGGCTTCGCACCTCTTGCGTGTATGCGGCCGGACAAAACGACGCGGGAGTGGTGAACACGTGACAGCGGATGGCCCTCCGGGGTGGGGGCACGGG
>NZ_JABBJJ010000567.1 GCF_012933655.1 Pyxidicoccus fallax | reverse complement strand
GAGGTGTATAAGAGACAGGCTGTGGGGCGGGGAGGCGCAGGCGGTGCGCAAGAGCACGCCGAAGCGTCAGGCCACCGTCTCCATGGCGGAGCGGGCCGTGTGGCGCGCGCAGTCCTGGGTGGGGCTGAGCTCGCTGCGGACGGTGAGCACGACGGTGAACGATGACTGCTCGGGGCTGACGCAGCTGGCGTACCGCAAGCCGGGGCTGAGCGTGATTCCGGAGCGGACCCTCCCCGGGGAGAACGGGGTGAAGGCCATCTACCGCAAGGCGGGCGAGCTGGGCACGCTGCGCGAGACGCCCCGGGTGGGGGACATGGTGTTCTTCCGGGACACGCATGACCGGAACAAGGACGGGCGCCTCAACGACGGCCTCACCCACATCGGCATCGTCGAGCGCGTGGGCAAGGATGGCACGGTGACGTTCGTCCACCGCGCGGGAGGCGGTGTGAAGCGCGGCCGCTTCAACCTCGCGCGTCCCGATGAGCGCAAGGACGAGAAGGGCCGCGTCCTCAACGACTGGCTGCGCCGCCGCGACCGGCGCAACCGCGGGTACCTCGCGGGCGAGCTGGTGGCCGGCTTCGCTTCCGTGGACGAGCGCTGGAAGAGCCCCGCGCCGGTGGTGGCGGCGGCGAAGGTGAAGCGGCGGTAGTCGGCAGCGGGGTGGAGGTGACGCCAGGGCCGGGAGGCGCTATGCACGGCCCTGATGTCCACTTCGGATGGTCGGCCTGCTCAGGGGCCCACGGAGCCTGAGTCCGTGCACGCGGCACCCGGGCCGGACCCCGTGCCTCCGGCTCCTCCGGCCGCGCCCCAATCTCCTCCTCCGTCCCGGTCCACTCCGCGCGCGAAGTGGCCCCGGCGCCGCAAGGTGCTGCTCGCGCTCGTGGGGCTGCTGCTCGCCTTCGCGGTGTACGAGTACGTCACGCTGCCAGACGCCGAGCCGCTGGCGCGGGAGAACCCGAAGACGACGGCGCTCATCGAGCAACGCGCGGAGGAGGCGCGGGAGGCGGGGAAGAAGGCCCGCCGCCGCCAGCACTGGGTTCCGCTGACGTCCATCTCCAAGCACGCCGTGGCCGCGGTGCTGGTGTCGGAGGACGCCGGCTTCTACGGGCACGAGGGCGTGGACTCTTCCGAGGTGCGCAAGGCGCTGGAGGAGGCGTGGGAGAAGCGCCGCCTGGGCCGGGGCGCCTCGACGATTACGCAGCAGCTCGCGAAGAACCTCTGGCTGTCCACGGACCGCAGCCTGCTGCGCAAGGCGAAGGAGCTGATACTGGCCCACCGGCTGGAGGAGGCGCTCACGAAGAAGCGCATCCTCACCATTTATCTCAACGTCGCCGAGTGGGGGCAGGGCGTCTACGGCATCGAGGCCGGCGCGCGCGAGCACTTCGGCGTGTCCGCCTCGCAGCTCACGGTGGCGCAGGGGGCCATCCTCGCGTCCATGCTGCCGGCGCCGCGCAAGCGCTCGCCTTCCTCCGGCTCACGGGCGCTGCGGCGGCGCGCGCTGTGGATTGTCGACCAGCTCGCGTCCGTGGGGCGCATCACCGCCGCGCAGGCGGACGAGGCCCGCGCGGACATCGACCGGCTGTTGGGCCGCAAGCCGGCGGCCGAGGCCGCGAGCGAGGAGGACGACGACGCATGAGCGGGGCACACTCGGGAGTCGAGACCGGGCGCTTCAGTCCGCCCGGCGCCGCGAGACGAGCTGCTGGTAGGCCAGCGCGCAGACGGTGACGGCGGCGACCCAGGCGAGGAACGTCCCCACGAAGAAGAGCACCGCCGTGCACGCCACCAGCGACAGGAGGGCCGCGTAGGAGAGCGGAGGCCGGAGCAGCTTCGAGGCGGCGGCCATGGACAGCACATAGGTGGCGAGGAACGACGACGTCGAGAACGGGAGCAGGTCCGCGATTCGCAGCCGGCCGAGGTACGTCGCCGCGAGGCCGAGCAGCGCCGCGGCACCGAGCGCCGCGAGTGCCCGGTGGGGCGTGCCCGAGGCGGAGGTGACGCCGAGCCACGAGGGGAGCTGGCGCCGCTCGCCCAGCGCGAAGGTGAGGCGGCTGGTGCCCGCGACGTAGGCGTTCATCGGGATGAACGACAGCAGCAGCCCGGCGATGCCCACCACGCGCGAGGCATTGGGCCCGAAGACGTGCCCTGCCAGCACGACGAGCGGAGCCTTCGCACCGGTCGCCGCGCCGTAGGCCCCGGTGCCAATCGTGACGATGGCGAGCGGCAGGTACACCGCGGCCACGATGCCCACCGCGAGCATGCTGGCCCGCCAGATGTCGCGCGGCTCGCGGAACTCCTTCGCGAGCGGGGTGATGGCCTCCCAGCCGACGAAGGCCCAGAAGAGCTGCACGGCGGCGAGCCCCACCGTTACCGGGCCGCGCGAGAAGAACGGGGTGAAGGCCTGGACCTGGACATCCTGGAGCGCGCTCCCGACGATGAGCACCAGGCCCACGACAATCACACCGAGCGTCATCAACTGGGCTGTCGCGCTGACGCGCAGGCCCACGAAGTTGAGCGCATAGGCCGCGACGACCAGCGCCGTGCCGAGCGTGAAGACCATCACCTCCCCGCCGCCGAGGACGCTCGCGCCGTACTCGCCGGCGATGAGCGCCCCCACCGCCATGCCCATGGGCACCTGCGCCAGGAAGAGCCAGCCCGCGACGGCGCCCCAGCGGGGACCGAAGGCCCGCTCGATGGCATCGGAGAACCCCGCCGCGTCCGCCCGCTGCCGCGACAGCGCCGCGTACGTCAGCGCCAGCGGCAGGGACAGCAGCACCAGCCCCAGCCACGCCAGCACCGAGGCCGGTCCCGCCGTCTCCGCGGCCACGCCCGGCAGCACGAGCACTCCCGTGCCGAGCACCGAGCCGACGTAGAGCGACACGCCCTGCCACAACCCCAGGGTGCGGCGCAGGGGCTGGGTCTGTCCTGGTGCGGAGGAGAGGTCGTGACTCACTGTCGCGGTGGTGGATGACATGGCGGCTTCCTTTCCGGAAGACGTATGGCCTCTGGAAGTGGTCGGGACAATGGCCACTCCAGCGCGATTCGATATGACCACTTCGAACCAGCTACCATGCGGCCATGCGCCTCTCCCGCCGTGCGCTCCCGTCGCCGTGGCTGTTGCTCGCCGTGTTGCTCGCGCTGCCGCCCGCGTCGGCGGAGCCGCCCCCGCCCGCCGAGCCGGTGGTGGCCATCGTCCCGCTCGGGAAGGTGAGCCCGGAGGTGCTGGAGCGCGTGTCCGGAGAGCTCCAGGCGCGGATGCGCGTCCGGGTGCGCGTCGAGCCCCAGCGCGAACTGCCGAAGGAGGCGTTCCACGCGCCCCGCCGCCGCTGGCGCGCGGAGAAGCTGCTGGACGCCCTCGATGCGAGCCCGCCGAAGGGCGCGTGGAAGGTGGTGGGCGTCACCGAGGCGGAGATCTCCACCACCAAGGGCGACATCCCGGACTGGGGCATCGCCGGGCTGGGCAGCACGGGCGGCCTGTCCTGCGTGGTGTCCACGCACATCTACCGGAAGCACAGCAAGACGCAGGAGGCGCTGCTGCGGCGCATGGGAGACCTGGCCGTCCACGAGTTCGGCCACACGCTGGGCTTCCCCCACTGCGAGACGGAGGGCTGTGTCATGGCGGACGCGAAGGGCAAGGCCGTCACGTCCGCGGACCGCAGCACCGGCCACTACTGCGCGCGGTGCCTCGGGCTGCTGTCGGCCGAGGACCGCGCGCGGGTGAAGGAGGCACCGCGCTGAGGGGCTACAGCCCGCCCGCCTCCAGCGCGCCGCCCAGGCCCGGGAAGGGCTTGGTGAGGAGCGCGGTGAAGACGCTGTCCTCGAGCCGGATGCTCGCGGGCAGGTCGGGCAGGCCGATGCCACGGGCGTTTCGAGCCATGAGGCCGGGTGAAGAGAACGTGAAGTCGGGCGGCCCTCCCGCCGGGCAGGCAGGGGACTCGGCCGTGGCGGAGCGCCGTCCCGGCACGTACCTTCCGCGCGGATTACATGGGCCCCCAATGAATCAGGACGAAGTCGCCGAGCACGAAGAGGTGGATGAGGGCGAGCAGGCGCGGGTGCTGGAGCTGCTGCGCCGCTACGGATGGAATGCGACCTCGTTCCAGGTGCTCCAGCCGGGCTTCCGCTACTGGTTCGACCCCGCGGGTGACGCGTGCATGGCGTACGTGGACACGGGCGGAGCGTGGGTGACGGCGGGTGGGCCCATCGCCGCGCCGGAGCGGCTTCCCGCCGTGGTGGCCGGTTTCCAGGAGGCCGCGCGCGCGGCGGGCCGGCGCGTGTGCTTCTTCGCCACCGAGTCGCGCTTCACGCGGCTGGTGCCCATGGAGGAGCTGCCCATCGGCGAGCAGCCCGTGTGGGACCCGGCGCACTGGGAGGATGTGGTGCGCGGCAGCCGGAACCTGCGCGAGCAGCTCCGCCGTGCGCGCAAGCACGGCGTGACGGTGCGCGAGGTGCCCGCGTCCGTGCTGGAGGACGCGGCCCAGCCGATGCGCCAGGCGGTGGAGCGGCTGAAGGCGCGGTGGCTGGCGTCGCGCCGCATGGCGCCCATGGGCTTCCTGGTGCAGCTGCGCCCCCACGCCTTCGCGAGCGAGCGCCGTGCCTTCGTGGCTGTCTCT
>NZ_JABBJJ010000566.1 GCF_012933655.1 Pyxidicoccus fallax | reverse complement strand
CCGCCCGACCCCACCCGAATCCCAGGCGCCGACGACGGCCCGCCCACCTACCTCAACCGCGGCTCGCACTGGTGGGACGCCTCGCAAATCTATGGCAACAGCGAGGCCGAGATACGCGAGCTGCGCTGCTCGGAGGACGACGGCAAGGACAGCCGGGGCAAGCTGAAGCTCGTGGGCCAGGACCAGGCGGAGCGGCTCCCGGTGGATGCTCGCACCCGGATGCAGAAGTCCGGTGTCACGCAGAACTGGTGGATGGGCCTGAGCCTGATGCACACGCTCTTCACCAAGGAGCACAACGCCATCGTGGACCGGCTGCGGCTGGAGTACCCGGACTGGAGTGGCGACCAGCTCTTCGAGACCGCGCGTCTCATCAACACGGCGCTGATGGCGAAGATCCACACCGTGGAGTGGACCCCCGCCATCCTCGGGCACCCCACCCTGCGCTCGGCGATGAATGCCCACTGGTGGGGCCTGGTCACCGAGCGCGTCACCCGCGTCTTCGGGCGGCTCAGCCGCCTGGAGGCCATTGGCGGCATTCCCGGCGCGTCCACCAAACACTTCGGGGTGCCCTACGCGCTCACCGAGGAGTTCGTGTCCGTCTACCGCCTGCACTCACTGATACCCGACACCGTCCGCCTGTACCGCGTGGAGGACGGGAAGCCCGTGCGCGAGGTCGGCATGGCGGACATCACCGGCGAGAAGGTGCAGGCCGTCTTCGAAGGCGGGCTGTCCATCGACGACGTCTGCTACTCCTTCGGCATCAGCCACCCCGGCGCCATCGTCCTGCACAACTACCCCCACTTCCTGCGCACCCTCGAAGCACAGGACCCGCACGGGCTGCCCGGACAGAAGCTGAAGATAGACCTCGCCGCCATCGACATCATGAGGGACCGCGAGCGCGGCGTCCCCCGCTACAACGACTTCCGCGAGCTGATGTACCTGCCACGCTGCCGAAGCTTCAAGGACATCACCCGCAACGCCGAATGGGCCCGGCAGTTGAAGGACGTGTACGGCGACGTCGACCGGGTGGACCTGCAGGTGGGGATGCTCGCCGAGGCGCCGCCCCGGGGCTTCGGCTTCAGCGACACGGCCTTCCGCATCTTCGTGCTGATGGCCTCGCGCCGGCTGACCAGCGACCGCTTCTTCACCACGGACTTCAACGTCAACCTCTACACGCGGCCGGGCATGGACTGGATCAACAACAACACCATGACGAGCGTCCTGCTGCGCCACTACCCGGGGCTCAAGCCCTCGCTGGTGCAGGTGACGAACGCCTTCACGCCGTGGGCCTCGATGGCGCACTAGCGTTGCGTGCGGGGAGCGGCCCGCTTCCCGGGCGGGCCGTCCCCGTGGGCCACCTCAAGCGGAGACCCTGACCGCGGCGAGCTCCTCGCGCACCGACTCGCGCCGGTTGTGGGGCTTGTCGCCTCGGAACTCCTTCAGGTACGCGTCGAAGTCCCAGGAGGCGAGGAACTGCTCCGCTCCGGCGCGGCCGGACTCGTAGAGCTTCATCGCCCGCTCGCGCTCCAGGTTGAACTCGGTCGTCCCCACGCCCTGGGTGGGAATGGTGATGGTGCGCGCGAACTGGGCCCGCTCCAGGTAGAGCCGGTCGTGTGCCTCCAGGAGCGTCTGCGTCAATCCCAGGACCAGCGAGCGCAGTCCCCTCAGGCCCCGGGGACCCCGTACCGGCATCCCGTCCTCGAGCGGCTTCGGCTCGGGCTCGACGAGCATGAGGCCGAAGGTGGGCCAGTCGGGCTCCTCGCCCACGGAGTCGAACAGCCAGACGGGGAAGTTCGACAGGATGCCGCCGTCCACGAGCAGGTGCTCCCGGTTCGTCTGGGGGTTCATCAGCCTCACCGGCTCGAAGAAGACCGGGATGCTCATGCTCATCCTCACCGCGTCGGAGACCTTGAGCGTGAGCGGGTCCAGGCCCAGCAGGTGCGCGTCCCGGGGCAGGACGAGCAGCCGGCGCGAGGTGAGGTCCGACACGGTGACCTGGAGCTTGAAGCTCCAGCGGGGGTCATCCCACTCGGTGCGCAGGTCCGCGAAGGTCCGCACGCCCTTGGGCTCCAGCATCGAGTCGAGCCACTCGCAGAGGCGCCTTCCCTCGTAGATGCCCTGGTCTCGCAGGAGGCTGAGGGCCTTCCCGATGAGGGGCACCTTGTCCTCCCAGCCCTTGTCCTGGAACTGGCGGAAGTCGAGGTCGAGCACGAGCTTCCGCAGCTCGTCCGAGCGGTAGCCGGCGGCAACCAGCGCCGCGGTGATGGCCCCGGCCGAGGAGCCCGCCAGGTTCTGGGGCGTGTAGCCCCGCTCCTCCAAGACGGAGAAGGCCCCCGCCAGGCCGATGCCCTTGACGCCTCCGCCCTCGAAGACGAGATCACAGCGGCGCTCCTGGTGCCTGCTCGCCTTGCTGCCCAATACCTGCATGCCGTCGCTCCCCCGTTGGGTTTCCCGGGGATGGAGTCGCGCCGGAGGATTTGGGACGCGTCTAATGCGAGGCGCGGTCCCGCTCGGCCCCACGCCAGCGGAGGGGCGTCGTCCCCTCCCACCCCTGGAACGCGCGCGTGAAGGAGTTGAGCTCCTCGTAGCCCAGCAGGAACGCCACCTCGCTGGCGTCCAGGTCGGTGCTCACGAGGAGCTGGCGCGCGGACTGGTGGCGCACCTCGTCGAGCAGGGCCTGATACGTCGTGCCCTCCTCCTCCAGCCGGCGCTGGAGCGTGCGGGGACTCAGGTGCAGCTCGCGGGCGAGCTTCTCGACGGAGGGACGCTCTCCGGACATGCGGCGGCGGAGCGCCGTCCGGGCGTCGTCCACCAGCGTCCGTTGGCCGAGCTGCTCCTTCAGCGCCGCTTCGAGCCCCGGCACGAGCACCGACAGCAGGTCCGCGTTGTGCGTCAGGAACGGCTCGTCCAGCGCCCTGGCGTCGAAGACGAGGAGGTCCAGCGATGCGTCGAAGCGGATGGGACAGCCGAAGTGGCGGGTGAGCAGCTCCACGTCGGCGCGGCGCCGCGCCAGCTCGACACGCCTGGGGACGAGGTGCTTTCCCGTTCCCAGACGGGCCAGCGCCAGCGTGGAGGCGAACGTCCCATCCACGAGGAACATGGGCAGGGGGCCCTCGGCGAGGAGCCAGTGGAAGCTGAAGCGCGCCTCGGTGCCCACGACCTCCACCGTCACCTCTTCGGGGCAGACGAGGCGCTTGTATCGCGCGAGCTTCTTCAGCGCCTCGCCGAGGTTCGGCGCGTGGAGCGCGGCGGCCGTCGCGATGTCGAAGTGGTGCGACCGCGCCTCGGCGCCGATGCGCAGGCCGAGGTCCCGCCCACCCCCCAGGGCTTCCACCGCGTGACAGAGCGCCATGAACTCGCGGGTGGTCAGGTGGACCCGGGCCTCCTGGAACCGCGACGGAAGGAGGCCCGCCTGCCGCAGCACGCGCTCGACATCCACGCCAATCGCGGCCAAGCGGCTGAGCAGGACTCTGGGAACGGGGACGAGATCGGCGCGCACGTCAGCTCCTCTGCGGAAGCAGCATCCGGGCCACCGGGGTCTCCGCGAAGTCGACCAGGCCATCGTAATCGGTCGACATGCTGAGTGTCCTCCAGCGCGCGTCCTCCTCCGCCCGCCCCGCGGCGATGACGCCCGCGAGGAACACGGCGTCCGAGCCGAGGAGCAGGCGGAGCGGCGGCCGCTCTTCCGAGGCAATCTGGAGGATGGCCCGCGCGGCCTTCGCGGGATCGCCCTGCATGACCTCCGGGTTCCGGCGGACGTGCTCCATGAAGGCTCCGACGGTCGGCTGGTACGCCTCGCTGACGGTGTCCACCCGCATCGACACGCCCGCCCAGTCCGTGCGCATGCCGCCAGGCTCGACAATCGTCACGCGGATGCCGAGCGCGGAGACCTCCTTCGAGAGGACCTCCGAGAAGCCCTCCACGGCCCACTTCGCGGACTGGTACGAGCCCATCCCGGGACTTCCCCCCCGCCCGCCAATGGAGGAAACCTGGATGATGTGCCCGGCGCGCTGCGCGCGGAGCACCGGCAGCGCCGCGCGGGTGACGTGCATGACGCCGAAGAAGTTCGTCTCGAACTGCTCGCGGAAGTCGTCCTCCGTCACATCCTCGATGGAGCTCACGTTCGCGTAGGCGGCGTTGTTGACGACGACGTCCAGGCGCCCGAAGGCGGAGGTCGCCGCGGCCACGGCGGCGCGCGCGGCGGCCGGGTCCGTCACATCGAGCGCCACCGCGCGGACCCTGTCTCCGTACTGCTCGACGAGGTCCCGCAGTTGCTCGGGCTTGCGCGCCGTGGCCACGAGGCGGTGCCCCGCGGCGAGCACGGCCTTCGCGAGTTCGCGACCGAGGCCGCGTGAGCTTCCAGTGATGAGCCAGACCTGCGACATGGGAACCGTCCTTGGGTGCGCCGGGAATTCGGCCACGCCAAGAGTCACGAGCGGCTCCGTTTCGCGCCAATCGGATCGTGCCAAAGAATCATCGGATCGCGCCACCGGGGCTGCCTCCCGCATTCCGCCCTGGAATAGGCTGCCCGATGCCAGGTCGAGACACCGCCCGAGCCCACGGGCAAGGCCCCATAGCCCGCCACCCGCGCTCGAGCGAGTCGTGCTCCACCCCCTGCCGTTCGGAGCAATCCGCTCGCCCCCCCAGG
>NZ_JABBJJ010000565.1 GCF_012933655.1 Pyxidicoccus fallax | reverse complement strand
AGGGTGGGGGAGTCGGGGCGGTGGTGTCGCTCAAAACGCCTCTCCGATGGATAGATGCAGCGCGCACAACCCTTCCGGGGCACCCGCGTAGGTGGCACCCCGTGTCCTCGGACCGTTGATCCGCCAGCTGCTGCCCAGGCCGAAGCAGCCCCCGGAGTCGGGATAGATGTACCCCGGAGTCGTGACGGGCAATCCCCTGCCGATGTTCAACCGCCGCGCGATGTCCAGCCGGATGGGGCCCACCACCGTGAGGTAGCGAAGTCCCATGCCCAGGGCGTGGTAGTGGTCGGGACCGAACAGTCGGGGGCCCTTGGCGCTGAAGTTCGTGATGCCGACCAGCCCCGAGTCATAGAAGGCCGCCACCATCAGGCTGTCGGTGAGCTGGTAGCGCAGCTCCAGCGCGCTCTCGAAGAGGCTGTTGCCGCCCACCGGCACGGTGTCCCACTGCGCGTTTTGCGTCACTGCCTCCGGGATGCCGTCGCCGTCCTCGTCCACCTGGGTGGGCAGGGCGGTCAGGGGGGACAGGCGCTGGCCGTTGAAGCCGCGCATGGCCGTGGCGCCTCCGGAGAAGAAGCGGGTGACGATGGAGGTGGGCGAGTTGTTCGCCGGGTTGAGCGTGCCCATCCGGACCTTGACCGCCAGGATGAGCCGCCGGTCGGCGTCCAGGGGCTGGAAGTAGCGCACGTCGGGCAGCAGGCGCACGTACTCGTAGCCGCCGAACAGCGGGCCGCCGCCCTTCTGCACCGACATGGCCAGGTAGTAGCCCTCGCGCGGCGCAATCGGGTCGTCCCGGCGGTCCCACGCCGCGGCCACCTCCACGAAGCTCAGCGCCGTGTAGCACTGTCCGGAGGTGCTCGTGCAGCCCAGGACGATGGGGGGCACGCGCGCGTCCGCGCTGACGCGCCCCGTCAGCCGGTAGATCTGGAGGTTGTACGAGGGGAAGATGGAGAGGTTGGGGTGCGGCTGCCAGATGACGCCCGCCTGGAGCCTCCCACCCCAGAAGTCATAGGCCTGCTCCAGGCCCCGCTCCGCGGTGAGCGACGTCTGCAGGCGCAGGTCGCGGAAGAGGAAGCGCGGCTGTTCGAATTCGGTGGTGACCTCGAAGACGGGGCCTGCCTTGTCGCGGTTGAGGATGTTGGGGATGAAGGCGTAGCCCGCCCGGCCGCGCACGGTGAAGCGCCGCAGGCCCCCCTGGAAGTTGCGGTGCGTCCACTCGCCCAGCGCGCGCACCTCCTGGCGCGCGGCGTCCACGCCCACGCCGGCGCCCAGCCGCACCGAGCGGAAGGGCGCCTCGCGCACGTCCACCACCACCGGCACCGTGCCGGACTCGCGGTCCGGCGCCCCGCGGTTGACCTTCACCGCGCCGAACACGCCCATGCGGAACACGCGCGCCTGGGCCTCCGCCAGCCGCGTCTCGCTGTACCAGTCGCCCTTCTGGATGGCCCCCTGCACCTGCTCGATGATGCGCCTGGGCGGCACCTGGGGGTTGGCGTCCGTGGCCACGAAGGTGTTGCCGAAGCGGTAGCGGAGGCCCGGGTTGATTTTCAGCTCGATGATGGCTTCCCGCGTGGCCAGGTCCACCCGCACCTCGCCGCCCACCTCCGCCTCCGCGTAGCCCAGCTCGTGCAGCCGGTCCTCGATGAGCGCCTTGGTCTCCTCCCAGGCGGCCTCGCGGAAGATGTCGCCCTTCTTCAAGGGCAGGTCCGCCAGCACCCGGGCGCGGTGCTCGTCGCGGAACTCGGGGGGCAGCCCGTCGAGGACGGCGGGGTCGATGTCGGCGGCGACGCGGGTGGGCTCGCCCTCCTTCACGTCGACCTGGAGGGAGACCGCGTTGGTCCCCTGCTGCTTCACCTCGGCGGAGACGACCTCCGCCTCGTAGTAGCCCTGGGCCTGGTAGTAGCGCTGGATGCGGCGCAGGTCCGCCTGCCAGGCGTTGGCGTCGAAGTAGCGCGGGCCACCAAAGGGCCAGAAGCCCCACCAGGGTGTCTCCGAGGTGAGGATGCGGTCCTTGATGTCACCTTCGCTGATGTCGTCGGTGCCCCGGATGTCGAGGTCGTTGACCTTGGGCCCCGGCGGCCGCTCCTGGGTGGTGGCACAGGAGGCGGCCAGCAGGAGCGCGGCGGCGGTGGCGAGGCGGAGGGTTCGGGGAAGGGCGGCGGCCACGGAGCGTTCATAGCCGGAAGGCCCCCGGCTGACTCGCTCCTTGCAAGAGAGGCGGGGTGACAGTGTCGCATTCCGAGACCTGCGCGCCGCCGCCAGTGTCGGGTGGCGCTCTCCGGTCATGTCTCGAAATGCGGGTGGGCGTGCAAGCCGGCCCGAGGTGCGCCAGATTGGACCCCCTATGTCCCTGTCCTGGCGAAAGAGCGTCCTGGTGTTCTCCGCGCTCGCGGTGCTCGGCTCCGCGTGCGGCGTGGATGACGACGAGGTGGTGAAGCTGAAGGAGGGCGAGAGCCTCGCGGACGCGCCCTACTGCGGCTCCTTCGGCTGCGAGGAGTTCGACCAGTTCTGCGCCGAGCTCTTCCTGGACTTCGGCCGCTCCCCGGCCCTGTGCATCACCGACGACATCTGCGACCGGCTGGAGTGCGCCAACTCCAACCGGCGGTGCGCCATCTTCGATGGCTTCCCCGGCCAGGTGAAGTGCATCGACTGAAGGGGCGGGCGGGGACCTCCGGACGGAAGTCCCTCGCGGGGACGGCGGCTACCGGCGCGCGGAGGCGGTGAGCCACGCGAGGCGCTGCGCGGCGTCCTTCGTCTCCGGCTCGGTGAGCAGCTCGTTCGCGTTCTGGGAGATGCGGTAGGCCCAGTTCGAGTCGCTCATGGAGCCCGGCAGGTTGATGCGGTCGCGGGTGCCGAGGACGTCCTGCCAGGGCAGCACGCACAAGTCACTGCCGGAGTTGAGCGCCGCGGCGAGCATGCCGCGGTGGACCTCCGGGGTGAACTCGCGCGTGATGGGCACGCCATTCATCTCCGGCCACGCGCGGGCGGCCGCCTGGCGCTCGTCGTCCCGGGCACCTTCCCACCACTCCACCATGGTGTCGGTGTCGTGGGTGCCGGTGGTGACGAGCGACACGGCGGGGAACTGGTGCGGGTGGCGGTAGGTGTTGTCGTCGCGCTCCCAGCGCATCACCCGGTAGCCGGGCAGCTGGAGGTTGGCGAGGATGTGGCGCACGAAGGGCGGAATCACGCCCAGGTCCTCGGCGACGATGCCGGCGCCCTCGGACAGGAGGCGGAAGTGCTTCTCGCCCAGGCGCTTGTGGCTCTCCTCGTCCGGAGGGACGAAGCGGCCGGTGGGCGTCTGCTCGTCGCGAATCCACTGGCGGAAGTAGCCCACCGCGTGGTCCACGCGGCGCAGGTCGTAGTAGCTGGCCGCCTTCTTCGCGCGCTTCTTCAGCCACGCGTAGTCGTCCTTCTCCATGGCGGCGAAGTCGAAGTAGGGCAGGCCCCAGTCCTGGCCGGTGGCGGAGAAGTCATCCGGGGGCACGCCCAGGCGCGCGTCGCGCCGGAGGATGTCCGGGTGGGCCCAGCAGTCCGCGCTGTCCTGGCCGATGATGAAGGGCTCGTCGCCGCACAGCAGCACGCCGCGCGCCTTGGCCTGCTCGCGCACCGCGTCCCACTGCTGCTCTGCCACCCACTGCAGCCATGCGTGGTAGCGCACGCGGCGCTCCAGCTCCTGGGACTTGGCGGCCAGGGCCTGGGGCTGGCGGGTGCGCAGCCCCTCGGGCCACTCCCACCAGGGCCGGCGGTTCTCCTGCTCGCTGATGGCGGTGAAGAGGGCGTAGCTCTCCAGCCACTCGCCCTGGGCGTCGCGCCACTTCTGGAAGGACTTCGCGCGCTCGGACTGGGGCGCCCAGTGCTGGGCCTCGAAGGTGTCGAAGGCGCGCGCGAAGGCGGCGTCCTTGAGCGGGAAGACGAGGTCGTAGCGCACGCGCGGGGCGGCGCGGGCCTCGGCCAGCTGCTGGCGCTGCTCCTCGGACAGGGCGGCCTCGCCGCCGGAGGCGGTGAACTCCGGCAGCTGCCGCAGGTCGATGAAGAGCGGGTTCAGGCCGAAGGCCGAGCGCGTGGAGTAGGGAGACGGGTCGCCCGGCGCGGTGGGCAGCAGCGGTAGCACCATCAACAGGCGCTGGCGCGCGGCCTTCATCCAGCCGAACAGGCCGTCCAGGGCACCGAAGTCGCCGATGCCGAAGTCCGTCTGGGAGCGGAGCGAGAAGAGCGGAAGCAGGAGACCGGAGAGCCGGCCAGGTGTGGACATGGTGCGGCGCAATCTGCCCCAGCCCCGCGCCGGTGTGAACTGCTCCGACACCTCTTATTGCGCGGGGGCTCCGCTGCCTGACGGAAGGGACTGCGAGCGGCGGCGTGGGGTGGCCGTGGGTACAATCCTCAAGTGAACTGTTTGCTGGAAGAGTTCTACGCGCGCCCCGCGCTGACCGTGGCCCGGGAGCTGCTCGGCACCCTGTTGGTGGTGCAGGGGCCCGGCGGGCGGCGGGTGGGCCGCATCGTGGAAACCGAGGCCTACATCGGGGAGCACGACCTGGCGTGTCATGCCGCCAAGGGTGTCACCCCGCGCACGGAGGTGATGTTCGGGCCGCCGGGGCGGGCGTACGTCTACCTCATCTACGGCATGCACCACTGCTTCAACGTCGTCACGGACACGGTGGGGGTGGGGGCGGCGGTGCTGGTG
>NZ_JABBJJ010000564.1 GCF_012933655.1 Pyxidicoccus fallax | reverse complement strand
CCCACCATGCCCGCCGCGCCCGCCGCCACCGCCAGCTCGCGGCACAGCGCCGCGCGCACCGGCTCCGGCCCGCCCGCCACCAGCGCGAAGGCCTCCGTCAGCAGCGCGTCCCCGGCGAGGATGGCCATCGCCTCGCCGTACACCTTGTGGTTGGTGGGCCGCCCGCGCCGGTAGTCGTCGTCGTCCATGGCCGGCAGGTCGTCGTGCACCAGCGAGTACGTGTGCACGTACTCCAGCGCGCACGCCGCGTCCGCCACCACGCCGGACGCGAGGCTGGACCTCGCCACCGTCTCGGCGAAGGTCAGGCACAGCACCGGGCGCAGGCGCTTGCCGCCGGCCATGAGCGAGTACGTCATCGCCTCCGCCAGCTTCGGCGGGGTGCCGGACGGCACGAGCAGGTCTCCCCGCTCGCGCAGCAGCGCCTCCACCCGCGCCTGTCGGGCGCCCAGGAAGGAGTCCAGGTCGAAGGATGCCAAGAGTCGGTGCTCCTCTAGGAAGCCGAAGCCCGCGCGGCCACGAGCTCGTGGATGCGCTTGACGAGCTTGTCCATGTCCAGCGGCTTGACGAAGTAGTCCGCGGCGCCGACCTCGAGGCCGTGCCGCTTGTCCGCGGGGTCCCCTCGCCCGCTGATGAAGACGACGGGGATGTCCCGGAAGTTCTCGTTCTTCTTCACCGCCCGGCACAGCTCGAAGCCGTCGATCCAGGACATGTTCACGTCCAGGAGGATGACGTGCGGCCGGTGGAGCTGCAGCGAGGCAATCAACCGCAGGCCATTGGCGGCCATGGTGACCTCGAAGCCCTCGTCCTCGAGGGCCGCCGCCAGCAGCTCCCGCGTGTCGCGGTCATCGTCGACGATGGTGATTTTGGGCTTCGCCATGCCGGAGTGGGCGCCCGAACGGTTCAGAACGGGACGTCATCCTCCGGCGGAGGCTTGGGGGGAGCAGGCACCCGGGGGGCCGCCGGTGAGGCCGGGCGCGACGCCACCGACAGCGGCGCCACCACGTCCTTGCCGTCCTCGTCCAGCAGCAGCTGCTCGATTCGCTGCTCGGCCTCGGTGAGCAGCTTCTCGCCGCGGCGCACCAGCCGGATGCCCTCTTCAAAGGCCTTGAGCGAGTCCTCCAGGGACAGGTCCCCGCTCTCCAGCCGGTTCACCGTCTCCTCGAGCCGCGCCACCACGTCCCCGTACTGCTCGGGAACCTCGGCTTCCGCCGCCGCCTTGTCCGCCTTGGACGCCTTGTCCGACTTCGCCACAGCCTTCCACCTCCCCGTGTGGGGCGCGGGACTCTAGAGGGTGGCCCGTCAGCAGTCCACCGGCCCTTTCAACCCCGTCACGGTGGCTTCGACTTCCTCACACCCCGCCAGCGTCTTCGCCCCGTTCATCGCGAGCTTGATGCCCAGGCGCTCTCCCACCTGCACGTCCGCGCTGGTGCGCACCACCGCGCCATCCCGCTGGCGAAACACCACCGAATATCCGCGCGACATCACCTTCAACGGACTCATCGCGTCCAGTCGTCCCTCCAGACGCTGGAAACGCCGCTGCGCGTCCGCCAGGGCCCCCTGCTGGAGCGCCAGCAGCCGTGCCCGGTGCGCGGCCAGCCGGGCACGCTCCTTCGCCACCCGCGCCGCTGGTGAAGCCCGCTCCAGCCCCAGCCGCGCCGAGGCCAGCGCCGCCTGCCGCCCCGCCACGCCCGAGCGCGCCGCCTCCGACAGCCGCATCGCCAGCTTGAGCAGATGCGCCCGCTGCTCGCTCACCCGCGCCTGGGGCCGGGCCCGCTGCAGCCGCTCCGACAGCGCGCGCAGCCGCTCCCGGTGCTCGCGCACCGCGGGGCGCAGCACGCGCATCATCGCCTCCACCTGCTCGGACAGGTGCAGCCGCTGGTGGTTGATGGCGCGCCGCGGGTCCTCCAGCTGGGCCTCCAGCCCGCCCAGCTCCTCGCGCAGCTCCAGCACCCGGCGCTCCATGGCGCGCCGCAGCCGCCCGGCCTGCGTGGCCAGCGTCAGCTCCAGGTCCGCCAGCACCGGCGCCAGCCGCTCCGCCGCCGCGCTGGGCGTGGGCGCGCGCCAGTCCGCCACGAAGTCGGAGATGGTGAAGTCGATTTCGTGGCCGATGGCCGACACCACCGGCACCGGCGAGGCGAAGATGGCGCGCGCCACCAGCTCCTCGTTGAACGTCCACAGGTCCTCGACGGAGCCACCGCCGCGCGTCACCACGATGACGTCCACGTCCGTGCGCGACAGCCGCTCAATCGCCCGGGCCACCTCCACCGCGGAGCCCTCGCCCTGCACGCGCGCGTCCGCCAGCAGCACGCTCTGCCGCGGGTTGCGCGAGTGCAGCACGCGCAGGAAGTCCTGGAGCGCCGCGCCGGTGCGGCTGGTGACGATGCCGATTCTCCGGGGCAGGAAGGGCAGCGGCCTGGGCGGGCGCACCCGCCGGTCGCCGATGAGCCCCTCGGCCGCCAGCCGCTCCTTGAGCTGCTCGAAGGCGAGCGCCAGCGCGCCCTCCCCCACCGGCTCCAGCCGCTGGACGATGAGGCTGTAGCGCCCCTGCGGCTCGTACAGGTCCACGCTGCCCTCGGCCACCACCTCCATGCCGTCGCGCAGCATGAAGCGCAGCCGGGCCGCCAGGGACGCCCACACCTTCGCGTCGATGGCCGCCGACGGGTCCTTCAGCGAGAAGTACCAATGCCCGCGCGCATTGGGCCCGCGAAAGCCCGTCACCTCGCCGCGCACCATCACCCGCGTGAAGCGCGACTCCAGCGTCTGCTTCAGCTGCCGCGTCAGCTCGCCCACCGTCAGCACCAGGCGCTCCGGCTTCGGCGGCGGAGGAGGCGCGCCCTCCAGCGGCCCCAGCAGCGACGTGCCGTCCGCGTCCACCGGCGGTGGAGGCGGGGGCGGCTTGCGGGGCATGGCCACCACGCGGCCGCCCGTGCGGTCCGCGCCCGTTTCCGGCGTCCCCGCGTCCTGGGACGGGGCGGGCGGCGAGCCGAACAAATCGCCCTGGAGGCCGGGGGTGACCGGCGGCGGAGGCCCTCCCTTGGATTTCTTCATCGCGACAGCTTCTCGACCCAGGTCTGCGCCTTCTGGTGGTACTCGTCGTCGGGCGGCGTCATCGACACCACGTCCTTGAACTTGGGCAGCGCGTCCTCGGGGGCGGAGTCCTTGATGGAGTAGGCGGAGAGGTACAGGTCCTTCGCCTTCGTCTTCATCTCGCTGATGATGTTGGTGGCGCCCGCGTGGCCCGGGTCCGCCTGCAGCGCGCGGCGCGCGTACTCCATGGCGCGGGACCACTGGCCGGCCGCCTTCGCCGCGGTGGCGCCCTTGTAGAAGATGGTGGCCGCGCGCGTGCCCGCGTTGCGCGCCATCTTGCTGGGCCGGTTGTCCGTGATGTCCTTGTCCAGCGCCAGCAGCTTCGACAGCCCCTTGGCGTCCAGGTCCTCCAGGCGCTTGTAGAGGTTGCCGAACTCGGTCATCTGCCCGAGCAGCTTCTTGCACTGCGGCGCCTTGGCCATGCACGCGTTGAGGATGGCCACCGCGCCGGACATGTCACCGTCGCGGTAGCGCTCCACGGCGGGCTCCCACGGCTTGGGCGCGGGCCCCTGGAAAACGGGCCTGGGCGCGTCGCGCTGGGTGATGGCCTGCGCCGCCTGCTCGTTGATGAGCTTGGCGTCGCGGTGGTCCGGGAAGGCCGCCAGCACGTCGTCGGTGACGGCCTTGGCCGGGTCGAGCTGACCGCCGTCCAGCATCGCCCGCGCCTCGCGGGTGCGCTTGTCGGCCGCGTCCGCCAGCGCGCGCGTGGCGACCCGCACATGGTCCTTCTGGAACTCGGTCTTGTCCGGCTTGGGCAGCGCGGCGGCGGCCTTGCCCAGCTCGCCCTTCGCCAGCGCCGCCTGCACCTCCGCGAGGCGGCGCTGGATGGGAATCTCGCGCTCCGCATGCGCCAGGTAGTCCGCCAGGTTCGGGTACTCGGGGTCCTGGGCCTGGAGCTCTTCCAGCTTCGCCTGGGCCTCCTCCCACTTGCTGTCGCGCACCAGGTTCTTCGCTTCCTGGAACATCGCGCCGAGCAGCTCGCGCTGGGCCTTGATCTGCTGGGCCTGCGCGGCCGCCGCGGCCTGCTGGCGGTTCATGCTCACCCGCAGCGCGCCCAGGCCCGCGAAGAGCACCACCACCACGCCGGCCACGGCCAGCTGGATGCGCAGCTTCTTCTTCTTCGCCTCGGGACTGGGCGGCGTGGCGGCCGTCGAGCGGGCGGTGCGCACGCGTCCGCCTTCCGGGCGCGGCGGCGGGCGGGACGGCACCGCGCTCCGGCTGCCGCTGGCGCCCGGCGCCGGACGGGCCGGCCGCGAGCCGCTGGAGGGCGTGGACACCATCATCGTGGAGTTGGCCACGTCCTCGAAGCGCAGCTCCGTGTCGCCCAGGGTGATGACGTCGCCGTTGGCCAGGGGCGTCTCGTCGCCGATGACGTCTCCGTTGACGAGCGTGCCGTTGCCCGAGCCCAGGTCACTCACCGCCCAGCCGGAGCCCACCTGGCGCAGCATGACGTGCTTGCGCGACACGGAGGTGTCCGGGATGCAGATGGGGTTGTCCGTGGCGCGGCCGACGACGTACTCGCCCTCCACCAGGGAGAACTCCTCGCCGGCCTTGGGGCCCGCGATGCAGACCAGGCGCGTGGCGGCGGTGGCGGGGGCGGGCCGTGCCCTGTC
>NZ_JABBJJ010000563.1 GCF_012933655.1 Pyxidicoccus fallax | reverse complement strand
GCCCCAGGCCCCGCCGCCCGCCGTCCCGTCCGGCCCGCTTGAAGGGGTCGAAGATGAGCGGCAGCAGCTCGGCCGGAATGGGAGGACCTTCGTTGCGCACGGTCAGCACCACGTCCGGGTTCTCCGCGCGCACGGAGACCCGCACCGGGGACTGCTCGTCGCCGTGTACCAGCGCGTTGCCCACCAGGTTGGACACCACCTGGGCCAACCGGTCCCGGTCCCACTCGCCGGAGTGGCTCCCGCGCGCGCACGCCAGCACCACCCGGCCCGGGTGCGTCAGCTCGAACTCCGCCACCGTGTCCTCCACCAGCTCGCACAGGTCCATGGGATGCCGGTTCAGGGGGATGCCGCCGCCCACGGTGGCGCGCGTGAAGTCCAGCAGGTCGTCAATCATCCGCGCCATCCGGTCCGCGCTGGTGGCGATGCGCCGCACGCCCGCCCGCACCGGCTCCGGCACCTCCTCGCGCCGCAGGAGCAGCTGGGTGGTGAGGTGGATGTTGCTCAGCGGGTTGCGCAGGTCATGGCCGACGATGCCCAGCAGCCTGTCCCGGAACTGCTCCGTGCGCTTCTCCTCCGTGACGTCCCGGAAGAACACCGCGATGCCGCCCTCGCGCGTGGGGTAGGCGCTCACGCTCGTCCAGATGTCGATGGGCGCGTAGTACGCGTCGAACCGGACGGGCACGCGCTCCTCCATCACCCGGTGGTACTCCACCCAGTAGCGCGAGTCCGGGCGCACGGTGAGCGGGAACACGTCCCAGAAGATGCGCCCCAGTGTCTCCGTGCGCCGTGTGTGCGACAGGCGCTCCTGGTTCTCGTTGACGAGCACGAAGCGGAAGTCCTTGTCGAGCACGAACAGCGCGTCCCCGTGCTCCAGCACCTCCACCGCGCGCTCGTGCTCGCGCAGCAGCCGCTCGCGCTCCTCCCGCTCGCGCTTCTGCTCGGTGACGTCGTGGAAGAAGGCGGACAGGCCCCCGTCCTCATTCGGGTGCGCGCGCACGCTGAACCAGCGATTCCAGGCGGGGTAGAGCGTCTCGAAGGAGTCCGCCTCACCCGTGTCGATGACGCGGCGGTAGTGCCGCTCCAGGTCCGTGCCGGGCGAATCCGGGAACACCTCCCAGAAGGGACGCCCCACCGACTCCTCGCGCCGCACGTCGAGCATCCGCTCCGCCTGGGGATTGATGTCGGTGAGGCGCCACTGCCCGTCCATGGCGTAGAAGCCGTCGGACATGCTCTCCAGGAGCCGCGCCCGCTGGTGCTGGGCCCGCTCGACGGCGGTCCGTCCCAGCACCCGCGCGGTGATGTCCACCAGCGTCCCCAGGAAGCGCACCGGCTGGCCGCTGGCGTCGAAGAAGGTCCGTCCGTTCGCCGCCACCCAGCGGACCTCTCCGAAGACGAGGATGCGGTACTCCAGGGAGTAGTGGCCGGTGCCCTTCGGCCGCAGCGCCCGGCGGATGGTCTCCTCCGTCAGCTCCCGGTCCTCGGGATGGATGCGCCGGAGGAACCCCTCCAGGTCCATGTGGGCGTCGGAGGGCCCGAGCCCCAGGAGCGCCATCGCCCGCTCGTCCCAGGTCAGCGCGTCCGTCCGCGGGTCGTAGTCCCACGTCCCCAGGCCCGTCACCTCCACGGCCAGCCGGAGCTGCTCCCGGTCCCTCTCGATGATGTCCTCGCGCCTGACCATGCGTTCGCCGACGGCTCCCCGGCTGCCCGGGCCCGTTCTGGGCCTCTTCCTGGGAGGTGGCGTTTCCAAGCGCGTTTCGGAAGGGGTAACGCGCCTGCCTGCCCACCGACCGGCGCAGGACCTGCGCGTCCTCTCCTCGCACCATCGCCTCGCGCATTTCCTGCGTCTCGAATCCCCGTTCTCCAGCGGAAGACCCGTGGCGCGGGGCTTGCTCAACCCGGGAGCGCTGGCCAGGACGGCCGGCGACGGGAGCCTCCCATGGCCATGCGCGACGTGATTCCGATGTGCCTCTGCCTGTTCCTCGCCACGGGTGCCGGGCAGGCGAGCGGGCTGGAGCCCGGCTCCCCGCTGATGGCCCCCAAGCGGCCGGCCGCGGAGAAGGAGTCGCCGCGCGCGCCGGAGCTGTCGCTGGCGCGCTTCCTGGAGTCGCCGGGCAGGGAGCCCGCGCGCGTGAAGCTGTGGCTGCGCCACAACACCGAGGCGCGCGGCCTCGAGGAGGGCGCCCGCGAGTTCCTGGAGCGGCTCATCCAGCTGTCGGCCGACTCGCCCCGCGAGGCCATCTTCGAGCACGAGCGGGTGACGCTGGACGCGGAGGCCCTGGCCACGGACGACGAGATTCTCGCGCTGGCGGACGCGCGCGCGGCGCTGCTGGCGCGGCAGGGGAAGCTGGACCCGGACTTCCAGGTGCTCACGGGGGAGCTGCCCCCGCCCTGGAACCCGGACGGTGCACTGGACCGCGAGGCGCTGGCGGGCCTCGTCTTCGCGCGCACGGGCCGCGCCGCGCCCCTGCCTCCGGAGGTGGACCGGCTGCTGGCGGACCTGGCCGCGCTGGACCGGCGCCTGGGCATGGTGGAGGACAAGCTGCTGCCGGTGGCCGAGGAGGCCCTGGGCGCCGCCGTCCTGGGCCTGGGCTCGGGCGAGGCGTCGATGATGGAGGTGGTCCACCGCCTCCACTTCCTCAAGCACCAGCAGCGCCGCCGGCTGGACCTGCGCGTCCAGCGGGAGCTGCTCCTCATGGAGGTCGCCCGGCGCGCCGGCTGCGCCGTGGAGGCCCTGCCGTGGGCCCCGGCGCCCGAGGCCGGCTGAAGCGCCGGTGGAGGACAGGTGCCAGGAGGATTCACGTGCCGCCGCGCGTTCGTCCTGGCTAGGCTCCTACCCCAAACACCATGGCGGAAACCCTGTTCGAGGAACTGAAGCGGTACGTGGGCTTCAACGAGCGGGACGAGCAGGCGCTCGTCGCCCTGCACGTCATCGCCCAGCCCCATTTCCCCCGCATCGCCCGCATCTTCTACGACCGCATCCTGGAGCACGAGGGCGCGCGTCAGGCGCTGGAGGGCGGGGAGAGCCAGGTCGGCCACCTGCGCGGCACGCTGGAGATATGGATGAGCCAGCTGATGCGCGGCCCCTGGGACGAGGCGTACTACGCGCTGCGCTGCCGCATCGGCCGCATGCACGTGCGCATCTCCCTGCCGCAGCACTACATGTTCGGCGCGATGAACGTCCTGCGACAGGAGCTCAACGCCGTCATCGACACGGCCTACCTCCAGGAGCCGGAGAAGCTGCGGGCCGCGCGCATGGCGCTGGGCAAGATTCTCGATTTGGAGCTGGCCATCATGCTCCACACCTACCGCGAGGACATGCAGGCGCAGCAGGCGCGCAGCGAGCGGCTGTCGACGTTCGGCCAGCTCGTGGGCTCCATCGGCCACGAGCTGCGCAACCCGCTGGGCGTCATCGAGACGTCGCTCTACATCCTCAAGGGCCGCCCCGGCGCCGTGGACGAGCGCACCGCCAAGCACCTGGAGCGCATCGGCGAGCAGGTGGGCATCGCCAACCGCATCGTCTCCGACCTCCTCGACATGATTCGCGACCGCCCCCTGCAGCGGCAGGAGGTGTGGCTGGACGAGGTGTGGCAGGAGGCGCTCAAGGCCGTGCAGCGGCCGGAGTCCGTCGTCGTGCGCGAGGAGGGGCTGCCCTCGCTCCCGCCGGTGCAGGGCGACGCGGGCCAGCTGCGCCAGGTGTTCGTCAACCTGCTGGAGAACGCGGTGCAGGCGCTGGAGGAGACGGGGGGCGGCGTGTCGCTGTCTGCGACAACGCCCGAGCCGGGCATCGCGGAGCTGGTGCTGGAGGACACGGGCCCCGGCGTGAGCGACGCCATCCGCCGCCGCCTCTTCGAGCCGTTGATGACGACGAAGGCGCGCGGCATCGGCCTGGGCCTGCCGCTGGTGCGGCGCATCCTGGAGCGCCACGGCGGCACCATCGCCTATGCTCCCCGTCCCGGTGCCGGCGCGCGCTTCGTGCTCCGGCTTCCCCTCATGCCCGCGGAGGACGCGCATGCGTCGGTACCTTCTGCTGGATGACAACCGTGCGTTCGCGGAGAACCTGGCCGAAATCCTCCGCGACGAAGGAGACCAGGCCACCGTCGTCACCAGCGGTGACGAGGCCGTGCGCCTGGCGCGCACCACGCGCTTCGACGCGCTGCTGACGGACATGCGCATGCCCGGCATGAGCGGCGCGGACGCGGTGCACCACCTGCGCCGGGTGGACCCGGGGCTGGCCGCCGTGGTCATCACCGCGTACCCCCGGGAGGACGACCTGGAGACGGCGCGCCGCGAGGGGCTCCTCGCCGTGCTGCCCAAGCCCGTGCCCATTCCCACGCTGGTGGGGCTCTTGTCCGGGGCGCGGCGCGATGGGCTGGTGGTGCTGGTGGAGGACGACCCGGCGCTGAGCGACAACCTCACCGAGGTGCTGCGCGCGAAGGGCTTCTCGTGCGTGACGGCGCACTCGGTGCTGGACACCGAGCGCATCTCCTGTGTGGAGCCCTTCGCCGCGCTGGTGGACCTGCGCGTGCCGGGCGGCCCGGACGGCGAGGCGCTGCGGCGGCTGCGCGCGCGCTACCCGAACCTGTCCACCTTCGTCATCACCGCCTTCCCGGACGCGAGCCTGACGGCGGGCGCCTCGGGCGTCTTCTCCAAACCCTTCGACACCGGCGCGCTGGTGCACGCGCTGGAGACGGCGTACGCCGCGCGCCCCGCCCGAGCCTCATGAGCGAGCC
>NZ_JABBJJ010000562.1 GCF_012933655.1 Pyxidicoccus fallax | reverse complement strand
CGCGTGTGCCCTTGTGGGGCGGGAGCGGCTGGGTAACGTCCGCGCCAACTATGTCCAAAGTGCTGGCAATGATTCTGGCAGGAGGTGCGGGAACCCGCCTGGAGCCCCTGACCCGCGAGCGCGCCAAGCCCGCGGTGCCGTTCGGCGGTCGCTACCGCATCATCGACTTCGTCCTCTCCAACTTCGCGAACTCCGGCGTGTACCGGATGAAGGTGCTGACGCAGTACAAGAGCGACTCGCTGAACAACCACCTGTCCCGGGCCTGGAGGATGACGGCCTTCCTGGGGCACTACGTGGAGCCGGTGCCCGCGCAGATGCGGACGGGCCTGGACTGGTACAAGGGCAGCGCGGACGCCATCTACCAGAACCTCAACATCATCACCGACGAGGAGCCGGACCACATCTTCGTCTTCGGCGCGGACCACGTGTACCGGATGGACACGCGGCAGATGCTGGACTTCCACTGCGCGAAGAAGGCCGCGTGCACGGTGGCGGCGATTCCGGTGCCGATTGAGCAGGGCCGCGAGTTCGGCATCATCGACGTGGGGCCGGACGGGCGGATGCTCCAGTTCCTGGAGAAGCCGAAGAATCCGCCGCCCATGCCGGGCAACCCGAAGATGTGCCTGGCGTCCATGGGCAACTACCTCTTCGACACGGACGTGCTGGTGCAGGAGGTGGTGCGGGACGCGGCGAACGAGGCGAGCGCGCACGACTTCGGCAAGTCCATCATCAGCGAGCTGTACAAGAGCGCGCCGGTGTACGTGTACGACTTCGCCCAGAACGAGATTCCGGGGCAGGAGGCGAAGGAGCGCGGCTACTGGCGGGACGTGGGGAACATCGACGTGTTCTACGAGTCCAACATGGAGCTCGTGCAGGTCGACCCGGTGTTCAACCTGTACAACGACCGCTGGCCCATCCACACGCAGCCCAACAACTACCCGCCGGCCAAGTTCGTCTTCGCGGACAAGGAGCACGAGCGCGTGGGCCACGCCACGGACTCGCTGGTGGCGGAGGGCTGCATCATCTCCGGCGGACATGTGCACCGCTCGGTGCTGTCCCCGAAGGTGCGGGTGAATTCGTACTCGGAGGTGGAGGACTGCATCCTCTTCGAGAACGTCACCATCGGCCGGCGCTGCCGCATCCGCCGGGCCATCATCGACAAGAACGTGGAGATTCCGCCGGGGATGACGATTGGCTACGACCCGGTGGAGGACAAGCGGCGCTTCCACGTCACGCCGGCCGGGGTGGTGGTCATCCCCAAGGGCATGAAGGTGACGTGAGGCGGCCATGGGTGCGGCGGGGGGACTCCACCTCAGGCCGGCGCGGGAGTCGGACCGGCGCACCCTCTGGCGAATCCACACCCGTGCGGTGGAGGCGCTCTGCGTGGGCGTCTACGCGCCGCACGAGGTGAGCACCTGGGTGCGGCTGCTCCGGCCAGAGGGCTACCTGCGGCCGGACAAGCCGCGCACCGTGCTGGTGGCCGAGCGCGGCCGGCGCATGGTGGGCTTCGGCCAGGTGGACGCGCGCGCGGGCGAGCTGGAGGCGCTCTACGTCGTGCCGGAGGAGGTGGGGCACGGCGTGGGCTCCACCCTGCTGGCCGCGCTGGAGTCCGTGGCGTGGCAGGCCGGGGTGCCGTTATTGGGCCTGGACGCCAGCCTCAACGCGGAGCCCTTCTACCGGCACCACGGCTACGTGTGGCTGCACGCGGCGCGGCGGCCATTGACGGCCGAGGTGCAGCTGGCCTGCGTGCGGATGCAGAAGCGGCGACCGGCCACGGCGTCGAGGCTGGAGCCGGCGACGCCGTGAGAGGCCCGGGCCCCCGGTGGAAGCGGCCCGGGGCCTGAGAGGCGCTAGGTGAAGGACGCGCGGACCTCGGGCTTGCGCAGCATCACCAGGGCCCAGATGCCCAGGGGGATGCCGAGGCAGGTGCACGGGCCGCAGCAGGGAATGAGCGCGAGGATGCTGGCGGTGGTCGCCAGGCCGTAGCTCTGGAGGCCGCGCATCTTCAGCGCGCCGAAGAAGATGAGCCCGTTGATGATGAGCGACGGCAGGCTGAGGAGGAAGCGCCCGCTGGAGGACAGCACGAACTCCATGACGCCCCGCATGGGCGCCATGTTGGGGTCCTCCATCATCTGCTGAATCATCGCCCTGTCGTCCTCGCCGATGGGCCGGACGAGGCTCACCACGCCGTAGAGGAACGTCAGCGCGGAGGTGACCATCAGCAGGATGGCGGGCAGGGACACGGCCTCGCGCGCTCCCGCGCTCGAGCCCCCAGGCGAAACCGGCGTCCCGAAGTTGTCTTGCATGTTCCCCTCTCCCGTGTGCTGCATGAATGGCGCGGGCAACGGCCCGGGCGGCGCCATTCAACCCGGAGAACGGCGGGCGCGCCAAGTTCCATGAAGCGCCCGCCGGACTCCGTACCCGTTCTCAGGCCTTGAAGGTGAGCAGCGGCGCCAGCCGCGCCACCTCGCGGACGATGCCGGCCTCCACCTGCGAGTCCACCACCGGGCGGATGGGCTTGTACGCCGCGGGCGCCTCCTCCACCCGCCGTTCGGCCCTCAGGCTGATGCAGTCCACGCCGGTGAGGCCCAGCGCGGCCTCGCTGTGGTCCGCCCCGCCGCGCCCCATGTCGAAGCGCGAGCGCGCCCGGCCCGCGCCGTGGGACGCGGACTCCAGCGAGCGCGCGTCGCCACACCCCACCATGAGGAAGGACGTGGCTCCCATGGAGCCGGGGATGATGACTGGCTGCTCCGCCGCCGCCGGGCATGCGCCCTTGCGCGCCAGCCACCCGCCCTCGTACGGCAGCGTGAGGTTGTGCGGCACGTCGTAGACGAGCGGTGCCTCCACCTCGCCGAACAGCTCGCGCAGCGTCTGGCGCAGCAATTCCGCCAGCAGCAGCCGGTTGAGGAAGGCGTAGTTGGCCGCGGTGGCCTCCGCCTCCAGGTACTCGGCCACGAGCCGCTCGTCCGCCAGAGGGAGGATGCCGCTGTCCGGCAGCGCCTGCCCCTGCGGCCACGCCCGGCGCGCCCGCTCCTGCCAGGCCACGCCCACGTGCTTGCCCACGTCGCGGCTGCCGGAGTGAATCATGAACGCGAGCTGTCCCTCGCGCACGCCCCACGCCCAGGCCCGCGCCCGGTCCTCCACGGCCTCCACCCGCTGCACCTCCACGAAGTGGTTGCCGCCGCCGATGGTGGCCAGCCCCGCGTCGCGCACCACGCCCTCGCGGGTGAGGCTGTCGGGCGCCCACGACGGAGCGCCCTTCAGCGCGCCGCCCAGGTGGATGCGCGCGACTTCCGCGTCGAGCTGCGCGAGGTCCGAGCGTCCCGCGCAGCCCAGCGGCTTCTCCAGCGTCTCCAGGAACCACCCGGGGATGCCGTCGCGCAGCAGCGCTTCCGAGGCGCGCGAGGACATGGCGACGTCCCGCGTGCCGAAGAAGTAGTGGCCCTTCATCCGCTCGACGAAGGCGTCTCGCTTCGCGAGGAAGGCGTCCACGGTGAGGTCCGCGACGTGCAGGCGCATGCCGCAGTTGATGTCGGTGCCGATGGCGCCGGGAACGACCAGGCCCCGCGTGTGCAGCACCGAGCCGATGGCCACACCGGAGTCACCGGGGTGGAAGTCGGGGGTGGCGCGCACGCGCAGCACCTGGCCGCCGCCCGGGTGCTTCAGGGAGGCGAGGTTGGCGAGTTGCCGGAAGGCCTTGCCCTCCACGGGCAGGTCCGGCGGGAGGAGCACCTCGGCGGGCGGCGCATTGGCGTCGCCCGACAGGCGCACGGTGTAGAGGCGACCGTCATAGGTCACCTCGAGCCCCTCGCGGGCAAGCGCCCGCAGGAGCCGATTCAGGTTCGGCTGCATGACCCAGCTCGGGAATGGCCCTGGTGCCCGTGGACGACGGGCCCCAGGGGGACGTGACGGAGGAGATGGTGGGACCTTCGGGTCAGCAGCCGCGGTCACCAGACGGCCGCGAGGCCGTCGTCACCGTGCACGGACGGGAGCGGGCGTGTTTCCTGACAGCGGGGGGCTACACGGCGGAGGACAGGCCGCCGTCCACGTTGATGGCGGTGCCGCTGATGTAGCCGGCCCGGGGGGACAGGAGGAAGGCGACGAGGTCCGCGAACTCCTCGGCCTTGCCCACCCGGCCCAGGGGGATGCCCGCGTGGCGCGCCATCTCCTGCTGGAAGGACTCCACGGGCTTGCCCACCTCGTGGGCGCGGCGCACCCACTGGCCGCTCTCGACGATGCCCACCAGCACCGCGTTGACGCGGATGCCGTGCGGCCCCCACTCCTTCGACAGCGACTTCGTCAGCGCCATGCCCGCAGCGCGCGACACCGACGACGGCGACGAGTTGGCCCCCGGCGTCTTCGCGCCAATGGCCAGCACGTTGACGATGGCGCCGCCCCCGGCCTCCTTCAGGAGGGGAAACGCCTGCCGCGAGGCGCGGATGGCGGCGAACAGCTTGAGCTGCAGGTCCGCCTCCCACTCCGCGTCGCTCACGGAGGTGAAGGCCCGCGCGGCGGCGGTGCCGGCGTTGTTCACCAGCGCGTCCACCCGCCCGAAGCGCGCGTGCGCGGCGTCCACGAAGTGCTCCACCTGCCATTCCTTGGAGACGTCGGCCTGGACGGTGAGCACGTCCCCGCCCTCGGCGCGCAGGGCCGCCGCGGTGGCCTCCAGGCGCTCCACGCCCCGGGCACAGAGGGCCACCTTCGCGCCCTCGCGGATGAGTCTGCGGGCCACCGCCGCCCCCAGCC
>NZ_JABBJJ010000561.1 GCF_012933655.1 Pyxidicoccus fallax | reverse complement strand
GTGGGAGGGCTCGGCTATCTTCGCGGCCGTGCCCGTCTTCGGTCTTGCGGCATTGTGGAATGGCTCGGCCCCGCCGGAGCGCGTAGCGGCCTGGGTGGAGGGGCTCGGCGCGCTGCTGCCCACGGCCCAGTCGCTGCAGCTCGTGGTGGCGCTGCGCGCGGAGGACGCCGGCCTCGAGGTGAAGGTGGAGGCGCCCGGCTATCCGCGCTCCGCGGTGGAGCGGCTCGCGGAAGAGGTGAAGCGCACCGGCGGCACCTTCGTGGAGCTGTGGCGCCTGCCCAAGGCCGAGCGTGACAGCTTCCGCGCCACCACCTTCGGCGCTGGCACCCCGTACGCGGGCAACGAGCGCGGCGCCGCCGCCCGGGCGCTGCAGCAGCACCTGGGCCGGCTGGCCCTGAGCGGCGCGCGTCCCTCGGGCCCGCCTCCCAACCCGCTGGAGGCGCCCGTGCCGGGCCGGGCCACGCCGCCGGGGCGCACGCCCGCCGTCGCCCGGCCGGCGGAGCCCCCCCGGCCCGCGCCCGCCGACGAGCGCGCCGGGGCGGCGCCGGAGGAGACGGATTCCTCCACCGGGTCGCCCGGGGAGTCCTCCACGCCGCCGCCTCCGCCGCCGGCCGCCCGGGTGCAGACGCACCGTGTGCAGGTGGCGCCTCCCGGCAGCCCGCAGCGGCGCGGGCGGCGCTTCGCGGTGAAGCTGGAGCTGGAGTTCCGCACCGAGCTGGACTTCGTGCGCGAGCACGCCCTCAACATCTCCAACGGAGGCCTCTTCGTGCGCACCGCGCACCGGCCGCAGCCCGACAGCGTCGTCACCGTGGACGTGAAGCTGCCCAACGGCGAGCGGCTGCAGGGGGACGCGGTGGTGGTGCACGTGGTGGACGACCCGTACACCGGCGGCGTGGGGCTCGCGTTCCTCAGCGACGACGTCACCTTCTCCCAGACGCTGGACCGCTACCTGGCGAGCCTGGCGGGTGGCCTGGGCTGACGATGGACGGCGTGTCGGAGACCTGGCCGCGCGACTGTGGCCGCTTCGAGCTGCTGTCGCGGCTGGGGCGCGGCGGCATGGCGGAGGTGTTCCTCGCGAAGGTGCGCGAGGGCCCCCGGGCCGGCGAGCAGGTGGCCCTCAAACGCGTGCGCCCGGAGCGCGCGCATGACGCCGAGGCCCACGAGCAGCTCCTCCACGAGGCGGAGCTGGCCCGGTGCCTGCACCACCCGCACATCGTCGGCTTCGTGGAGTACGGCGAGCTGCCGGACGGCGGCTACCTCGCGCTGGAGCTGGTGGAGGGGCCAGATTTGGGCCGCGTGCTGGCGCAGTGCCGGCGCCGCCGCATCGAGCTGCCCGTCGACATCTCCGTGCTCATCGTCCGGCAGGTGATGGAGGCGCTCGCGCACGCGCACCAGGCCACCAGCCCCACGGGGCGGCCCCTGGGCGTGGTGCACTGTGACGTGTCCCCGCACAACGTGCTGCTGTCGCGCACGGGCGAGGTGAAGCTGGCGGACTTCGGCGTGGCCCGCTCGCGCGCGGGCGCGGCGCTGGACGCGCGGCGGCTGGGCAAGCAGCACTACCGCTCGCCGGAGCTGCTCGCGGGCGACGTATCCGTGGGCGTGGACCTGTGGGCGGGGGCGGTGCTGCTGTACGAGCTGCTGTCGCTGGAGTCGCCCTTCCCCTCCGGCCCCGGGGACGCGGTGGAGTCCTCCATCCGCGGCGGCCGGGTGACGCCCATCCGCACGCTGGTGCCGCGGGTGTCCGACGGACTCGCCCTGGTGCTGGACCGGGCGCTGGCCCCCAACCCCTCGCAGCGCTTCAAGTCCGCGGAGCAGTTCGCCCGCGCGCTCGCGCCGCTGTGTGACGACCGGGTGGCCACGCCGCTGGCGGTGGCCGCCGTGGTGCGGGGATTGATGGGCACGGAGCGCTGAGGCTCCGGCCCCCTCACGCCACCTGCTGCCCCACGGCGGGCGGCACCATGCCCGGGTCTCCCTCCACCACCAGCCGGCTGCGGCCCCCGCCCTGCTTCACCACGCGCACCTGGACGCCGATGCGCTCGGCCAGCCCGCTGACGTGGGAGATGATGCCCACCTGCCGGCCGGTGGCCTGGAGCGCGTCCAGCGTGGCCAGGGCCACCTCCAGCGTCTCCGGGTCCAGCGTGCCGAAGCCCTCGTCGATGAAGAGCGTCTCCACCTGCGTCGTCTCGGACGACAGCGACGCGAGGCCCAGCGCGAGCGCCAGCGACACCAGGAAGCTCTCCCCGCCGGAGAGGCTGGCCACGCTGCGCACCTCGTCACCCATGTCCCCGTCCACCACCTGCAGGTCCAAATCGTGGCCGGGCACGCGCATCAGCCGGTAGCGCCGCGCCAATTCGCGCAGGTGCGCGTTGGCGTGCAGCAGCAGCGCGTCCAGCGTGAGGCTCTGGGCGAACACCTTGAAGCGCTTGCCGTCGTGTGAGCCGATGAGGTCTCCCAGCGTCTTCCACACCTCGGCCTCGCGCCGGCGCTCCTCCAGGGCCGCGGCCTCCGTGCCGTGCCGCGCGCGGGCGGTGTCATCCGCCTCCAGGCGCGCACGCAGCGTGGCCTCGCCCCGGCGCCGCGCCTCGACGTCGGCGCGCAGCCGCTCGCACGCGGGCCCCGCCTCCGACTCGGACAGGGACGGCGGGCCGGACTCCTCGTGACGGGTGCGCCGCTCGCGCCGCTCCACCAGCACCGCGCGGGCATGGGCGAGCGCCTCGCGCAGCGCCGCCAGGGCCTTCTCCTCGGACTCGCACCACGCGGCGTCGTGCGCCAGGAGCGCCTTCACCGCCTCCAGCGTGGTGCCCCGCTCGGAGAGCCTCGCCGCCAGCGCGGCCCGCGCCGACTCCCGGGCCTCGACGGCCTCGGCCAGCGCGCGCACGGCATCCTCGGCGCGGGCGGTGGCCACGCGCTCCGCCTGCTTCGCGGCGTCAGCGGCCTCGCGGGCCCGCTCGAAGGCATCCACCGCCGCGTCCACCCGGGCCCGCAGCTCCGCCCTCACCTCCTCGGTGGGGCGGCCGTCCAGCAGCGCCGCGCGGGCACGGGCCACCCCGGCGCGCTCCTCTTCCTTGAGCGTGGCGAGCTTCGCCTGCTCCTCGGCGTGCTGGCTGCTGACGTCCACGAGGCCCTGGGCCCGGGCGCGGTGCTGCTGCTCCGTCTGCTCGCGCTCCTGCGCCTTCTTCGCGGCCTCTTCCCTGGACTTCCAGAGGGCGACGCGCTCGCCGCACTTGCGGCGGAAGGTGGCCGGGTCCGCGTCCAGCTTCGCCTCCCAGCCCTCGTCCGCCGCGAAGACGGGCCCCACGTCCGCGAGCACCTGCTTCAGCGTCGCGTCGGCCGCGTCGACACGGGCCTGCGCTTCCTTGAGGGTGCCCTCCGCGCGGGTGAGGGCCTCCTCGGCGCGGCGAAGCATGTCGGCCGCCGCCTCGCGCCGCGTGCGCTGCGTGTCCAGGGCCGCGCGGGCCTCGCGCGCCGCGCGGACGCGCCCCTCGGCCGCGGCCTCCTCGGCCTTCAGCGCGTCCAGCCGCGCCTGCACGTCCGCGCGCGCGGCCTCCAGCCAGGCACCGGCCTCGGGAACGCTGCCCACCTCGGGCGGCACCGCATCCGCCTGCCCCGGACCGGAAGCCACGCCTCCGGCCGCTCCAGACGTCAGTGACGCCCCCGCCACTTCGCGCGCCCGGATTCCTGGGGCCGAGCCTTCCTCCGCGCCGACGTCGGACATCGAGCGCAGCCACCGCTCACGCTCACGTCCCCACGCCGCCCGGTGCTCCGAGCATCGGGCCGCCGCGACCTCACGCCGCGCTCCGGCCTGTCCCGCGCGGGTCCGCGCCGCCGCCTCGCGCGCGCTCGCCGCCACCTCGGCCCGCGCCGCCTCGGCTCCTTCCGACTCCAGCGTCTCCACGCGCCGGGTGGACTCCACCACGAGCCCATCCAGCGCCGCGCCCTCGCGGGCATACGGATGCTCCGTGGCGCCGCACAGCGGGCACGCCTCACCGTCGCGCAGCAGGGCCCGGTGCGACACATAGCCTTGCGCCGCCTGGGCCAGGGACAGCGCCCGGCGCGCCTCCTTCAGCGCCGCCTCGCGCTCCGTCCTCCGGGCCGCCGCCTCCCGGGCCTCGCCCGCCGCGGCCTCGGCCTCCGCCTTCGCCGCCGTGGCCTCGCCCTCCGCCGCGCGCACCTCCGCCTCGTCCGAGGTCAGCCCCTCGCGTGCCGCCTCCAGGCCGCGCAGCGCCTCCCGTCGGGCCAGCAGGGACTCCCGCAGCGCGCGCCGTCCCGCCCCGGCCTCCTCGCCCACCGCGGCCTCGGCATGGGTGGCCGCCGCCTGCGCCATCTCCTCCGCCTCGACGGCGGCGTCCTTCTCCTCGCGCCGCAGCGCCACGTCGCCGCGCAGCGTGTCCACGTCGCCGCGCAGCTTCCCGGCCTCTTCCCGCGCCTTGCGCCCGTCGCCCCGCGCCGCCTCATAGCGCTCCAGCTCGCGCTGCCAGCGGGGCCACTCCCCCGTCAGCGCCGCCCAGTGCGCCTTCTCCGAGAGCCACTTCCGCGCGGCCTCTCCTTCCGCCCGCGCCGCCGCCTCCCGGGCGAGCACGGACTCCAGCTCCGCCCGCGCCGTGGCCGCCGCGCCCCGCGACGACTCCGCGCGCTTGCGAGCCTCCTCCGCCTCCCGCGCCACCACCGCCAGCCGGGCATCCAGCCCCGCCGCCTCCTCCAGCGCCGGCCTCGCCGCCGCCTCCGCCTCCTGCGCCGCCGTCCGGGCC
>NZ_JABBJJ010000560.1 GCF_012933655.1 Pyxidicoccus fallax | reverse complement strand
CCCGCCGACAGCCGCCCCCGGTCCGCTCCCCGTCGTCCCGGCGGCACGACCCCTTCACCGCGCGGCGCCTACGGCTGCGCGTCCTCCTTCAGCTTCTCCACCGCCACCAGGGCAATGGCCTTCACCAGCGCCCGCGCCCTGCGCCCCGCCGCCGTCTCGCCATGCGGGTCCGCCTCCACGGCGTTGGCCAGGTCGGTGAAGCCCTGCCGCTCTCCCCGGCGCAGGTACAGCTCCCCGCGGTTTGCCAGCGCCACCGGGTTGGAGGGCTCGCGCGCCAGCGCGGCGCTGTACTCGGCCAGCGCCTCCTCCAGCCGCCCGAGCTTCTGGTACACGGTGCCCAGCGCCGCCCGCGCCGCCGAGTCCTTCGGGTTCCCCTCCACCAGCCCCTCGAACAGGATGCGCGCCTCCTCCAGCCGGCCGGCCGCCGCCAGGTCACACCCCACCTGGGCAATGGCCTTCGCCTCCTCGAAGGTCATCCCCTCCACCTCCGCCCACGTCGACTCGCCCCGCGCGAACGCCTTCAACCGCCGCACCGCTCCGCTCTGCATCTGCATGGCCGCCACTCCTTCGTGCTTGATGACGCGTCCCATGTCGGCTCACGCGCTCCGCAGGTTGGAGATGGCCGTCTTCGCCATCTCGTGGAACTTCGAGGACATGTTGCTCATCAGGTCGAACATGGCCTTGCGCTTCTCCACCAGCCGCTGAAGGCGCATGTTCAGCGCCTCCATTCCCGACTCCAGCTTCGCCGCCTTCTTGCGGTCCGCCTCGCTGGTGCCCAGGGTGGCCTGCTGGTCGCGCGTGCTGGCCATCTCGTTCATCACGTCGAGAATCTCCGCGTCCGTCTCCTCGGAGATGGCGCCGAGGATGGCCTGGATCTTCTCGTCGATGCTCATGTTCGGGTTGTCGATGATGCTCCGCACGCTCGCGCCGCCGCTGCCCACCGGACGGCTGCCGCTCCCGGAGACCGGGGACGGCTGAGACCCCGACGAGCCCAGCACCGAGTCCGCGTTGCGCAGCGCCGCCGTCACGTCCGCGCGCCCCACGATTCCATCCCGGCCGCCCACGCCGTTCGCCATCTCCAGCCGGTCGTAGTACTCGGGGTGGTCCTTGAAGAACTGCGCGGCCTTCTTCAGCGTCGACGAGGCCGCCGGGTTGGCCAGGATGGCCTCCAGGTTGTCGCGCGACAGCACGTTGTCCCGCGTCCCCACCGCCGCATCGAAGGTGTCCCAGTTCTGGTTCAGCACCGAGAGCGCCTCGCGGTACTCGCGGAAGTTCGGGTCCAGCGGGCTCGTCGAACCACCGGACACGGGCGCGGTGGGCGCGGTGGGTGCGGCGGGCGCGGGCGTCTCACACCCGGGCGGTGTCCCGGTGCCCGGCGGTGTCCCCGTGCTCGGAGACGGCGTCCCCGGACGCGCTGGCCGACCATACCGGGCGAACTCCCCCTCCACCCTGCTCAGCTCCGAGCGAAGGTCCTTCAGGCTGAACGTGTCGAAGTTGTACAGCGCGCCAAACAGTCCGAGGCCAACGCCGCCGAGGGGCCCCTGGTTGTCGAGCCGCTCGAACAGCGCCTTGTTGTCCACGAGGAACCGGGCCGCGTCGCGCAGCTGCGGCGACAGGCTCGTGTCCTTGGCGATGCGCTCCAGGTCCTTCTTCGACAGCGAGCCCTTCTTCTTCCCGTCCAGCAGGTCCAGCTGAGCGAAGTTCGCCTCCAGCACCTTCAGCGCGTCCGCGTAGTCCAACATCTTCGGGTCCAGCGGGCTGGTGCCCGGGGAGAGGATGGGCTTGGAGGACGACGCATAGCCCTCGCCCACCTTGGCCTCGCTTCCCGAGGACGACGGGCGGTACTCCGTCTTCGCGGGCGGGTTCTTGGACAGCTCCTGCGCCACGCCCATGGCGCCGCTGGCCGCCATCATGACGTTGCCCGTCGCCGCGCCCGCCGCGGCCTTGAGCGAGTTGGTGATGAGCGGTGGCAGCCCCAGCGCATTGCCGGCGAAGTCCACCGCGGTGGACATGGGGCCGGCCAGCAGGTTGGCGGCACCTTTGAGGAAGTCGAGCATGAGCCCTCCCGCGCGGCGGGTTGGAGTGGCGGCCGCGCTGTCGTCCTTCGGACGGACCGTCCGTTCTGCAGCGCCGATGCCGCCGGCCTCCCCCTCCCATCCCCAGGAAAATCCACGGGTTGGGCCGTCCACCCGGCCCGGACACGTCCCCAACCGCGGACGGAGCGGTCCACGTCGGAGGATTGGGGCTAGAGTCCCGCCGCCATGCGGACCATGGGCCTGGACCTGGGCACCAAGACCATCGGAGTGGCCGTCTCGGACGGACTGGGACTGACCGCCCAGGGCGTCACCACGGTGCGGCGTACGTCTCTCAAGGCGGACCTCGCGGCGCTCGCCGCCATCGTGCGAGAGCACGACGTGAGCCGTGTCGTGCTGGGCCTGCCGCTGAACATGGACGGCAGTGAGGGCCCTCGCGCCGAGGCCTCCCGCAAGTTCGCGGAGACGCTGGGCTCCTCGCTGGGGCTCCCCGTCGAACTCTGGGACGAGCGGCTGTCCACCGTCGCCGCCACCCGCACCCTGCTCGAGGCCGACGTGAGCCGTGCGCGCCGCCGCGAAGTCATCGACCAGGTGGCCGCGCAGTTCATCCTCCAGGGATGGCTGGACGCGCACCGCCCGCCGGACTCCGACTTCGACATGGATGACTACGACCCGGAGTCCTGAGCCGGAGCCCCCTCGCGAGAACCTCGAATAGAAACGCGCTATCCTGGACAGGCTTTAAAGCCGTGGAAATCACACCAGGAGAAACCCATGCAGGTGAAGCGTTTCATCGGAAGCGTGCTGCTCTCCGCGGGGCTGCTGGCCGGGTGCGGTGGCATCGAAGCCGACGTGGAGGAGCAGTCCAGCCTCGAGTCGCGCAAGGACGAGCTGCCGTCCTGCAACAACATGGCATTCGAGAGGGTCTTCTACAGCGAGCCGGAGAAGATCAACGTGGTCGGTGGATGGCTCTGCGAGTGCGGCTGGAGCAACCCGGGCAGGTGGGGTGCCCTCACCGGCTACTTCACCGACTTCAACGAGTCCTATTGCGAGTCCAACCCGTAGCGCTGAAGCACCGAAGCCGCCAGTCCCCATCAACACCACGGCCCGCCCCGGAAGTCCGGAGTGGGCCGCCGTGCTTCAGTGCCTCTTCGCGCGAGCGCTACGGCCGGCGACGGTACACGTGCATCGGCGCCGAGAAGCCCTCCAGTTCCTCGTAGGTGACGCCGTCGAGCACCAGCGTGCGGCCCTCCAGCTTCACGCCGGGGTCCTTCGCCAGCGAGCCCTGGTCGAAGCGCACCAGCACCTCCGGCTGGGCCTCCTGCAGGCGTTTGCGGAAGGTGTCCCAGCGCACGCGCGCCATCCGCTCCTCGGGCAGCCCGGAGAAGAAGGCAATCTGCAGGTCCATGTAGCTCGGGTCGTCGTCGATGGCGACGGCGCCGCCCTTGCTCGCCACCTGCTCCTTCACGAAGTCCGCCACCTTCATCACCGCCACCGGGTTGGTGGAGGTGGGGCTCACCGGGCGCAGCGAGTCCTGGAAGCGGCCCTCGGCGCGGAAGGTGTAGAGGCCCAGGGCCACCGGCACGGCCAGCGCGAGCACCGCCGTCACGCCGGCCAGCGCCTTGCGCACGCCCTCGCTCCGCGTGCCCACCAGCGCGGTGAAGCCCAGCGCCACGAAGATGGGCACCAGCGCGATCTGATTCACCGTGAAGCGCCCCAGCGGCACGAAGGTCAGCAGCACCGCCGCGCGGAAGGTGAAGTACGCCGCGGGCACCACGGCCATCACCACCAGCCAGCGCGTGTCCGGCCGCGTGCGCCACGCCTTCACCATGCCCACCATGCCCAGCACGGCCACGCCGGGAGACAGCGTCAGCAGCGCGATGCCGGGCCAGAACCCGAGCTGCTGCAGGCGCCAGCCGATGGCCGCGCCGCCGCCCGCCGACGACTTCACCCAGTCACGGTGGAAGTCCTCCACCACCTTCACCGGGAAGAACGGGTCCCCATGCATCAGCTCGTTGCCCTGCATCCACAGCAGGGGGAACGGCAGGCACATCAGCCCGAAGCCCACCGCCCGCGTCAGCGACGCCACCTTGTCCTCGCTGCTGAAGACCAGCGCCAGCGTGAGCAGCGGGATGTACATCCACGCGTCGTAGCGCAGCGCGCAGGCGAGGTTGAGCATCACCGCCGCCTGGAACAGGGGCGCGAAGCGGTTCTCGTCCACCCCTTCCGCGTACAGCGCGAAGGTGGCCAGCATGAAGAAGAGTGACACCGCCTCGCTGCCCGCGGTGGTGGCGAACTGCATGTGCATGCCCCACGCGGCGAAGGCCAGTCCGGCCGCCACGCCCGCGCGCCAGCCGAACAGCCGCCGTGTCAGCGCGAACAGCGGCACCACCGACAGCACGCCGAACAGCAGGCTCACCGCGCGGCCCGCCACCTCGCGGTCCATCACCGTCAGCGCCGCGCCCACCAGGTACATGTGCAGCGGGCCGAACTGGTAGGCGCCGTCTCCGTACGCGGTGATGACATGCGGCGCGCGCAGCCAGCGCTCCGCCAATTCCGTGCGCACCACCGCGTCGCCGTAGAGGTTCTCGTTGACGGCGAACACCCACAGGCGCGGCACCAGGGCGGCCACCAGCAGCAGCCCGATGAGCAGCCGGGTACTCGGCTCGGGCGTGGGAGCGGGCACCGCCGTGAGGCCAGGCACGGGGGACGGCGGAGC
>NZ_JABBJJ010000055.1 GCF_012933655.1 Pyxidicoccus fallax | reverse complement strand
CCCGCAGTCCATCCAGCTCCACCACCTCTCCATCCAGCAGGTACACCCCCGGCTGCCGGCGGAAGCGCTGCTGCTCCCGCGCGCTCCCGAAGGTGTCGTGGTTGCCCGCCACGCCCGCCACCCAGCGGTAGTGCGTCGCGAAGGCACTCCACACCGCCCGCACGTCCCCCGACGCCCCACGCACCGTCGCCGTCTCGTCCGAGTACAAATCTCCCGCGAGCACCACGCCGGTATTCGCCGGCAGCGGCAAGTCGCCGTACTCCCCCAGCTCCGCCAGCGTGTCGGCCAGCACCTCGCCCAGCAGCGCCACGGCCCCGTCACGCAGCGCGTGCGGCGCCACGCCTTGCAGGTCCGACATTACCAGCAGGGCATCCAGCCCTTCCGGCAACACGTCCACCGTGCCCCGCAGCAGTGGGAAGTGCCGTACCTCCGCCCCACCGCGCGGCGCCGCGGACTGGTAGGGCCACGTGCCCGCGGGCACCGTATCGAGTGTCAGGATTCGCATGGCCCCGAGAGTCGAATGGCGCTCCGGTTTCCTGACCGTGTTCATTCGAACCCACGGTCCCAGCCGCCTGCGCCCACCAGTGAACAGGGGAACCGTCAGGACAGGCGGGGGGTAGCCAGGTGGACACTCGCGAAGGATGCCGGGTTCCCACCCTGTGAGATTGGGAGCATCTTCCGACCACCTTGTCACTGTTGCAGCGACTGAAGACGGAGACGCGTCCCCACCACGAGCGCACCGAGGCCGCGGTCCGCCTGATGGAGCCAGACCTGACGCCCGGCGGCTACCGACGCCACCTCGAGGCACTTCACGGCTTCTATGTCCCGCTGGAGGCGGAGCTGTCCGCCTGGCTGGAGGGAGCCGTGCCCGCCCTGCGCGCGCACGAGCGCTGGAAGGTGCCGCTCTTGGAGGAGGACCTGCGGGCGCTCGGCCATGACACGGCCTCGCTCGCGCGGCTGCCCCGCTGCCAACAGCTGCCGCAGCTGCCCGGCCTGCCCGAGGCACTGGGGTGCTTCTACGTGCTGGAGGGCTCCACCCTCGGAGGTCAGCTCATCCTCCGCCACCTGCGGCGCCGCTTCGCGGACGTGCCCGTGGGCCCGTTCGCCTTCTTCAGTGCCTATGGAGAGGAAGTGGGCCCCATGTGGCGCGCCTTCGGCCAGGCCCTCACCCAGGCCGCGGCCGAGGCCTCCTCCAGCGACTTCGACGCGCGCGTGGTGAAGGGCGCGCAGGACACCTTCGAGGCATTCGGCGCCTGGCTGGCGCGGGAGACGGCGAATGCTTCCCCCCACGCCTGAGCTCGACCTCTCGCAGTGCGACCGCGAGCCCATCCACCTGCTCGGCGGCGTCCAGCCGCACGGCGTGCTGCTGGCCTTCCGGCCGCCGGACCTCACCATCGCCGTGGTGAGCGCGAACACGGAGCCGCTGCTCGGCCGGTCCCCCCAGGCGCTGCTGGGCCAGTCCATCACCCGCGTGCTCGACACGCCCAACCTCGGCCGCGTGCGCGTCGGCACCGCCGCCGGCCCCGTGCGAGTCTCCGTGTCCGGCCGCCCCTGCTCCGCGCTGCTGCACGACAGTGATGGGCTCACGGTGCTGGAGCTGGAGCCCCTCACCGGCGAGGACGCCAGGGCCGACGAGGACGCGCTCGCCGCCGTGCACCAGCTCGTGTCGCCCCTGTCCGCGGGCCGGGGGACGTCGTCGCTCCTCCAGTCCACCGCGGACGCGGTGCGCGCGCTCACCGGCTTCGACCGTGTCATGGTGTACCGCTTCCACGCGGACTGGCACGGCGAGGTGGTGGCCGAGAGCCGCGCCGAGGGCGTGGACAGCTTCATGGGCATGCACTTCCCGGCGAGCGACATCCCCGTCCAGGCCCGGGCCCTCTACACGCTCAACCCGCTGCGCCTCATCGCGGACGTGGGGGCCCGGCCCGTGGCGCTGGTGCCTCCCGTGGCGCCGGGCTCGGGCCGCCCGCTGGATTTGTCCGGCGCCGCCCTGCGCAGCGTGTCCGAGGTGCACATCGAATACCTGCGCAACATGGGCGTGGGTGCCTCCTTCTCCGTGTCGCTCCTGAAGGACGGCACGCTGTGGGGCCTCATCGCCTGCCACCACCTGGCGCCACGCCACGTGTCCGCCGCGCGGCGCCAGGCCTGCGAGGTGCTCGCGCGGCTGTTGTCCCTCCAGCTCACCGCGGAGGAGCGCGGCGCCAGGGAGGCCGCGCGGGCCCGCCGCGCCGACCTCCAGGGCCAGCTCGTCACCCGGCTGGGGGAGGGCCCCGCGCTCGCGACGGCGCTGGAGTCGCACCGCGACCTCCTGCTGGAACTCACCGGCGCTACCGGCGTGGCGCTGCTGCTCGGCGACGTGCTCGACGCCGAGGCCGGCGAGGCGCCCCTCCTCTTCGGGAAGACGCCCTCCGGGGACGAGGTGCGGGCGCTGGGCGCGTGGCTCGCCACGGAAGCGGGCGCTGGCGCCGCCTTCCACACGGAGCGCCTGGGCGCGCGCTTCCCGCCGCTGGCCGCGCGCGCGGACGTGGCCGCGGGCCTGCTGGCCGTGCGGCTGGACCCGGAAGCCTCGCGCTTCGTCCTCTGGTTCCGCCCGGAGGTGGCGCGCACCGTGACGTGGGCGGGCAACCCGCGCAAGCCGGCGGAGCCGGAGCCCGGCCACGCGCGGCTGCATCCTCGCGGCTCCTTCGATGCCTGGCGCGAGGAGGTGCGCGGCGCGAGCGCGCCCTGGACGCCCGCGGACGTGGAGGCGGCGGAGTCCTTCCGAGGCGCGCTGGTGGGCGTGGTGCTGCGCCACGCCGCGGAGCTGTCCCGCCTGTCGCGCGCCCTGGTCCGCTCCAACGCGGAGCTGGAGTCCTTCAGCGGCACCGTGGGACACGACCTCAAGGAGCCGCTGCGCGGCATCCAGCAGTACACCTCCTTCTTCCTGGAGGACCACGGCGACGCGCTCGACTCCGAGGGCCGCGAGCACCTCCAGTCGGTGCTGTGGCTCGCCAGGCGCGCCCAGAAGATGCTGGACGACCTCTTCGAGTTCAGCCGCCTGGGCCGCTTGGAGCTGGCCTGGGGCGAGGTGGACATGCACGAGGTGGTGGAGGAGGTGCTCGCCACCCTCTCCACGCGCCTGGAGGAGGGACGCGTCGAGGTGCGCCTGTCCCGCCGCCTGCCCCGCGTGGCGTGCGACGCAGTGCGCGTCCGGCAGGTCTGGCTGAACCTCCTCTCCAACGCGGCCAAGTACCAGGCGGCCGAGCCTCACTGGGTGGAGCTCGGCTGGTTCGGACCGGGCGAGGCGCGTCCGGGGGCGGCGGACCGTGTCGGCGCGCCCTACGTTTTCTTCGTGAGAGACCCGGGCATCGGCATTCCAGAGTCGTTCCACGAGACCATCTTCGAGATGTTTCGGCGGCTGCACCCCGCGCACGCGTATGGCGGGGGCTCCGGCGCGGGGCTCGCGATTGCCCGCCACCTGGTGCGGCTGCACGGCGGGGAGCTGTGGGTGGACTCGGCGCCAGGGCAGGGCGCCACCTTCTACTTCACGCTGGGCCGGGGGCCGCGATGAGCGCGCCGCGCCCCCTGCTGCTGGTGGAGGACAGCGACGCGGACGCGGTCGCCATGGCGCGCATCGCCCGCCGGCTGCCCACGCCGCTGCCGCTGGTGCGCGTGCGGGATGGCGAGAGCGCGCTGGACTACCTCTACCAGCGCGGCGGCTATACGGACGCCGTGAGGCCGGCGCTGGTGCTGCTCGACTTGCACATGCCGGGCATGGGGGGCCGCGAGGTGCTCGCCCGTCTCAAGGCGGACCCGGGGCTGCGCTGCATCCCCGTCATCATCTTCTCCAGCTCGCAGGACCAGCTGGACGTGGAGGGCGCCTACTCGGACGGGGCCAACAGCTACCTCTTCAAGCCGGAGCCCGGTGAGCAGCTCGAGGCCACCGCCCGCGCGCTCCAGGCCTTCTGGCTCAGCGCGGCCCGGCTGCCCGACGTAGGGGAATCCTCATGAGGGCCCTGCGGGTGCTGATGATCGACGACAGCCCGGCGGACCGGCTCGCCGTGCGCCGCGCCCTGGAGCGCGACGAGGAGCGGCGCTGGGAGCTGGAGTCCGTCACGTCGGCGGAGGAGGGCCTGTCGCGCATCGTCGCCGCGCCGCTCGACGTCGTCCTCGTGGACTACCACCTGCCCGGGATGACGGGCATCGGGCTGCTGCGCGAGCTGCAGGCGCGCCTGCCCGGTGCCGTCCCCGCGGTGGTGATGCTCACCGGCAGCGGCAACGAGCGCGTGGCGGTGGACGCGATGAAGGCCGGCGCCCAGGACTACCTCGTCAAGGAGACCTACAGCGCGGACCGGCTGCGCCGCAGCCTCAAGGCCGCCGTGGACACGGTGCGCATGACGCGCGAGCTGGAGGAGCGCCGGGAGCGCGCCGAGCACGCCGAGCGCGCCGCCCGCGAGGCGCTGGCCGTGCGCGACGAGCTGTTCGCCATGGCCACGCACGACCTGAAGGGGCCGCTGCAAATCATGGCCTTCAACGCCCAGTTGCTGCGCCGTCAGCTCCCCCAGGGCACCCTCAACACCTCCCAGGAGTCGCGCCTGGAGCACATCGTCCGCGCCGCGCACCGCATGGGCGAGCTCATCGACCACTTCCTGGAGGTGACGCGCGGCGAGGTGCAGCCCCTGCGCCGCGAGCACCTGGACCTGCGCGCCCTGGTGGGTTCCAAGGTGCACGCCATGGAGGCCTCCGCCCGGCACCGCTTCGTCTTGCGCGAGGAGGACGGCGACTTCACCGGTGACTGGGACGCCCGGGCGCTGGAGCGCGTGCTGGAGAACCTCCTGGGCAACGCCGTGAAGTACAGCGCCCCGGGCACCACCGTCACGGTGCTGCTCGCCGTGGAGCCCGGCGCCCCGGTGGACCGCATCCGGCTGGAGGTGTCCGACGAGGGCGTGGGCATCCCCGCCGAGGACCTGCCCCTCGTCTTCGAGCGCTTCCACCGCGGGCGCAACGTGGCCCCGGACATCTCCGGCAGCGGCGTGGGCCTGGCCAGCGCGCGCCGCCTGGTGGAACTGCACGGCGGCACCATCCACGTGGAGAGTCAGCTGGGCCGCGGCACCACCTTCACCGTGAGCCTGCCGCGCGGCCTGCCGCCCACCACCTCCGTGCCGGACGCGTCCGGCGCCAACCCCGCCACGTCCCCGCAGTGACTACGGCACCGCCGGCATGCTGCCGCGCAGCATGAAGAAGATGACCACGCCCGTCACCGACACGTACACCCAGATGGGCGCCAGCCACCGCGTCACCTTGCGGTGCCGGGTAAACTCCTTGCGCCACGCGAAGTAGAAGGCCACCAGCGCCAGCGGCACCACCGACATGGACAGGAGCACGTGGCTGGCCAGGATGCTCAGGTACAGCCCGCGCCAGTCGCCCACGTAGCGCGTGTCCCCGTGCACGTAGTGGTAGGCCAGGTAGCACACCAGGAACAGCGCCGACGCCGCGAAGGCCCCCACCATCAGGTACTGGTGCGCCCGCCGCGCCCCGCGCTTCACCGCCACCCACCCCGCGATGAGCATCGTCGCCGCCGTCGCGTTCAGCCCCGCGTTCACCGCCGGCAGGAAGCGCAGATCCACCCCCGCATCCGCTCCGCCACGCCGGATGAGCAGCAGCCACGCCAGCAGCGACAGCGCGGCCACGGAGACCACGGCGGTGAACACGTAGAAGGCCCGGTCATTCACCCGGGCCGGCAGCGGGGCGGGAGCGGCGTTCGACATGCGCTCTATCTCTCGCGGCCCGTCTCCCGTTGCAACCGCCACGCCCTTGCAGGAACGACTCCGTCATACATGTCGGAGTAGCAAATGTTGACCAGTCGTTTGATCTTCAATCTGAAATTCCAGCATACTCGGAGTTGGTCACCCCCGACCCCCCCTCTCGGAGGTCCCCTTTGTTGGACCGTGTGCGTTGCCTTGCCGCCCTGGCCGGCGCCGCCTTCCTGCTGGCCGGACCGGCCGCCGCTCAGGACGATGCGGCCGTCTGTGCGCCCGTGGAGAAGGTGCCCCTGGAGCGGCACCTCCGTCAGCTGTCGCTGGATCTGCTCGGGCGCCCTCCCACCTACGAGGAGTACAAGGCCATCCAGGCCAAGGGCTCCATCACCGCGGAGGACATCCGCGCGCTGATGAATAAGGAAGAGTTCTACGCCCGCATCCGCTCGTACCACCGGGCCCTGCTGCGCTCGAACATCTCCGCCAGCGTCTTCGACAACGGCAACTCGCGCATGAGCGGCCTGGGCACGGACACCAGCCCGCTGGTGCTGAGCAACAACACGGCCGCCTCGCTGCGCGGCATCAACAACATCGGCTGCGAGGCCGCCGTGGAGCAGGACTCCTGCCTCACGTTCGACCAGCCGGACAAGCATGCGGAGCCCCTGCGCACGCGCGTGACGAAGTGCCGGGACGACCATGGCGTCCCCATGCCCGTCACCTTCGACTACGACGAGAACCTCCACAAGTGCACGCCGGTGGCCGAGTTCACCGCGGGCACCAACGCCGTCACCACGTGCGAGGCGCTCAAGACGAGCACCGCCTGGGGCAAGTACCTCTTCTTCTGCGACGTGCGCGGCGCGGACAAGGTCCATGAAATCTGCATCCCGTCTCCGGACCGGGCGGCCACCGCCGCGCTGACGGTGCAGGAAGTGGACGCCAACGGCCGCATCGTCGTCTTCAAGCACCCCAACCCCGCCTCCCGGCCGTCCCTCACCGAGCTGAAGCGCTGCACGCTGGACCTGGACTGGCGCGACGGCATCAAGGGCAACTACATGCCCACGCGCGGCTGCATCCAGCGCGAGGGCTATGTGGTGGCGAAGACGCAGCCCTACTGGGCCACCGCCGTCACCACCATGCCCAACCCCGTCCGGGTGTGCGCGATTGAAGCGCAGAACCGCGTTGAGAATCCCTGGACCCGGGCGTCCTGCGAGACGGCCCGCTTCACCGGCGACCGGACGTGCGGCTGCGGCGACCGCTTCAACCGCTGCGAGAGCAACAACATCACCGCCCAGAACGTGCGCAGCGTGCACACCATGCGCGTGAACGCCTTCAACGAGGAGCCGCTGCGCATCGCCGAGTCCGTGGTGCGGCGCGACGAGCCGTACTTCAACATCCTCACCACGCGCCGCTCCTACGTGAATGGCACCCTGTCCGAGCTCTTCCGGAACAAGCAGGGCGTGGGCGTCTTCAACGTCACCGCGCCCACCGCCATGGAGGCCGTGCCCGTCGTCCCCTACGAGGAGGACGGCGCCTGGGTGGAGTACACGCGCGACGCGCAGCACGCCGGCGTGCTCACCACGCCCTCGTTCCTCTTCCGCTTCCCCACGCACCGCGCGCGGGTGAACCACTTCTACGAGGCCTTCCTCTGCAAGACGTTCGCCCCGCCCGCAGACGCCTCGCTGCCCCCGCCCGAGGACTCCTGCAACCGGGAGAACAACCTCGCGGTGCGCTGCGGCTGCAACTACTGCCACGCGACGATTGAGCCCACCGGCGCGCACTGGGGCCGCTACGCCGAGCGCACCGCCCAGTTCCTGTCGCCGGACCAGTTCCCCCGCTTCGACCCCAAGTGCCGCGACTGCGCCCTCAACGGCGACACCAGCTGCGGCGGCGAGTGCAGCCAGTACATCATGCAGGCGTACGACGGCGACGGCGCCAGCAGCCTGGGCATGCTCAAGACGTACCTCTACCGCACGCCGGAGGAGGAGCAGAACATCGAGGCCGGTCCGCAGCTGCTCGTCCAGCGCATGATGCAGTCGGGTGACCTGGAGCGCTGCACCGTCAAGCGCATCTGGAACGAGTTCCTCGGCCGGCCGATGTCGGCGGAGGAGCAGCGCATGTACCTGACGCCGCTGTCGCAGGAGTTCGCGAAGAGCGGCCACCGCCTCAAGGCGCTCATCGAGCGGGTGGTGATGACCGACGCCTACCGGAGGATTGACTGATGCGCCGCCTCGTACTCTCCGCCGCGTTGCTCGCGCTCGCCTCCGCCGGCTGCTCCAAGTCGGAGGAGAAGCCGGTGGCTCCGCCGCTGGACGGCCAATTGGAGCCCATTCCCAACCCGCACCAGCCCGGTGACTTCGAGCCCCTGCCGGACCCGGAGGCCCAGGGCGGCAGCGTGGGACGCCAGCCGCGCCGCCTCACCGTGGCGCAACTCGACGCCGCCATCCTCAACGCCGTGGGCCGCAGGTGGACGGGCCCCGGCAACGACGGCATCGACGCCCGCGCCACGTCGCTGGGCCGCGCGGACTACGCGCTGGTGGCCAGCGAGAACACCGAGCCCAACCTCGTCTTCGCCAAGTTCCTGGAGGACGGCGCGCGCTACACGTGCCTGGAGCAGGCCAAGGTGGAGGTGACCCAGACGGACCCGTCGCTGCGCACGCTCAGCCGCACCCTGCCCGGGACGTGGGGAGACCTGCGCAAGCTGACGGACGCGCAGGTGCGCGAGTTCCTCGTCTACAACTCCACGCGCTTCTGGGGCTCGCCGCTGTCCGGTGACGAGCTGACGAAGTGGGTGGGCCTCTTCACCCAGGCCGCGACCCGGGTGGAGACGCTCACCGCGAACCCCAAGCCGCGGCACCAGGTCCTGGCGTTGGTGTGCATCGCCATGCTGACCGACCCGCGCTTCATCACCTACTGACGCTCGGAGTTCCCGCGATGAAGAAGAACCGCCACGACGAGAACCCCCACCCCGGGCGCCGCACCTTCCTCAAGGCCGCCGCCGGCTTCATGGGCTCCACCCTGCTGGGGGGCATCCCCTTCCGGGCCTTCGCCCAGGCCGCGCAGCTGGCCCCCGCGGACCGCTGCTTCGTCTTCGTCTACTTCAACGGCGGCTGGGACCAGCTGCTGGCCTTCGACCCGCGAGATCCGGACGAGTTCACCGCGGACCGCGCGTCCGAGACGAAGATTCTGCCCGGCTACAACCTCATCAACGACTCGAACTTCCGCGACCGGCCCATCCTCCCCGCGGAGATGGTTGGCAAGCCCCGCTCCAACATCGACTTCGGTCCCGCGGTGGGCGACGCCCTCGCGAAGCACTACGACCGGATGACGGTCATCCGCGGCATCAACATGAACACGCTGGGCCACGAGGTGGGCTACCGGTACTTCCTCACCGGCAAGATTCCCATCGGCAGCGCGGCGCGCGGCTCGTCCACGGCGACGGAAATCGTCGGGCAGATGAGCCCGACGGTGCCCATCCCGTCCATCTCCTACAACGTCGAGTCGTACAACGACCGGTACCCGGGCTACGCCAACGCGCTGCGCGTCAGCCGCCGCGACGACCTGCTCCTGACGCTCAGGGCCAGCAGCAACCGGCTGGACACCGAGCTGGAGAACCAGCTCATCAACCTGCGCGGCGAGCCGGTGACGTGCGAGCAGGCGGCGTACGGCGCGCGCGGCGTGGGCACCACCTACGCCAACAGCCAGGAGCAGATGCGGCTGGTGCAGTCCCAGGGGCTGGACCAGGCCTTCAACTTCCTGGCGAACACCCCGGAGATGGCCGCCGTCCGCTCGCGCTATGGCCTGACGGACCAGGGCTCCGTGGATGGCGAGCGGGGCCGCGCCGCGCTGGTGGGCACCGCGCTCAAGAAGGGCATCGCCCAGTGCGTCACCATCAACCTCACCGGCGGCCTGGACACGCACTTCGGCACCCAGCTCACCCACGCCAACAACCAGCGCCGCGGCTTCAACGCGCTGGCCAGCCTCGTGGATGACCTGCGCGAGAGCGACCACCCGAAGGGCGGCAAGTTCCTGGACCGCACCACCATCCTGGTGTTCTCCGAGTTCTCCCGCACGCCGCTCATCAACGCCTCGGGTGGACGAGACCACCACCTGTGCAACTCGTGCCTGCTCATCGGCGCGGGCCTCAAGCACAACCTCGTCTTCGGCAAGAGCGGTGACATCGGCATGTCCCCGGGCACGTTCGACCTGCGCACGGGCGCGGCGGACCCGAACGGCGAGAACATCTTCCCCGAGCACGTCATCGCCACGGTGCTGGCCTCGGCGGGACTCGACTACAGCATCACCCGCGTGGAACCCCTGCGCCCCATCCTCGCCTGAGCCGTCATCCGCATGAGCATGCTTCAGAGGTCCGTGTCGTCCGTCGTCCCCCTGTTCCTCGCCGCCGTGCTGTCCACCGCGTGCGGCGAGGGCTCCGTTCCCGAGGACAAGCCCCGGCCCGGGGACTTCCGCCCCACGGAAGTCCCCGCCAAGGCGGAGCTGGCCCAGGCGCCGGGCTTCGCGGACCAGTCCGGCGGTGGCGTCTTCGTCAGCGCCGCGGGGAGCCTCGTCCGGCTGCGGCTGGACGGCTCCCTGGGCGCGCTGGCGCCGCACCCGGGCAACACCGTGGCCGCGGGCCGGGTGGAGGCCGTCTTCCGGCTGGGGCCCCACAGCGCGCTGGTGAAGGCGGAGAACGGCCTGTTCCTGGCCGAGTCCGGCTGGGTCATCGCCCCGCCGTGGCGGACCACGCTGGCGGAAGGGAGCATCATCGGCACCGCGCAGTCCGCGGACGGCGCGGTGTGGCTGGCGCACACCAGCGGCCTGTACCGCCTGCAGGAAGGGACGCTGGCCGCGCTGAAGGCGGGCGGCGGTCCGCTCACCGGCATCACCTCCCTGGCGGCGGCGCCCACGGCGGAGGGCTCGCCGGGCGTCTGGTTCCTGCGCGAGGGCAGGCTGTACGTGGCGGTGGCCACCGGCGCCACCACGTACCAGGTGCGCGAGGCGAACGCTCCGCTGGAGGAGGGCGAGGGGGTGGAGTCGCTCGCCGGCCTCGGCCCCGGGGTGGGCTCGCCCGGTGAGCTGTGGCTGCTCACCAACCAGGGACTCCTGCGCCGCTCCAGGGACGGCTGGCGCCGGGTGGAGCTGGACGAGCGGCCCTCGCGAATCCTCGGCGCGGGCCGCTTCCTGTGGGCGAAGGCCGGCGGCTCGCTGCTGCTCCACGACGCGGAGACGAACACGTGGGGCCGGGCCGCGGACCTGGACACGGGCGACTTCGACTTCCTCGCCGTGGACGAGAGCGGCTGCGCGTGGGTGCGGCTCGGCGGAAGGGCGGTCGCGGTGAGCCGCGCGCCGGTGCCGCGCGTGCTGGGGCTGTACCAGGGCATGCAGGTGGTGGAGGACGGGCTCGTCGTGCGCGCGGTGATGCCGCCGGGCACGGCGCCCACCCAGGTCTTCTTCCAGGTGGATGGCAAGGACGTGCCCACCACCGGCCCCGAGTTCAGCCTCGGCGGCCTGGAGGCGGATGGCACGCACCGGGCGTACTCCTTCGCGGGCCTGTCCGCCGGCCGCCACGTGGTGGCGGTGGTGGCCCGCTTCGAGGACGGCACCGAGGCGAAGCGCACGGTGCCCTTCGACTACCAGCCGCTGTCCACGGAGCCGCTGAGCTGGGCGGCGGACATCCGCCCCATCTACGAGTCGCGCTGCAAGCAGTGCCACGAGACCGGCCCCGCCCGGGCGCTCAACACCTACGAGCTGTGGAAGGCCAACGCGGCCCTCATCACCGCTTCCGTCAGGGACCAGCGCATGCCCGCCGACGGGCCCATGGACCCGCAGCTCATCACCCGCATCCAGCGCTGGGCCGCGTCCGGCGCGAGGCCCTGACGTACCCCCTCGAGGTACCCCCACATGATTCGACTGACCCGCGCGGCCCCCCTCCTCGCGCTCCTCACCGCGTCCTGCTCGGATGAGCTGGACACCGCGCGCGTGGTGCCGCTGACCCCCACGGTGGACCTGTGCTCGGGCCTGCCGCCGCTGGCCCTCACCGTGGAGCCCGCGCGCGTGCGCGTGTCCACCCCGGTGTCGCTGGCGGCCTCCGGCGGCAGCGGCCACTACCGCTTCCTGCTGGAGCCGGGTGGCTCCTCCGGAGAGGTGGTGGGCAACCGCTTCGTCGCGGGCCGCACCCCCGCCACCGACACGCTGGTGGTGGAGGACGCGAAGTGCCCCGGCGACGCGCGCGCCAGCGTGACGGTGGTGGCCGCCTTCGACGTGGCGCCCGCGCGCGCGGAGCTGCCGCCGGGCACCTCGTTCCAGGTCGCCGTGGACGGGCTGTTGGGCTCGCCCTCGTACACCCTGACGCGCAGCGGCTCCGGGGGCACGCTGACGGAGGACGGCGTGTACACGGCCGGCACGCGCGATGGCACGGACCTGCTCACGGTGCGCGACTCGCGGACGGGGGACGAGGCGCTCTTGCAGTACGAGGTCCGCACCGGCGCGCGGCTGTTGGGGGACCCGGCGTACCTCGCGGTGCCCTCCGGCTCCTCGGTGCCGCTGGCCACGCGCGGTGGCGCGGACCGGGTGACGTGGACGAAGGTGTCCGGCCCCGGGACGCTGGCGAACGGCCGCATCTCCTTCGCGCCGGGCGACACCGGCGTCGCGCTGCTGTCGGTGACGGACCCCTTCACGAAGCAGACGGCCCAGGTGTCCGTGCGCGTGCTGACCGAGCTGACGCGGCCGGGGCTGGCGCATGGCCGCCTCACCGACGTGGCCAGCATGGTGACGGCGGACTTCGACGGCGACGGGACGCTGGACCTCGCGGTGGGCCAGCGCGAGAGCGACCTGTCCCGCCCGAGCGGCGGCGCCGTCTTCATCTTCAAGGGCGGCCCGGACGGCCTGCCGGCCGAGCCCACGTGGGTGCTCACCGGCAGCACGGACACGGCGGCCTTCGGTGACGTGCTGGCGGCGGGCGACCTGGACCGGGACGGGCGCGCGGAGCTGGTGGTGTCCTCGCCGGGCGCGGACGTGGCCATCAGCAACGCGGGCGCCGTGTACCTCTACACCTTCAAGGGCGGCACGCCGGCCCCGCTGCGCCAGCAGCTCACCGGCCTGCTGCGCGACGCCGCGTTCGGCGCGGGCCTGGCCATCGCGGACGTGGACGGGGATGGAGACCTGGACCTGGTGGCGGGCGCGCCAGCGGGAGATTTGTCTCCTACCACCGCCATCAACAAGCGCGGCACGGTGGACATCTACCTGTCCGAGCCCAGCAGCCCGGTGCCGGACCTGCCGACGATGCGGCTGGGTGGCTCGGACCTGTCGCGCGACGGCGCGCTCCTGTCCCGCAGCAGCTCGGACCTGGGGCGCGCGGTGGTGGTGGCGGACCTCAACGCGGACGGCCGCGTGGACCTGGCGGCGCTCGGCCGCATCACCCGCTGGAAGGACGACGGCACCGCGGACGGCTCGCAGGTGGCCGTCTCCGTCTTCTTCGCGCGCGCGGACGGCTCGCGCTTCCGGGCCTCGCCGGACGTGTACGTGCTGCCGGGCAACACCGGAGATACCACCGAGGGCACGTGGCGGCTGGCCGCCATCCCCGGCGAGGGCGCGCGGCCGCCGCTCCTCATGGCCGTGGCGGACGGGCTGAACTCCCCGGACCTGCGCTCCAGCGGCGGCGTCCAGTCCGGCGGCGACTCGGGCGGCGCGCTGCTGTTCGACCTGAGCGACCGGAAGCCCACGGGCGAGCCGCCTGGCACGCCGCCGCGGGTGACGCTCGAGGAGGCCTTCGCGCGCATCTACGGTGACGCGGGCGGCATCAACGCGGGCCGCAGCTGGGCGGTGATGGATGTGGACGGCGTGCCGGGACCGGAGCTGCTCCTGGGCGCGCCCAAGGCTTCCGGGCCCGGCGCCAACAACGCCCTGCGCTGGAGCGGCAAGGTGCTGGTGTACCCGTTGGCCACGCTGACGAAGGGCGCCGTGCTGAACAAGCCGCTGGTCTCGCTGGTGGGCCCGGGCAAGTCGGACACGCTGGGCTCGGGCCTGGCGACGTGGAACCTGCCCGGAGGCGAGGCGCTGGTGGCCTTCTCGGGCCGGGCCTCCTCGGAGCAGGGCGCCTTCACCGGCCGGGTGGAGCTGTACCGGCGCGCGGGTGCGTCGCTGACGGAGTGGACGCGCACGAGCGCCAGGGTGCCGGCGAAGCCGAGCGTGGAGCGCTACGGCGAGGTGGTGGCGATGGCCCTGGGCCCCCAGGGCCCCGTGACGCTGGTGGGCGCGCCGGGCTGGTCCGGCGCGGGCTCCAACAACGACGGTGACGCGCTGTCCATCGGCCGCGCCTACGTGTACGACGCCACGAAGCCCACCGCCTCCCTCGTGGCGGAGCAGGGCGCGCCGTCGCCGAGCCGCGCGGGCCGCGGCGTGGGCGCGGACGTGGCCTTCACGGACTTCAACGGCGACGGCCGCCCGGACATGGCCGTGGGCGCCACGAGCTTCTACGTGCCGGGCACGACGAACTCCACCGCGGAGCTCGAAAGCACCTACGCCGGCCTCCCCGCCGGGTGTGCCACCACCGGCAGCCAGACGCTGGGCGGCGTGCTGGTGTCGCTGGGGCAGACGGACGGCACCTTCAAGCCGGCGTACCGGCTGTGGGCCCCGCCCGCGCAGATTCCCAACTGCACGCCCGAGACGGACTCGCGCTGCAAGCGCACCAGCGTGGGCCGCGGGCTGGTGGGCGGCTTCGACTTCAACAACGACGGGAAGGAAGACCTCGGCGTCCTGCGCGACAAGGGCTTCGAGCTGTACCTGGGCCGAACGCCGCAGGACGCCTCGCTGGCGAAGCTGACCGCGAGCTGCACCCCGGACTACACGTGGCCGACGATGGAGCTCCAGACGTCCGTGCCCGCGTCGCTGGGGGACCTGAACGGCGACAACTGCGACGAGGTGGCCTGGCGCTACGCGGAGGGCACGCGCTCCGGCGTGGCCATCCTCTTCGGCTACGACGCGAGCGGCGCGCGCTGCGGCTCGCGCACCACGCCCACCGTGCTGCGGCTGGCCGGTGACAGCGAGAAGAACCTGGCCAACCTGGGCCTGGGCGTGGCCATCACCCGCGCCGGCCGGTTCCTCAACGACACGCGCGACTTCGTGGCCATCAGCGCCTCCAGCATCCCCTTCGGGGGCGTGACGCAGCCGGTGGTGCTCCTCTACGACAAGGCGGAGCTGCTGACGAAGATGCAGAGCCTCCAGACGGCGGGGCAGCCGCTGGTGATTGGCGCGCTGAGCGACGGGGTGACGCCGGTGACGCTCGTCCACCGCACCCGCGCGGTGAGCTTCGGCGCGTCCCTGGCCGGCGGAAGAGACCTCACCGGCGACAACGTGCCGGACCTGCTGGTGGGCGCGCCGGGTGCCTCGGACGCTTCCGACGGTGGAGGCGCGGTATTCCTGTATGCCGGGGGCCGCGACAAGGTGGGCGCGCTTTCCCCATTCCTCATGGTCGTGGGGGATGGTTCGGAGCGCGGTGCTCTCGGACAAGACGTGGCACTGATGCCCGGCGGTGGGGCGACGCCGCCCATGCTCCTCGTCGGCGCGCCCCGCAGCTACCGCTCCGGCACGCAGAACGGCACGGCCTTCGTCCTCCCGCTCGGCTTCTGACAAGGCCGGCGTGACGTGGTGGTCTTCCGCAGTGGAACGGGCCTATCATCATTCCGTTCCAAGCGTAGGAGTTCCATGTCACGGCAAGGGGAGTGGGAATACGGGGAGCAGCGGGCGTGGGTGGAGCCCCCGGACATTCTGTGGGCGCGGTTCCGGGGCGCCGTCACGCTGGAGACGTCGCAATGGTCCTGCGGCGTGTACCGGGAGAGGTCCGAGGGCGGGCGCTTCTACCTCGCGGCGGACATCACCGGCTCGCACCTGAGCCCGGAGTCGCGCCGCTACCTCGTGGAGCACGCGAAGGCGGACTGGTTCCTCGGGCTCATCTACATCGGCGCCGGGCTGGACCAGAAGGTGACCACCAAGAGCCTCATCGTGGGCTCCATGCTCAGCGGCGGCAAGCCGCTGGACATGGTGTACGTGGACACGGTGGAGCAGGCCCGCGCGTGGATTGAGCAGCACCGCGCGGCGCGGGTGGGACGCACGGGCTGACGGCTCAGCGCGCGTTGGCCTCGCCGGTGGCCGTCGCGTCCGGCCGGGGCCGCTCGTCCGCGGGGATGAGGTTGGCGATGGCGGCGCCGCCGAGGATGAGCGCGCCGCCCAGGAGCAGCGACAGGGTGAGGGGCTCGTCGAGGAACACCACGCCCAGCACCACCGCCACCAGCGTGTCCAGCAGCGCCATGGCCCCCAGCGCCGCGAGCGAGATTCGCGGCAGCAGCCAGTAGAGACACTGGTACGTGAGCACGGTGCCGCACAGCGCGAGGTACAGCACGGCGAGCACCGAGCGCGTCGACCAGTTCATCGGCTGGCCGGCTTCCAGCAGGAACGACAGCGCGAGCAGCGGCAGCGCGCTGCTGAACGTCTGACCGAAGACGAGCACGTGCGCGGGCACGTGGCCCATGTGCTTCTTGGCCAGCACGTTGGCCACGGAGATGACGGCCACCGAGGTCAGGCACAGGAGGCACCCGAGCAGCACGCGCCCCGACACCTCCAGCGCGCCCAGCCCGGAGTGCTGGAGCACCAGCACGCCCGCCACGCCCAGCCCCGCGGCCAGCAGCTTGCGTCCCGTCAGGCGCTGCTCGGGCATCATCACCCGGCCCACCAGCAGCAGCCACATGGGGAAGGTGGAGAAGAGCAGCGCCGCCCAGCTGGAGGGAATCCATTGCTGCCCGACGAAGAGCAGGCCGAAGGGAAGGGCGATTTGCAGCAGTCCCAGCCCCGCGATGTTCCAGCCCGTCCGTGAGCCGAGCGACGCGCCGCGAGCGCGGGCGAAGGGCAGGAGCGCCAGCCCCGCAACGAGCATGCGGATGCCCACGAAGCGCAGGGGCGGCAGGTCCTCCAGACCCACCTTCACCACTGACCACGTGGAGCCCCACAGCAGGAAGCAGGTGCAGTAGGCGAGGGCGATCTTCAGCGGGCCTCCCGGCTTCGCGGGGCCGGTGACGGGAGCGGAGGACATGCGGCGCGTCGGACTAGCACCGCGCCCGCCTCCATGCACGGCCTGATGCGGCGCGCCCGCTGGCCCAGGACAGCGCACTTCTTCGGAGCGGAACCTCCATTCCGCGGAAGCCTGCCAGCCCCGGGCCGCCCCCCTCGGAACGGAACCTCCATTCCGCCGGAAGCCCGCCAGCCCCGGGCCGCCCTTCTCGGAATGGAACCTCCATTCCACGGGAGCCCGCCAGCCCCGGGCCGCCCTCCGCGGAACGGAACCTCCATTCCGCGGAAGCCCGCCAGCCCCGGGCCGCCCTTCTCGGAATGGAACCTCCATTCCGCGGAAGCCCGCCAGCCCCGAGCCGCTCCCCTCGGAATGGAACCTCCATTCCACGGGAGCCCGCCAGCCCCGGGCCCCTCTCGGAGCGGAACCTCCATTCCGCGGAAGCTTGTCAGCCCCGGGCCGTCCCTCCTCGGAGCGGAACCTCCATTCCGCGGAAGCTTGTCAGCCCCGGGCCGTCCCTCCTCGGAACGGAACCTCCCTTCCGCGGAAGCCTGTCAGCCCCGGGCCGCCCTCCTCGGAACGGAACCTCCATTCCGCGGAAGCCCGCCAGCCCCGGGCCAGCTCGGAGCGGAACCTCCATTCCGCGGAAGCTTGTCAGCCCCGGGCCGCCCCTCCTCGGAACGGAACCTCCCTTTCGCGCAAGCCTGTCAGCCCCGGGCCGCCCCCCCTCGGAACGGAACCTCCATTCCGCAGAAGCCCGCCAGCCCGGGCGCCCTCCGCGGAACGGGACCTCCCTTTCGCGGAAGCCCGCCAGCCCGGGCGCCCTCCTCGGAACGGAACCTCCATTCCTCGGAAGCTTGCCGGCCCTCGCCGGTCGACGCGGCGGCCTGGCCGCCGGTGCCGGGTATCCAGCTCCTCGATGGAGTCACTCCGGCAGCGTCTGCCGGTCCTTCATGGCCTCGGCGAAGAGGTCCCCCACCGCATCGAGCCGCTTGCGGAGCGTCTTGAGGTTGAAGCGCGCGGGGTCCAGCTTCTTCGTCACCTCGCTCCACTGCACGGGCGCGGAGAAGGGCGCGCAGTCCTTCGCGCGCAGCGAGTAGGGCGCCACCACCGTCTTGCCGCGCGCGTTCTGCCCCGCGTCCAGGTACAGCCGCCCGCCACGCTTCTTGATGGCGCGTTCCGTGGTGGCGATGTCGCCCAGGTCCGCCTCCAGCTCCGACACCAGTCGGTCCGCGAAGGCCTGCGTCCGCGCGTAGGTGTGCCCCTGCGTCAGCGGCACCAGCACGTGCAGGCCGCGCTTGCCGGACGTCTTCGGATAGCCGCGCAGCCCGTACGCCTCCAGCTTCTCGCGCAGCGCCAGGGCCACCGTCACCACGTCCGCCCAGCCGCCCTTGCCCGGGTCCAGGTCGAGCACGAGGAAGTCCGGCTGCGCCAGCCGGGGCGCGCGGCTCAGCCACATGTGCAGCGTCAGCGCGGACTGGTTGGCCAGCCACAAAAGCGGCTCCTCGTCCTTCACATTCACGTGCCGCAGCGTCTTCTCCTCGTGGCGCACGCGCAGCGTGGGCACCCATGGAGGGATGCCGGACATCTCGTGCCGGAAGAAGCCCGGGGCCTGGATGCCGGCGGGCCACTGCTGGACGGAGATGGGCCGGTCCTCCAGCACGGGCACCATCAGCGGCGCCACCTCGCGGTAGTACGCGAAGACGTCCGCCTTCGTGAAGCCGCTGTCCGGGAAGAGCACGCGGTCGCCGTGCGTCAGCTTCGCGCGGCCCACCGCCGTCTCCGCCGCCTCCGCGTCCTTCTTTCCGCGCACCGCCGCCGTGCGGGCCGCCAGGGCCGTGGGAGCGCGCCGCGCCCCCTTGCCGAGCGTGCCCTCCCGCACCGGGCGCACGCGCTTCCGAACCGCCTCCGGCATGTCCGTCTCCTCCGCCCCGCGCCGTGGCGCCGTGCGCGCCACCGGGGCCGGCTTCTCGCGCACCACCTCGAGGGGCTTCTTGTCCGTGCGCAGGCCCTCGTAGACGGGGTGCCGCAGCCGGCCATCCTCCGTCCACTCGGTGAAGTGCACCTGCGCCACATGCTTCGGCCTCACCCACACCGCGTGCTTGCGAGGCTCCGCGTCCACCGCCATGGGCTGTCTCACACGGTCCTTGTCGAGGAGCTGGCGCAGCGCGCGCCGGTCCTTCGACGAGAAGCCCGTGCCCACCTTGCCCACGTCGTGGAAGCCGTCCTCGTCGTGCACGCCCACCAGCAGCGCGCCAATCTCCGTCTCCGCCCGCTCGTTCTGGATGGGCAGGTAGCCGAGGATGACCACCTCCTGGCCCGCCACCACCTTCAGCTTCAGCCAGTCATCCGAGCGGGTGCCCACGTACGGCGAGCCCCGCCGCTTCGCGATGAGCCCCTCCCACCCGCGCCGCTGCGCGGTGGCCATGGCCTTCGCCAGCGGCAACTCCAGGCGCTCCGAAATCTGAAGCGGGAACTCCACGTCCTCCAGCAGCCCCTCCAGCCGCGCGCGCCGCTCCTCCAGCGGCAGGGCCCGCAGGTCCTCTCCGTCCAGCCAGAGCACGTCGAAGACGACGTAGCGCTGCTCCACGCCGGACTGGTTCTGCAAGAGCTGGAAGCGCGAGCGGCCCTTCTTGTCCAGCGCCACGATTTCGCCGTCCAGCACCGCGTCCCGCGTCCCCAGCGCGCGCAGCGCCTCGGACAGCGCGGGGAAGCGCGCCGACAGGTCATTGCCCCGCCGGCTCTGGAAGGCGAGCTTCCCGCCCACCAGCGACGCCACCGCGCGGAAGCCGTCGTACTTCACCTCGTACACGTGCGTCGCGTCGCTGGCCTCCTCCTGCGTCGACAGCCGCGCCAGCATGGGAGGCCAGACGCGCTCCAGCAGCGCCTCCGGCGTGCGGGGGGCGGCCTTCACGCGGCCCTTCGCCGCGCGCTTCGTCCGGGCGGTGGGGGCTGCCTCCGCGGGCTCGGGCGCGCGCGCCTTGCGGCCGCGCCTCACCGGCCCATGCGTCTCCACCTGGCCGCTCTTCACGGACTCCGGGCGCTCGGTGGTGACGTCGTAGTCGGGGTCCGCCGTCTCGTCCTTCGCCTTGAAGCACAGCCACTGCGTCTTCTTGCCGCTGCCGCGCAGGTGGGTGCGGATGAGGTGCCAGCGCCCCTTCAGCTTCTCTCCGCGCAGCTCCACCAGCAGGCGCCCCTTCGCGCGCTGCTCCGAGGCCTGCCCGGGCGGCACGGTGTCGAAGGTGCCACGCTCCCACAGCAGCGAGTCCCCGCCGCCGTACTCGCCGTCGGGGATGTGGCCCTCGAACCCGGCGTAGGAGAGCGGGTGGTCCTCGGTCTCCACCGCGAGCCGCTTCTCGCCGGGGTCGTAGCTGGGGCCCTTGGGTATCGCCCAGCTCGCCAGCGCTCCGTCGATTTCCAGCCGGAGGTCGTAGTGCAGCCGCGTGGCATCGTGCTTGTGCACCACGAAGAGGGGCGCGCCGTCCTTGCGCTCGCGGGCGCCGGAGTCGGGCGCCGGCTCGGGCGTGAGACGGAAGTCGCGCTTGCTGCGGTAGGTCTCGAGGCGTGGATTTTTTCGGCTCACGGTTGGACGTTTGGCATCCAGCGTGCCACCGGCAAATCCCGCGCTGAGCGGCATGGAAGAGAAGCACGCGCCCCGGGCCCCCACCCACTGTCCGGAGAGCCGCCAGCCAACCGGGCCCCACAGAGACCGGGTCCGGGACGCGTGTCGGTGCGTACTGCGCACCCCTCATCTTTCAGAGTAGGGGCTCCGGCGCCCGTTGCATGTTCCGCGTCGGGGGACGCAGGGAGGGGAGGCGGGCGGGCGCGGGTGCACCACGGGCCGGGTCGTGCGCATCGTCACTGCCCGGAGGGTCAATGGGGTCCGAAGCCATCGGCTGGTTCAGCTCGTTCGTCCTGGTTCTGACTATCGGCAAGCAGGTCTACAAGCAGTGGAAGTCCGGCTCGAGTGAAGGCGTGTCCAAGTGGCTCTTCGTGGGTCAGATCACCGCCTCCACGGGCTTCACCATCTACAGCATCATCGTGCGCAACTGGGTGTTCGTGGTGACCAACGCCCTGATGTTGCTGAACGCCTTCGTGGGCATCCTCATCGTCTTCAAGCACCGCCGCCAGCGCGGGACTTCCCGCGTGCGGACGGCCGGGGAGAGTGCCCGTCCCGTCCATGCGTGAGTGAGCGCGCCCGGGCACCGCGACCCGCCCCTCCGGCCCGAAGGAGGAGGGGCGGGGGGAGGCCTCAGCTCAAGGGCCGCACGCTCTCCTGACGGCGCAGCTCGTCCGCGGACTTGATGAGGGACGCGTTGTCGCCGTGCTTCGCGCGCTGCTCCTCGTCGTACGGCGCGGAGAACGTCTTCACGATCTTGTTGTAGATGGCGAACGCCACCACGGTCGGGGCCCACTGGCCCACGAAGAGCGCCGCCTGCTTCTTGCCCAGCGCCATCAGCGTCGCACTGGCCACCACGGAGCCCAGCGCGACCCCCAGCAGTCCGATGGATGGGATGTGCTTGGTCGCGCTCTCGAAGCGGGTGGTGGCGAGGTCCTCGTTCTTCATTGCGTTCCCTCCGGCGGATGAGTTGCGGGTCAAAGGTGCGCATGGCCCGTCCGGCCTCCCTCCGCTACCTGCCTGCCTGCCCTGGAGCCTGACGGGGGCTCCTCCCGGGGGACGGCTTGGCTGCCGGGAAGAGCCTTCTCACATTGGCCGGGTCCCGCCACGAGGAGGTCGACATGGCCGAGAACCCTGAAGTCGCCCGGTTGCGCAGTCTGGCCCAGCTCGACGCGGATGCCGTGGGCGCGTACGACGCCGCCCTCGCGCGCATCCAGGAGCCCCTGGTGCGTGAGCGGCTCAACGATTTCCGCATCGACCACATGCGGCACGTTCAGGACCTGAACACCCTCATCAGCCACTTCGGCGGCGAGCCGGTGGAGCTGCGCCCGGACCTGAAGGGCGCAGCGATGAAGGGCCTGACGGCGATGACCAGCATGATGGGCACCGAGGCCGCGCTGGTGGCGATGCTGGGCAACGAGGAGTACACCAACCGCGCCTACGACCTGGCCCTCCGGTTCGACTGGCGCCCGGAGGTGCGCTCCCTCATCGAGAAGCACCGCGAGGACGAGCGGCGCCACGTCATGTGGGTCCGCGAGGCCGTCCGGACCCGGCCCTGGGAGCAGGCCCGTGCCGCCGTCCACGAGGGGTCCGAGGCCCAGGCCTGACCTTTCACTCGATATGCCGGAGTCCTGGTCACGTTTCCCCTCCCGAGACTGACTCTCGTGGAGGGGTAGCGAATGCGTTCGTGGGTCTACGTGGTGGCGGTACTGGCATGCCTGGGGACGGGCTGTGCGGCCCGCATGGGCGATTTGGACGTCCCTGACCAGGAAGCCATCTACGAGCGCCCTCTGGAAGAGATGTGGCCGCAGGTGCGCCAGTTCTTCACAGAGAACAACATGCCCTTCCGCGAGGACAAGGGCAGCATGGTGCTGGAGACGGATTGGCGGCAGGAGTTCGGCGGCTCGAAGATCGCCGGCTTCTGGCACCGCTACCTCGTGCTGGGCAAGCGCGAGTCCCCCACGCAGAGCAAGCTCTGGGTCATCCGCGTCACCAAGAGCGCCAACACGACGCTGTCCCAGGCCGGCAGGGAGCTGGACTGGGGTGTGAACCGGGGAGGCTCGGGTTCCTCCGGCGCCAGCGAGAGCGGCGGGCCGGCCACCGGAGACGAGTTCTCCTCGCCCAACACGAGCCCCGAGGACTGGGCGGCGATGCTGGACGAGCCGCAGGGCGACAACTCCTTCCTCGCTGCGTCCGCGCAGAGCTCGCGCGACCTGCTGATGGAGTGGCGGGTGTTCAAGGCGGTGGCTCCGAAGTTGATGAAGGAGGAGAACGCGCCCAAGCCGGTGCAGGTGGCCAAGGCGCCCACGGCGAAGGAGGCGCCCAGCGCGATGGCCATCGAGTGCGGCCTGCCCATCATCGGCCTGGGCAAGCAGGCGAAGAAGGGTGGGGTACTGCTGCTGGGTGAAATGCACGGCACGCGTGAGGTGCCGCGCTTCGTGGCGCAGGCGGCATGTCAGGCGGCGGTGGCGGGCGTGCCGGTGACGGTGGGTCTGGAGCTGCCGCTGGAGAGCCAGACGCGGGTGGACACCTTCCTGGACAGCGCCGGTGCGGAGGAGGACTGGCTGAAGCTGATGGACGCGCCCTTCTGGCGCAGCCCGTACCCGGACGGCCGCAGCAGCGAGGCGATGGCGAACATGCTGGAGCAACTGCGCCAGCTTCGCTCGCGGGGGCTGGACGTGGACGCCTTCGTCTTCGACCATCCGAAGGGCCAGGGCCAGGCGCGCGAGGACGCGATGGCGGCCACGGTGAAGCACCAGGTGGAGTCGGCGCGGAATCGCTTCTACATGGTGCTGTCGGGCAACATCCACGCGCGTACGGAGGAGGGCCTGCCGTGGGACAAGAAGTACAAGCCCATGGGCAAGCTGCTGAGTGAGGCGCTGGACGACGTGGTGGCGCTGGACATGGCGTACGACAGCGGCTCGGCGTGGATCTGCGCGGTGGACAGCAAGGGCGTGCAGGACAAGCTGGACTGCGGCATCCGTCAGGCGAAGGGCCGCGACAACGGTGACCGCTTCTTCGTGCACCAGTGGAGCAGCACGAACGACGCGGGCTACCACGGGGTCTTCTACGTGGGGCCGGTGAACGCGTCGGCTCCGGCGGTGCACAAGGGACTGGGCCGGCCGGGTGGGAATGACAACTCGGTGCATCCCGCGCCCGAGCAGGGCCCGGCCTTCGCGTCCGTTCCCTGAAAGTAGCGTTGGCTGCCTCGCGGACGGGCACGTCCGCGAGGCGGTGTTCGTGGCATCCTTGCCCTGTTGAGAAACGATTTCCGGAGGGGGTAGTCAATGCGCGCGTGGGTCTACGCGGCGGTAGTTCTGTCTTGCATGCTGGCGGGCTGCGCGGCCCGCATGAGCGACCTGGACGTCCCGGACCGGGAGGCCATCTACGACCGGCCCCTGGAGGAGCTGTGGCCGCAGGTGCGCCAGTTCTTCACGGAGAACAACCTGCCCTTCCGCGAGGACAGGGGCAGCATGGTGCTGGAGACGGAGTGGCGGCAGGAGTTCGGCGGCTCGAAGGTCGCGGGCTTCTGGCACCGCTATCTGGTGCTCGGCAAGCGCGAGTCCCCCACGCAGAGCAAGCTCTGGGTCATCCGTATCACCAAGAGCTCGAACAAGGCACTCGCCCAGCCGGGCAGGGAGATCGACTGGGGCGTGAACCGGAACATGTTCGGCGGCGAGGTGGCCGAGACTCCGGGGCTCACCTTCGAGGACTATGAAGACCGCCTGGACATGCCGCGGGGTGAGAACTCCTTCTTCGCGGAGTCGGGGCAGAGCTCGCGGGACCTGCTGATGGAGTGGCGGGTGTTCAAGGCGGTGGCCCCGAAGCTGATGAAGGAGGAGAACGCGCCCAAGCCGGTGCAGGTGGCCAAGGCCCCCACGGCGAAGGAGGCGCCCAGCGCGATGGCCATCGAGTGCGGCCTGCCCATCATCGGCCTGGGCAAGCAGGTGAAGAAGGGCGGGGTGCTGCTGCTGGGTGAGATGCACGGCACGCAGGAGGTGCCGCGCTTCGTGGCGCAGGCGGCGTGTCAGGCGGCGGTGGCGGGCGTGCCGGTGACGGTGGGGCTGGAGCTGCCGCTGGAGAGCCAAACGCGGGTGGACACCTTCCTGGACAGCGCGGGCGCGGAGGAGGACTGGCTGAAGCTGATGGAGGCCCCCTTCTGGCGCAGCCCGTACCCGGACGGCCGCAGCAGCGAGGCGATGGCGAACATGCTGGAGCAGCTGCGCCAGCTGCGCTCGCAGGGGCTGGACGTGGATGCCTTCGTCTTCGACCATCCGAAGGGGCAGGGGCAGGCGCGTGAGAATGCGATGGCGGCCACGGTGAAGCATCAGGTGGAGTCGGCGCGGAACCGCTTCTACGTGGTGCTGTCGGGCAACATCCACGCGCGCACGGAGGAGGGCCTGCCGTGGGACAAGAAGTACAAGCCCATGGGGCTGCTGCTGAGTGATGCGCTGGATGACGTGGTGGCGCTGGACATGGCGTATGACAACGGCTCGGCGTGGATCTGCGCGGTGGACAGCAAGGGCGTGCAGGACAAGCTGGACTGCGGCATCCGTCAGGCGAAGGGCCGGGACAACGGGGACCGCTTCTTCGTGCACCGCTGGAGCGGGACGAACGACGCGGGCTATCACGGGGTCTTCTACGTGGGGCCGGTGAACGCGTCGGCTCCGGCGGTGCACAAGGGGCTGGGCCGGCCGGGTGGGAATGACAACTCGGGCCACCCGGTGAAGGACGAGGGGACGGACTTCGCGTCCGTTCGATGACGGTGGCTGGCGGCGGAGGGTGCCGCCGCTGCTGCGCCCTCCGGCGCGCTGACGTACGCTGGCGGCGTGACTGAACTCACCGTCTACCAGCCGGACCTCCTCTACACGAAGGGCCGGTTCCAGGAAGGGCACTCCCTCTGCGTGAGCGCGGAGGGCCTCATCCTCCACGAGGGCCCCGTGCCCGCCGGGGCGCGCACCGTCCGGCTGCCGGGACGCGCGCTGCTGCCGGGGCTCGTCAACGGCCACTCCCACGCCTTCCAGCGCCTCATCCGCGGCCGCACCGAGTACGTGGCGGCGGGCCGCGAGGCGGACGACTTCTGGAGCTGGCGCGAGGCCATGTACCGCGCCGCGGAGGCGCTGGGCCCGGACGACGTGTACGTCGCCTCGCGGCAGGCCTTCGTGGAGATGGCCCTGGCCGGCATCACCACCGTGGGCGAGTTCCACTACCTGCACCACCAGGCGGACGGCACGCCCTACGCGGACCGCAACACCCTGGCCCACGCCGTCATCCGCGCCGCGCGGGACGTGGGCCTGCGCATCTGCCTGCTGCGCGTGGGCTACGCGCGCGCCGGCTTCCAGGTGCCGGAGAACCCGCGCCAGCGTCGCTTCATCGACAAGGACGTGGACGCCTTCGTCGCCTCGGCGGAGTCGCTCGCCCGCGAGACGAAGGGCGACGCGCTGGTCAACGTGGGACTGGCTCCGCACAGCGTGCGCGCGGTGCCTCGCGAGTGGTTGACCGCGCTCGCCAGCGCTCCGGCGCGGAACATGCCCGTGCACATGCACGTGGCGGAGCAGCCGAAGGAAATCGAGGCGTGCCTCGCCGAGAACGGCCTGCGGCCGGTGGCGCTGCTGGCGGACGTGGGGCTGCTCGGGCCGGGCTTCACCGCCGTGCACGGCGTCCATCTGTCGTCGGCGGAGGTGACGCTGCTGGGCATGGCGAAGGCCACGGTGTGCGCGTGCCCGTCCACCGAGCGCAACCTGGGGGACGGCATCGTCCCCGCGGACGCGCTGGTTTCCGCGGGGGCGCGCATCAGCCTGGGCTCGGACAGTCAGGCCACGGTGGACCTGCTGGACGAGGCGCGCCAGCTGGAAGGTCACCTGCGGCTCGCGCGGCTGCGGCGCGCGGTGCTGGACCCGGGACGGGGCGAGATGAGCGGGCTGGCGGCGCGCCTGCTGGACATGGCCACGGTGGAGGGAGCGCACAGTCTGGGGCTGCCCACGGGAAGGCTGGAGCCGGGCGCGCCCGCGGACTTCTTCACCGTGGACCTGAACCACCCGTCACTCCTCGGCGCGAGCCCGGAGTCGATGCTTGCCGCCATCGTGCTGGGAGCGGAGAAGGGCGCGGTGCGCGAGGTGGCGGTGGCCGGACGTCTGGTGGTGCGGGACGGGCGCCACGCCATGGCCGAGGAGAGCGGCCGCGCCTTCCAGGGACTGTCGCGCACGCTGTACGCCTGAGAACGAACCCGTCTCGCCGCGTGCGAGCCCCCGTGGGAGCGCTCGCGCGCGGGGTGGATTGCGAGAGGCGTGCGTCCCTCGGCGTGCGGCATGTGTCGGGTCTCGAGCGGGAGCGCGTGGCGTCGAGCGATATGTCGCCGTGCGTTGCGCCGTTTCCTCGAGGGGGCTTGATTCGCGAGAGGAACGATGCGCTCGACAGTCTTCGCGGTGGTGACGCTGATGTGTTTGCTGGTGGGCTGTGCGGCCCGTCAGGGGGCCTGGGACATTCCGGACCGGGAGGCCATCTACGACCGGCCCCTGGAGGAGGTCTGGCCGCAGGTGCGCCAGTTCTTCACGGAGAACGACCTGCCCTTCCGTGAGGACAAGGGCAGCATGGTGCTGCAGACGGAGTGGCGGCAGGAGTTCGGCGGCTCGAAGGTCGCGGGCTTCTGGCACCGCTACCTCGTGCTGGGCAAGCGCGAGTCCCCCACGAAGAGCAAGCTCTGGGTCATCCGCATCACCAAGAGCGCGAACAAGGCGCTGTCCCAGCCGGGCAAGGAGCTGGACTGGGGCGTCAACCGCTCGGTGGGCTTGTCGCACATCGGCGTGAGCCCGCAGGCCATCGCGACGAACCCGGAGGCGTACGACACCATCTTCACCGCGGAGGACATGGAGGACCGCTTCGATGCGCCGCGCGGAGAGAACTCCTTCTACGCGGAGTCCGCCCAGGGGTCGCGGGACCTGCTGATGGAGTGGCGGGTGTTCCACGGGGTCGCGCCCCGGCTGGAGAAGGACACGCCCCAGCCCGTGCAGGTGGTGGCCAAGGCCCCCACGGCGAAGGAGGCGCCCAGCGCGCTGGCCATGGAGTGCGGGATGCCCATCATCGGCCTGGGCAAGCAGGTGAAGAAGGGTGGGGTGCTGCTGCTGGGTGAGATGCACGGCACGCAGGAGGTGCCGCGCTTCGTGGCGCAGGCGGCGTGTCAGGCGACGGTGGCGGGCGTGCCGGTGACGGTGGGGCTGGAGCTGCCGCTGGAGAGCCAGGCGCGGGTGGACGCCTTCCTGGACAGCGCGGGCGCGGAGGAGGACTGGTTGAAGCTGATGGACGCGCCCTTCTGGCGCAGCCCGTACCCGGATGGCCGCAGCAGCGAGGCGATGGCGAACATGCTGGAGCAGCTGCGTCAGCTGCGCTCGCGGGGGCTGGACGTGGACGCCTTCGTCTTCGACCACCCGAAGGGCCAGGGCCAGGCGCGTGAGAATGCGATGGCGGCCACGGTGAAGCATCAGGTGGAGTCGGCGCGGAACCGCTTCTACATGGTGCTGTCGGGCAACATCCACGCGCGCACGGAGGAGGGGCTGCCGTGGGACAAGAAGTACAAGCCCATGGGGCTACTGCTGAGCGAGGCGCTGGACGACGTGGTGGCGCTGGACATGGCGTACGACAGCGGGTCGGCGTGGATCTGCGCGGTGGACGGCAAGGGCAAGAAGAACACGCTGGACTGCGGCGTGCGCCAGGCGAAGGGCCGCGACAACGGGGAGCGCTTCTTCGTCCACACGTGGGGCGGGGCGAACGATGAGGGCTACCACGGGGTCTTCTACGTGGGGCCGGTGAACGCGTCGGCTCCGGCGGTGCACAAGGGGATGGGCCGGCCGGGGGCGGATGACAACTCGGTGCACCCGCCAACGGAGTCGGGGCGCTCGGTGGCTTCCGTCCACTGATGGAGGGGAGGGGCCTCCAGGGGGCTGGCGCGCCGTGCCCGGCGGTGGCATGACGCGGCCCCTGGAGGTCGTCCCCATGAGCGACACGTTGCCCGCGCTGCGCGCCACCCTGACGGAGCTGGTGGCGATGGACACCACGTCCGCCCGTCCCAACGCCCCACTGGTCGACTACGCGCAGGCGAAGCTGGAGGCCGCGGGCTTCTCGGCCGAGCGCCAGCGCTACACCGATGACGCGGGCGTGGAGAAGGTGAACCTCGTCGCGGTGAAGGGCGGCACCGGCCGCGCGGAGCTGGCGCTGGTGGGGCACACCGACTGCGTGCCGTATGACCCGGCGTGGACGGACGCGCTGCGGCTGACGGAGAAGGACGGGAAGCTCTACGCGCGCGGCGCGTGTGACACCAAGGGCTTCATCGCCTGCGCGCTGACGGCGGCGCTGAAGGCCGAGCGCCTGCGGGCCCCGCTGATGGTGGTGCTCACCGCGGATGAAGAGGTGGGCCTGGTGGGCGCGAAGAAGCTGGTGCAGGCGGGGCTGGGCCGCGCGCGGCACGCGATTGTCGGCGAGCCCACGCGCCTGACGCCGGTGCGCGCCAACAAGGGCTACTGCCTGGCGGAGGTGGAGGTGCTGGGGAAGGAGGGGCACAGCGCGTACCCGGAGTCGGGCGCGTCGGCCATCTTCCGCGCGGGCCGCTTCCTCCAGCGCCTGGAGCACCTGGCCACCACGGTGCTGCGCGACGAGCGGGACGAGGGCTTCCAGCCGCCCTTCACCACGGTGAACGTGGGCGTCATCCAGGGCGGCAAGGCGAAGAACATCATCCCGGGCGCGTGCCGCTTCATCGTGGAGTGGCGCCCCATTCCCGGCCAGCCGCCGGAGCGGGTGCCGCAGCTGTTGGAGAGCATCCGCCAGGAGCTGGTGCGCGACGAGCCGGCGTACGAGGCGCACATCCGCGTGCTGCGCACGGACCGGGGTGTGAATACGAAGGCGGACGCGGAGGTGGTGCGCTTCCTGGCGGAGGCCAGCGGCAACGCGTCCACCACGGTGTCCTTCGGCACGGAGGCGCCGCAGATGACGGAGCTGGGCGCCGAGGCCGTGGTGTTCGGCCCCGGCGACATCCGCGTGGCGCACCAGACGGGTGAGTACGTCCCCGTGGACGACCTGGTGCGCTGCGAGGCCGTGCTGTCGCGCGCCGTGGCGCACTTCTGCGGCGCGCGGTGAGGTAGCCGGTCCGGTCCGCTCCCGGAAGCTCAGGGAGCGGGCTCGTACCCTGGACGGTCGTCGAAGAGCTGCACCCAGCGCCCGTCGAAGCCGCCGTACGCCGGCAGGTACCAGGGCCCCGGGAGCCAGAAGCCCGCCTCCATGCCGTCGGTCGAGTCCACCACGCCGGAGTGGACGAAGTAGTCGTGCTGCCACCAGAACGAGTTGGGAGAGGTGCTGTAGCCACTGGCGCTCGCGCGCGTCTGCCCGCGCGAGTCCGGCACCGTGCTGGCCCACGCGTTGTCATGGAAGGCGCCCGAGCCTCCGCCGCCCGTGTCCGAGGCGTTGGCGTTCAGCTCGTAGGTGCCGAAGAACCACTTCTTCGCGATGTAGCCCTCGCGGTCGTCCTCGCCCTCGATGTCCCGCGTCTTGGCGAAGAAGCGCTGCATGCCGCTGCTGACCTCGCCCACGCCGGCCTCGTTGAGGATGGGGCTCTCCATCCAGAAGTCGAGTATCGGGGCCGTGCCCAGCCAGTGCGTCGCGTAGCCGCCGTGCTGCCAATGCGTGGGCAGGATGTCCGCGATGTCCTGCAGCTCGTAGGTGACGCGCTTGACGTTGGGCCACGTCACCGAGTCGCCGTTGTCGGAGCGGCTCGCGAGCGAGTCCGCCGTCGCGTAGCTGATGGCCCGCGCGCCCAGCGTGGAGACCGCCGAGGGCGAGCCCTGCGGCACGAAGGCGTAGTGCACCTTCTTCCGGCCATCGTCGTTGTTCACGTCGACCTCCGCCTTCGCGGTGGGGGTCGCCAGCTGCGCGGCAATCCACGAGTACGGGTCGCCGACGAAGCGCAGCTCCTGCCCGTGGGGGGCCAGCAGCTTGTCGGACCACTCGGCCTGCCAGATGAGCAGATGCTTGCCCGTGGCCGTCTGCATGAAGTTGAGCTCGGCGCTGCCCTGGGTGCGCACGACGTTGCGCTTGTGCTGGGTGACGACGGCGAACGCGACGGACTCGCCGCCGCCCGGCGAGCCCACGACGTTCTTCACCAGCATCTCCACCCGCTCCCAATCGTGGAGCTGGTAGTCGCCGGCCGCGTTCTTATCGAGCGCGTGGTAGACGTGGTACGTGAGGACGAGGTTCTTGCTGCCTCCGTCCATGAACTCGATGAGCGACGTGTAGAGGGTGGGGCGGATGCGCCAGTGGCTGTACGCGCCAGTCCCGGCGCGCGCCGCGTCGACGTACTGGTCGATGTCCTTCCAGTGCAGCTTGTTGTTGGAGAAGTCCCCGTCCTGGTCGAAGTCGAAGTTCGTAATCCAGTCGTAGCCGTGCCGGCTGTCGTTGCCATTGGCGCGCTTGAAGACGATGGGCGCGTAGTAGTGCAGGAACGCCTGCCGCTGCGCGTTGCTCAGCGTCCACGCCTGCGCGTGCGCCGTGGCGCCGGGCCAGCACAGGCTCACGAGCGTGAGGACGAGTGTCCCGAGGAGTCCGACTCCTCGTGGTGTTCTGGTCTGTCGGGTATTCGTGGTCATGACGCGGGGAAACCATGGACCGCGCGTCCGGGTCAAGAATGGCTGGCCGTGGAGTCGCGGCCGCTTCTGCGTCGGCGCCCGGGCCCTGTTAAGAGAGCGCCACTTCCCATGAGCTCCACGCCCTCCCGCAACATCCTCTTCCTGCTGTCCAGCTCCCGCGAGGGAGGTAACGCCGAGCTGCTCGCGCGCCGGGCCGCGGACACGCTCGCTCCCGATATCGTCGCGGACTGGCGGCGGCTGGAGGAGCACCTGCGCCAGCCCTTCCGGGATTTGCGTCACGCGCCGGGCGGCTACCCGAAGCCGGGGCCGGAGTTGCTCGCGCTCGCCGAGCGCACCCTGGAGGCGGACGAGGTGGTCATCGTCTCGCCCATCTACTGGTACAACCTGTCCTCCACGGCGCAGCACTACCTGGAGCACTGGTCCTGGTGGCTGCGCATGCCGGAGCTGCGCTTCCGCGAGCGGATGCGCGGCAAGGTGCTGTCGCTCATCACCGCGCACTCGTCCGAGGAGGACGACGCCGTCGCGCAGCCGCCCATCCAGAGTCTCCAGCTGTCCGCGGACTACATGGGCATGCGCTGGCGCGGGGCGCTCATCGGCCACGGCTCGGCTCCAGGGCAGGTGCTCACGGACACGCGCGCGCTGGAGTCCGCGCGGGACTTCCTCCTGCGCCCCGTGCCGGCGGTGAAGCCTCGCGCGGCCTGAAGCCGGAAACGACAGAGGCCCGGAGCCAATCAGGTTCCGGGCCTCTTCCTCTTCAACCTCCTGCGAGCGCTACGCCTGCGGCAGCGCGCAGTGGCTCAAATCCCTGAGCACCTTCTTGGCCTCGGCGATGAGGTCATGCCCGCTCAAGTCCTGGGACACGCGGGCGATGAGCTTCATGTCCGGGGTGAGCCGGTACACGCCCTTGGAGCGTTGCACCAGTCCGGCCACCTTCGCGCCGTCCAGGAGCGCGTCCGCGCCCAGCGTCACCACCAGCCGGCCGGTGCCCACCTCCAGCGCGCGCAGCCGCAAATCACGCATGTCGATTTTCAGCAGCGTCAGCTCGGACAGCGCGTCCACCTCGTCGGGGGCCTCGCCGTAGCGGTCCACCAATTCCGCGCGCAGGTCCGTGACTTCGTCCGGGTGGCTGGCCTGGCTGAAGCGCTTGTAGAAGACGAGCCGCTGGTGCACGTCCGGCACGTAGTCGTCCGGGATGAGCGCCGGCATGGGCAGGCTGACGTCCGGCTCCACCTGCACCTTGGGCGGCTGGCCCTGCAGCTCCGCCACCGCCTCCTCCAGCAGCTGCGCGTACATGTCGAAGCCAATCTCCGCGATGGCGCCCGACTGCTTGTCGCCCAGCAGGTTGCCCGCGCCGCGAATCTCCAGGTCGTGGCTCGCGATGGAGAAGCCCGCGCCCAGCTCGGTGAAGTTCTGCAGCACCTCCAGGCGGCGCTGCGCGTCCTTCGTCACCGCCCGCCGCGACGGCACCAGCAGGTACGCGTACGCGCGCTCCTTGCTGCGGCCCACGCGCCCACGGAGCTGGTACAGCTGCGCCAGGCCGAACTGGTCCGCCCGGTTCACAATCATCGTGTTGGCGCTGGAGATGTCGATGCCGCTCTCGATGATGGAGGTGCACAGCAGCACCTGGTACTTCCGCTCCGTGAAGTCCAGCATCACCTTCTCGAGCTGGCCCTCGCCCATCTGTCCGTGCGCCACGCCGATGCTCACCTTGGGCACCAGCGTCCGCAGCTGCTGCTCGATGGAGGGGAGCGACTCCACGCGGTTGTGGACGAAGAACACCTGACCGCCGCGGGCAATCTCGCGTTCAATCGCTTCCTTGATGACCGTGTCGTCCGACTTCATCACGAAGGTGCGGATGGCCCGGCGGTCCTGCGGCGGCGTGGCGATGATGCTCATGTCGCGCACGCCCGACATGCTCATGTGCAGCGTGCGGGGAATGGGCGTCGCCGTCAGCGTCAGCACGTCAATCTGGGAGCGCCACTTCTTCAGCGACTCCTTCTGCTTCACGCCGAAGCGCTGCTCCTCGTCGACAATCATCAGGCCCAGGTCCTTGAAGGCCACCTCGCCGCCCAGGAGCTTGTGCGTGCCGATGAGGATGTCGACCTTGCCCTCCTTGGCCCGCTTGAGGATTTCGCGCACCTCCGGCGCCTTCTTCATGCCGGAGATGACCTCCACCGTGACGGGGTAGTCCTTGAAGCGCTTCTTGAAGGACAGGTAGTGCTGCTGCGCCAGCACCGTGGTGGGCACCAGCACCGCCACCTGCTTGCGGTCCAGCGCCGCCTTGAAGGCGGCCCGCATCGCCACCTCCGTCTTGCCGTAGCCCACGTCGCCGCAGACCAGCCGGTCCATCGGCTGCGGCTTCTGCATGTCCGCCAGCACGTCTTCAATCGCCTTGGCCTGGTCCGGCGTCTCCTCGAACTCGAAGTCCGCCTCGAACTGGGCGAAGTACCGGTCCGGCGCGCTGAAGGAATGGCCGGGGTGCGCCTTGCGCGCGGCGGCAATCTGGAGGAGCTCCGCCGCCATCTTCAGCAGCTGCTCCTTCACGCGCTTCTTCGTCTTCTCCCAGCTCGTGCCGCCCAGCTTGTCGAGCTGCACCTTCTCCGGGTCTCCGCCGGAGAACTTCTGGATGAGCCGCATGCGGCCCACCGGGAGATAGATCTTGTCGCGGCCCGCGTACTCCAGGACGAGGAAGTCCCCGGGCACGCCGTTCACCTCCATCTTCGTCAGGCCCGAGTAGCGGCCGATGCCGAAGTCGGTGTGGACGATGAGGTCGCCTTCCTTCAAGTCTCCGAAGCCGGAGGCGAACGCGTCCAGCTTCTTGCTGCGCTTGACGCGCCGGCGCGCGCGGACGCCGAAAATCTCCTCGTCCGCCAGCACGGCCAGCCCGCCCGCGCCGTCCACGAAGCCGTGGCTCACCTCACCCGTGAAGAGGTGCGCCCACACGGACGGCTCGTACAGCTTCGCCGGGTCCTCCAGCGGCTCCGTGTGCACCTTCACCATGACGTTGCGGTCCAGCAACAGCCGCTTGAGCCGGTCCGCCTGGCTCAAGGTGCCGCACGCCACCGCGCACGCCACGCGCATGTCCCGCCAGCGCTGGAGGCGCTCCACCAGCGGGCTGAGCGCGCCCTCCTCGCCGTGGTGCGCCAGAATGGCCTCGCGCAGGTCCTGGGTGCCGCCGAAGTTGAAGAGCACCGGCGGCCGCTCCGCCTGCGCCAGCGACAGGCCGCCGCCTTCCACCACGCGGAAGCCATTCAGCTGCTCCGCCACCGCCTCGCGCGAGAGGAAGTGCTCCGAGGGCGGGCACACCAGGTCCTGCCGCGCCTCCGCCGCGGTGAAGGAGCGCTCCACCTCCGCCCACAGCTCGTCCACCGTGCGCTCCAACCCGAGCGGGTCGTCCAGGTAGAAGACGGGCGGCTCCTTGCCCCACTGGCGCAGGAAGTCGAACACCGTGGACAGCCCACCCTCGAAGAGGCCGGGCAGCAGCCCCTCCAGGCCGAAGCCGGGCAGGCCCTCGCGCAGCGCGTCCAGCCGCTCGCGCAGTTGGATGGTGGGCAGGTTGATGCGGTCGGCCACCGCGCGGGCGGCGGCCTCGGCGCGCGGACGTGTCTCGTCGGTGAGAATCACCTCGCGCGCCGGCACGAGCATGACCTCCTTCATCGAGTCCACCGTGCGCTGCGACTGCGGGTCGAACGCGCGGATGGAGTCGATGGTGTCGCCGAAGAACTCCAGGCGCACCGGCTTGTCGTAGAGCGGGCTGAAGACGTCCAGCAGGCCGCCGCGCACGGAGAACGTGCCCACGTCCTCCACCAGCGGGCTGTTCTGGTAGCCCATGCGCGCCAGCTTCAGCGCCAGCGAGTCGCGGTCGAAGTCCTGTCCCACCACCACCCGCTCGGACAGGGACTGCATCACCGCCATGGGCAGCACGCGGCGGTACAGCGCGCGCACCGACACCACCAGCGCCGGGAAGCGCGTGCCCTGGCCCAGGTGGAAGAGGGCGCCCAGCCGCTCCGTCACGGTGGCCGTGTCCGGCGACAGCTCGTCGTAGGGCAGCATCTCGTCCGCGGGCAGCCGCAGCACGCGCGGCTCCAGCAGGCTGCCGTTGCCGCCCAGGAAGAAGGCCAGGTCGGCGGCCAGGGCATCGGCTGCCTCCTCGTCCACCGCCACGCAGACGAGCGGCGCCCGGGTCGCCCGGTGCAGGCGGGCGAGCGCATGGCCTCGTGCCGCGCCCTTCAGCCCCTGTGTCCGCACACGGCGGCCGGGTTGGAGGGCCTCGAGCACCTGAGGGAGGGGGTCACCTGCCGTGGGAGGCGCGCCGCCGTGCAGCGCCGCCTCGACATCCAGCCTCTGAGTGAAAGGAGTGTCCATGAGTGGACCCTGAGGGCCCCGGGGTAATTAGGGGGGTGACACGCCCAAATCAACGACAGAGCGCGCGGCCTGTCGTGCCGAGGGCGGCCCGACTGCCCTCCAGGTCCGGTCCGCCACGCTTGCGCAGCCCCGGGGGCCGGTTGTCCCCAGGCCCCGTCACGGGGGAGGCTCGTCACCAACGGGCACGACTGGGGGGTGCCACACGCCAGCCATGCAATCCGGCCGTGCAAGCAACAAGCGCCCCGTCGCCGGGGGAGACCTTCCCCCGTCCGAGGCGGTCATCGTGCTGCGCAGTGTCCGCTCCACCGTGGGCGGCATCCTCGACTTCGAGTGTGTCTCCGCCAACATCCACGCGGAGCGCTGGCTCGGGCGGGAGGAGCGTCCCCTCGTGCGCCAGCGGCTCCTGGAGGAGGCCCCCTGGCTGCACGGGTGCGGCCTGTTCGCCGCGTGTGTCCGGGTGGCCGTGCGCCGTGAGCCGGAGGTGGTGCGCCTGTCGCGCAAGTCCGATGTGGGCACCGTGTGGCTGCTGGCGCGCATCTCCCCGTGGGAGGACGGCGCCGTCGTCTTCCTGGAGGACCTCACCGAGCGGATGGCCGCCGAGGAGGGCCTGCGCAGGGACCACGACCTGCTGCACGCCGTCATCGAGAGCGCCACCGACGCCGTCTACGTGAAGGACCTCCAGGGCCGCTACGTGCTCGTCAACCCGGCCACCGCGCGCGCCTTCAACCGCGCGCCCCACGACATCCTCGGGCGCACGGACGCGGAGCTGCTGGGCCTCGACGCCGCCGCGCCCACCCTGGCGCATGACCACGCGGTGGCGGAGTCCGGGGAGACGGCCACCTACGAGGACTCCGAGGGGGGCCCCGGCGCCGACTGCCTCTGGCAGACGACGAAGGGCGTGCTGCGCCGGGGGGACGGCACCATCTACGGCCTCTTCGGCATCAGCCGCGACGTCACCGCGCGGCGCAAGCGGGAGCTGGAGCGCGAGGAGGAGGCGCGCTTCCAGGAGCGCTTCATCGGTGTGCTGGGACACGACCTCGGCAACCCGCTGGCCGCGGTGCGCCTGTCCGCCGCGGCGCTGCTCGGCCGGGACAATCTGCCCGCGGACGTGCGCCGGGGGGTGGAGCGCATCGACGGGAGCGCGGCCCGCATGGCGCGGCTGGTGAAGCAGTTGTTGGACTTCACCCGCGCCCGCCTGGCCGGCGGCATCCCCGTGCGCCCGCGTGAGGTGTGCCTGGAGGAGGTGTGCCGCCGCATCATCGCCGAGCTGGAGCCCGCCCACCCCGAGCGCCCCATCGTCCTGGAGGTGGAGGGCGCGTCCAAGGGCCAATGGGACGAGGAGCGGCTGGGGCAGGTGATGTCCAACCTGCTCGGCAACGCCCTGCAGCACAGCCCCCCGGGGACGGAGGTGCGCGTCCGGCTGTCCGCCGCGGACTCCCACTTCCAGCGGGTGGAGGTGCGCAACGGGGGGCCGCCCATCCCCGACTCGCTGCGCCCGCGCCTCTTCGCGCCCTTCCACCGCGCGCCGCTCGAGCCGGGCCAGCCGAGGCCCCAGCACCACGGGCTGGGCCTGGGCCTCTACATCGTGTCGCAAATCGTCACCGCCCACGGGGGCTGGGTGGACGTGGCGTCCTCGGTGGACGCCGGGACGTGCTTCTCCGTGACGCTGCCCCGCGTCGCCCGGCCGCCAGCCGCCCTTCCGGGCCGGGGCGCTTGAGCGACGGGGGAGGAAGCGGCGGCTACCGGCCGCCGAACTTCACGCCCGCCCGGACGCGCAGCACGTCCTCGAGCGCGCCCGGGTCCACCAGCTCCAGGGCGGCCGCCTGGGACAGGCCGGCGTACCGGGCGCGGGCGCGGTACTCTTCCTCGTCCTCCTCGTCGTCGTCCTTGCCGCCCTTGTCGTCCCCGCCGCCCTTGCCGCCGCCCTTGCCGTCACCGCGGTTGAGGACGGACAGCGGCTCCGGCCGCGACAGCCCCTTTTCGATGCGCACGGACGACAGCGCGTCCGCGCGCAGGGACGTGAAGAGGCTGGCCATGGACAGGCAGAACACGAGGGCGACGGTGAGGTTCTTCATGGGCGGCTCCGTTTCTCCCCCTCCATGACGCGCGGCCACGCGCGGAAATTCAAGCGCGCTACTTTGCCTTCATTGTGCGGATGTATCCCACCACCGCGTCAATCTGCTCGGGGGTGAGCTTGTCCTTGTAGGGCTTCATCTTCTTGTTGCGGGGGGAGCCCTCGGCAATCGTCTCGCGGATGTCGGCATCCGTCTGGGCCTTCTGCCAGGCGGGCTGGGTGAGGTCGACGATGGACTCCTTCTGGCCCATCTTCGTCTGCGCCTTGCCGTCGGCGCCGTGGCAGGAGGCGCACTTCGCCTTCCACACGTCAGCGACCGAGTCCTGAGCGGACGCGCTCGACGCCAGACCGAGGACCATCACCAGGGCGAACCGCTTCATCATCGTTGCTGTCTCCTCGAGAGGAACATGGGCGTGGGGCTCAGGACGCGGGGCACTCGGTGGGGCGGGGCACCTTGGTGCAGTCCACCGGCTGCAGGGAGCCCGTCAGCGCGTTCAGGATGAAGACCTGGTCCACCTTGTAGTTGCCCTGGCCATCCCCCCGGCGCACCCTGAACGCGGTGTTCCCCGCGACGGGGTTGGCGGGGTCGCACGTCGTGGTGCCCAGGGGCGCCACCACGCCGCCGGTCTCGCCGCCCAGCCAGCACAGGCCGGCGAGGCTGTTCACGTCCAGGTTGGGGGGCAGCGGCACCGGGGTGCCCGTCTTGGAGCAGGTGCAGCCGGTGGGGCTGGCGGGCGTGCTGCACGCCGTGTTCCGGCACGCGGGGATGGGGCACTGGGTGCCCCAGGTGTTCCCCGGCACGCAGTCGAGCTGCTCCCAGCGCAGCGCGGGGCCGAGCACCCCGTTCTCGTTGGGGGCGTTGATGATGCTCAGCCGGACGGGCTGCCGGGTGCGGCGGGCCTGCTGCCGCGCCTCCAGCGTCTCCAGGTGGATGGAGCGCTGGGCGCCGCTCATGCGCTGGTTCTGGATGGCGCCCATGAGGTTCGGCATCGCCAGCGCCAGGAGGACGCCGGTGATGGCGATGGCGGACATCAACTCCAACAGCGTCATGCCACGGTGTGGGGTCTTCACGTTGCTCCCCCCGAGATGGCGAAGTTGCGCGGGGCGATGCGCTGGATGAAGTGCCGCCGCTTGAAGCCATCGATGGGATTGTTCTCCGCGTCCCGCGTCGCGCCGTTGAGGCCGCGCTGCACGGCCTCCGCCTCGGGCTGCAGCGTGCGCGCGGTGATGCTCAGCTCCACCATGCGCACGCGGCGCATCAGCTCGTCACGCGCGCTGCCGGACCCGAAGTCGTTGGCCCCCTGGGGCATCGACGGGGTCGGCACCAGGGCCCAGCAGGTGGCGTTGGTGCACTCGTCCACGCCGAGGGGCCGCAAGGGCTGCTCCGGGAAGTAGACGACGTCGGCGATGGGATTGCCCGGGTTGAACACGCCCAGCCTCACCTTGATGCGCTCGATGTCGCGGGCCATGGCTTGATACGGAGCGGGACCGGGGCCGTCCGGGTCCATCTCCAGCACGGGGGCGCGGGTGAACCAGTTGACGCGGAAGGACCGCACCGTCAGCGGCATCATGACATTGCCCCCCCCGTACTGGGACGGGGTCTGGTCGTCGCAGTCAGAGATGGGGGGCGGGGGGCGGCCTGGCAGGCCCGGCCTCCAGTTGACCACACCATTCGGACCCGGGGCGGAGCCGCTCACCATCCCGACGCAGGCGGTCTGTACCGCCGGCTGATCCGCGACCACGTTCACGATGACGGCCAGGCTGTTGTCGGGGAAGGTCCCGGCGGGCAGGTTGTCGACGCAGACCGTGTCGTCGCCGTCCCAGGCGCTGGCGGCACCACACCTGTTCGAGAGCCTCACCATGCGGGAGGAATCCGCTTCCCAGATTTCCACCGCGTCCGAGATGAGGTGCGCGTAGTTGCCCGCGGGCGGCGCGAATGAGAAGTCTCCCGCGAAGTCCGCGGCCACCGCGTTGGTGGTGACCCAGATGGCATAGCGCTGGTCCAGGAGGGCGCCATTGCCGGACACGTCGAGCCGGGCCTTGCCGAAGCCCGCGCCCGCGCGTTGGATGGCGGGGGCGAGCAGATCCCTCGCGGCGCGCCCGGCGTTCTGCACCTCCATGGTGCGCTCCTCCAGGATGCCCCGCCGCTGGAGGTAGACGCCCGCGGTGATGGCGCCAGCGAGCAGCGTCAGCGACAGGCTGCTGGCAATCATCACCTCCATCAGGGTGAAGCCCCGGGCGCCCCGGGAAGCCGTGGTGTTCATGCGTTTCATGGTGCCATCCGCGTCTGAAGGACCACCGCGCGTCGCGTCGCGGGGGCCAGTCCCGCCAGCAGCGAGTCCTGCCAGCTCACCACCACCCGGACGTTGATGACCTGCTGGAGCTGGGCGCCCCCTTCGACGCGGTCCACGGCCGGGGAGCCTCGCGCGCCGCCCTCGAAGCCGCCGCCCGCGCCGGGGTCCACGTCCACGGCGACATCGAACCGCAGCCGGTTGGACCGGCCGGGATTGGCATTCTGCGTGGTGCTGAGCTCGCCGTCCGCCGCCCAGAACACCGGCGGCCGGGGCAGGTTGTCCAGGGCCTGGATGTTGCTGCACGGCTGCCCGAGCGGCCCCGCGCAGCCAATGCCGATGATGCGCTCCAGCTCCTGCTCGGCGATGAGCGTCGCCTGGGCCTGGATGAGGTTGCGGCGGTTCTGCCGGGCGGCGGCGAGCACCGTGAGGGACACCGCCAGGATGCCGACGAGGAGCACCGCCATGGTGGCCATGGACTCCAGCAGGGTGGCGCCCCGGTGGGCGCCCGCCCCGCGCTGCTGCGTGCTTCTCACGGAACCACCTCTTGGATGTTGGCGTTGGAGCGCATGTCCCAGAGGATGCTCCGGGCCGCGCGGCCTCCGGTGGCGGCGCCCGGGACATCCAGCGCGCCCGCTCCGTCGACCTTTCCACTGCCCTGTCCGCCCGTGGAGTCCAGGAAGCGCAGGCGCTGCCCGATGACGGTCGGCGGGGCGAAGCTGTGGCCTCCCAGGGCGGTGCCGCTGCCGGGCATCGCCTCGCCGCTGGCGCCGTTGAGCAGGTAGATTTCCCCGCTCTTGTCGTCGCTGACGCTGCAGGCATCCGCCTTGGTGCCCACCGCGGTGGCGGTGGCGACGGTGTTCTCGCGCAGGGCCAGCCCGCCCCACACCGCCTGGCCCAGGCCGAGCGGCTGCACCCAGACCTGCGCGCGGCCGCTGCAGTCGGCGGCCAGCGGGGCCCGGTCCTCGAAGGCCATGACGTGGTAGCGGCGCGGCGAGCCGGCCAGGTCGTCGGCGTCCACATCGCTGTCCGGGTTGTTGCCCGTGCCGAAGAAGATGCTGACGGTGGCGCTGGCGCCCGTGCGCGTCGTCTTCACCAGGAGGTTGGAGTAGATGCGCTGGCTGCTCGGGTGCTCCACCGTCTGCCCGTTGGCGTACGTCGCCGTCTGGGCATTCGCGATGACGCACGAGCTGATGGCCTTGCCAAACGCCCGGGAGGCATCCACGTCCCGCAGGTTCACCTTGTAGACCTTGCCCGACGTGGACGGCACGTAGAGGACGTCGTAGGCGCCGTCGCCGTTGACGTCCACCGCCGAAGGCGCGCCACCAATGCCCTTGCCGTGATCGCCGGTGACCCGGTCGCGGTCGGTGCCCAGCGTGACGACGCCCGTCAGCCGCTGCTTCAGGCCGGAGCCGCTGTTCGTCATGACGGGCTGCCCCGTCTTCACGTCGATGAGGTAGATGGTGCCGGCCGCGTCGCTCACGCCCGAGCTGTTCTCCCGCGGCGTGAAGTCGGTCGCGAACGCCGCCACCCACTTCTTGCCACCCTGGCTGCCGAAGTCCATGCGCAGCAGCAGCGGGTTGTGCCGCGAGCCGCGCGTGTCGGCCCGGACGGGGGCCTGCCCCAGGGCCATATAGGTGTCGAAGATCTCCTTGATGGTGAGGCAGTCGTAGTGGGTGGAGCGCGACGTGCAGGCCACGCCCGAGTTGTCGAACGCGTGGTACAGCTCGTTGGCGATGTCGAACTCCCACATCGGCCACGGGTAGTTGGCGTGGTTGGGGTTGGTCACGTCCAGCGCGAAGAAGACGCTCTGGTCGGGCCCCGCGGCGCTGGCCAGCACCGTCTTGGCGCCAATGTTCTGCGTGGGGTCGTTGTTGAGCCTCCAGGCCGTGGCCGGATCGGGGGTGTAGCCCTTCCTCACGTTGTAGTCATGCGTGCCGGCGTTGTCCGGGTTGGCGTTCTGGCCCAGGTCCACGTTGGCGAAGGTGGGCGGCGAGTCGAGCTTGGCCGCCGGCTTGTCATCGAGCGACGTGCGCAGGTAGCTCTCCACGTAGTTGCCGAGCATCTTTCCGGGCAGGTACGCGAAGAGCTCCTCGCCGGTGCCGTACCTGCGGGTCGTCGAGCAGGGGTTGGTGGAAACGGGCTCGAAGTGGCCGCTGTAGTCGTTGGCGGGGGTGCAGGAGTCATCACCGAAGCGCCACGCGCCCACGTCCAGCGCGTGCAGGAAGCCCTGGTTCGTGCCGATGAAGGCCACGCTCTTGCGGTGCTCGATGAGGGGGTCCTTCTTGAAGCGGTCGCGGTAGTACGACTTCTCGTCCTCGGTGACGTAGGGGTTCAGCAGCCAGGCCGGGTCGGTGGGCTCGGCCACCAGGGCCGGGGCGGACAGGCCGATGGCGCCCATGGGCCAGGTGCGCTTGGACGACAGCGCGGGGTTGTTCGGGTTGGCGGGGTCCAGCTGCTCCCAGCCATAGAGCCAGTGGATGAGGGTGGTGCGGTCCGCCGCGTTGCACTCACCGTCGATGTTGAGGTCGTACCGGGCGGAGGCGGCGTTGGGGCAGAAGGTGCCGGTGCCCGTGGTCGGGAAGACGGGGCTGTCGCTCCCGGTGAGGTTCTTCAGCTCCGTGCGCGCCCCGTTCCGGCGGGTGAAGAGCTTGCGCGCGTTGGGGTCACCGTTGCGGATGGCGAGCCGCTGCACCTCGCCCGCGTCCCACAGGGGCGGGTTGGCCAGGTCGCTGTCGGGCAGGAGGACGTTCTGGTTCTCCGGCTCGTAGAGCTTCTTCAGGTACACGTGCCCGCGCGGGCTCATGTCCGGGCGGCCGTTCAGCAGACGGGTGGAGGGCTGCAGGCCGGGGGTCTCCACCCACTGGCGGCCCGGGACCTCGGCCACGCCGAACAGCTCGGTGTTGGCCACGCGGATGCGGGTGGCGCGCTCGTACTTGCCGGACTTCTGCGCCTTGTAGGAGATGTTGACGTTGGCGATGGTGGGCTGGCAGCCCTCGCCCGGGCTCTCCATGATGGCGCGCCAGCACAGCTGCGTGCCGGTGTAGCCGCGCTCCAGCAGGTCATCGATGGAGACCGTCTGGTTGCGCTCGCCGGGCGGCTCGGTGGGGTGGTTGAAGGGGACGTCAATCCAGTCCGGCTCCGTGGGCTTGCGGCCGAACACGGGCGGATTCTGCGGGTCGCTGCTGTTGCAGTTGGACACGCACACCTTGCAGTCCAGCGCCACCTGGTAGGAAATCTTGGGCCGCGGGCGGTGGATGGTGCCGTTGGGCTGCTCGATGTTGGGCGTGCAGGCGCCGCTGTTGCCCTGCGGGTCGAAGAACGGATGGTCGTCGACGGAGAGCGTGACGGAGGTGATGGTGTAGTCGCGCGCGTCCGCCAGGTCGATGTCCGACACGACCTCGGACTTGTAGACGCCGTTGTTCTGCTTGTTGATGAGGATGACGATGTCGTTGTACGTGCGGTTACCGCCCGAGTTCTGGTCCTCCCAGCCGAGAATCCAGACGTTCGGGTTGTTGGCCGGCGCGCCCACGATGGTGTGCGCGGCGCGCTGGTTGATGGCCCTGACGGTCTTGTTCTGGGTGGGCTCGAAGAAGACGCGGCCGTACTCGGGCATCTGCAGGCGGTCGTAGGCGCCCTGGTCCAGCCAGTTGGTGCGCAGGTTCTTGGTGACGACGTCCTCGCCGGCCGTCTGGTGGAGGTCCAGGTTGAGGAACGTCTTGGAGAAGAAGACGTTGATGTCACCGTGGGCCCAGAGGTCGCACTGCATGCGGCCGCTGGGCGGTGGCAGGGCATACGTCATGAAGCAGGCGTCGGTGGACTGGGTGTCGTTCATCCAGCCGAAGACCTGCCGCACGTAGGTGACGAGGAAGAAGACGATTTCCCGCTGCCCCTGGACGCGGCCAATCTTCACGCGCCGGTCCTCCTCGTTGGGGGCGGCGTTCCAGTTCTTGCCGGGAATGAGCCGGCCCCGGTCGTCGAAGGCGCTCGCCTTGTAGTCGGGGATGCCGTTGTAGCCGCCGCCCTTGTCCCAGATGGGGCCAATCTGCGTCGTGCCGTCCGTGCTCCAGGCCATGCGCGGCTGGAGGCACTCGGCCTCGCCCGACTGGGGGCACCGGTTGTCGTCGTCATCCGTGGCCAGCAGGGCCAGGTGGCCCATGCCCTTGTTGCCGTTGCGCGGGTCCTGCGGCTCGAGCAGGTTGGGGATGTGCGGGAACAGGCCCTGGTCGCTGAACCAGCTGTCCACCCGCGTCATGGGGGCGCCGCCGGGGATGTCGAGCGTCCGGTCCACGTTGGCCGCCCAGTCGTACCAGATGAGGCCTCGGCCCACGACGGCGGTGTCCAGGGGCTTGGGAGGGTAGCGGTTGTCTTCTTCCGGCCAGCGCCGGGGACCGCCCCAGTCGGCGTAGGTGCCGGGCTCGTTGCAGGTGGCCGTGAGCAGCTCGGGCTCGCGAAGCTGGATGGACGTGCCGTCCGGCCGGACGTGCGTGAAGCGCTTGTCGCAGCGCGGGTTCACGCCGATATAGGCGCGGGCCGGGTTGAGGTTGAACAGGTCCTCGTGGAAGTCCGGGATGCCGCTGCCATCCGCGTCGATGAGCGTGTCGTCGTTGGTGTTGTTGGGGGTGTTGTTGGCGTTGACGTACTGACGCGTGATGAGCTCGTCGTAATAGAACCAGCCGAGCGTGTGGGACGCGCCGTCACCCGCGCGGTCGTCGACGATGAGCGCCTCCAGATCCTGCTCGAAGGGCAGGCGGATGAGCTCCGGGTCCAGCTCCTCCTGGAAGGTGTTGAGGCGCAGCTTGGCCTTGGCGGGCGGATTGGGAGGGATGACCAGCACCGCGCTGCGGTCGCCCTGGGCCTCGGTGAAGTCGGGCTGGGCGTCGTCGCCGGTGGTGTCGATGCAGGCATTGAAGTCGCCGGTCTGGCCACTGGCGGGGCCGGGCGCGGCGAGAATCAGCGCGGTGGTGACAAGGCTCGAAAGGCGCATGGGATGTCCTTTGGCGCGGAAGAAGGTGACTCAGTTGGATTCGCCGCCGGCTTCGTGAACGGGCGGGCCGGCGCCGGCGCTCTGGCCGGCGGTGATGAGCATTCGGACGATGGAACGGTGCGGCTGGGTGCCGGCCGGGCCGGTCACCTCGCCGACGGAGACGAGCCAGACCTGGCTGTTGGAGTCGTTCGTGCGGGCGTCGCTGTCGTTGTCATCGGCGAGGAAGACGCGGTAGCGAACGTTGTTCGCGGTGGGGAAGTCGGTGATGAGCGTGCCGTCGGGCGCGTTCAGCTCCGCGGCCGCCACGGCGATGTCGACGCCCGCGGTGGCCAGGGTGTACTGCCTCCAGGGGATGAGCTCGGACCAGGGGCCGCTGGCGACGACCGCGTTCACGTCGGCCGCGGGACCCGTATTGCCGAGCAGCGCGGTGAAGCTCGGAGCGCCGCCCGCGAGCCTCTGGCGTATCACCTCGCGCCCCTCCGCCAGGCCCGCCTGGGCGGCGAAGAAGGCCTCGCGGCCGCGGCGCTCGTGCGCCTGCAGCGCGCTTTCCGTGGACACCGCGCGCAGCGAGATGAGCGTGGCGGCGGTGATGAGCGCGATGAGCACGACCGACATCAGCAGGGCGAGGCCACGCTCCGGACGCGCCCCGCGTGCGCCCCGCCGGCGGGCGGGCGGGCGCGCGAGCGCGCGCTTCAAGGACGGAGGACGACGATTCACCGGGGGCTCCTTGCCGGGCAGGCAACGGGGAAGAGCAGGTGTCCGTCGAAGAGCAATCTCCGGGCCCAACCGGAAAGCGCGCGCGCTCCAGTTTTTTCAGCCCTTTGGCCTCGCCCCTGGGTGGCGAGTGACACGTGTCGTCCTGACAACCTTTTGCAGGTCCGCAAAAGTTGCGAGGCCGGGTGGCCAGCGGGCGCGGCCCGCAACTTCTTTTCTCACGGTTCGTGAACTATTGGATTCACGGTGAGAGTGGGAAAACAGGTCAGGCGCCCGGGCCGGGCCAGAAGGGGACGGGGCGGCCGGGTGGGGTGAGCCACACGGACTGGAGGAAGCGCACGGCGTTGCGGTCCGCCTCGTCGTGCTCGGTGGTGAGGACGTGGCCCGCGACGAGGAGCGCCAGCGTGGCGAGGCCGGCGCCGAGGGCGGCGGGAGCGGGCCAGCGCCTTCCGCCCCCGCGCGCCAGCTCGCGGTACACCCACCCGGCGACGGCCAGCAGCGCGGCCAGGGTGAGCGCACCGGCGACGAGGTGGGGCAGGCCGAGGAAGGACAGCACGCCGGGGGGGAAGAAGCCCGCGCCCAGCAGCGGCAGCGCCAGCGCGCCCACGGCGTTGGAGACGTCGTCGGGGATGTAGTTGACGAAGGTGGCCACGCCGGTGGTGGCGATGGAGGCCGCGCACAGCATGGCGGCGGCGCCAGGAGCCCACGTGCGCCCACCTGCGCGCAGCCGCTCCAGCCACAGGCCCGCGGGCAGCAGGAGGAAGGGCACCAGGCCCGTGAGGTGGCGCGGCCCCGTCGTCCAGCCCCACGAGTCATAGGAGAAGGACGACGTGAAGTACGTGTAGCCGCCGAGGAGCGCCACCGTCATCCACGCCACCGCGCGCGGCTCGGCGGAGGCGTCCGTGCGCCGGTAGCGCAGCCGCGCCAGCCCCGGCAGGGCCAGGAGGAGGAAGGGCGCCAGGGTGAAGAGGCCGCGCAGCGGGGAGAAGAAGGAGAGGGCGAAGGCGCGCGGGTCCGGCGTGCGGATGCCGAGGAAGCCGCCCAGGTGCCACGGCTGGTAGCCCGCGTCGTTGAGGTGCTTGTAGCCCGTCGTCAGCGGGTGGCCGAAGGCGGACTGGTGGTAGAGCGCCAGCGCCACCACGAAGGGCAGCGCGCCCAGCGTGGCGAGGCCCGCCGCGCGGCCCAGGCGCGTCCAGCGCTCGCGCGCGGGGACGGGCTGGAGGAGGACGGTGAGCACCGCGTACAGCACGAGCCCGAGCACGCCCAGCGCGCCGGTGTACTCGGCGGCCACGGTGGCCCCGGCGCAGGCGCCCGCCACGAGGTAGCCGCGCTCGCGCCAGTCGCCGCGCGCGCACCGCCACAGCGCGTAGAAGCCGCCGAAGAGCAGCACCGCCGTCGTCTGGTGGCTCATGAAGAGCAGCGAGTAGCTGAAGGCCAGCGAGCCCAGCCCGTACGTCACCGTGAGGGCGTCCGCCACGGCCGGCTCGAGGTGCGCGCGCAGGTAGCGGCGCACGAGCCACAGCATGAACAGCGTGGGCAGCACCGTGAGGAGCAGGCGCGAGAAGAAGACGAGCGGCACCTCGGGCACCGCGTACCGGTGGCCGCCGCCCACCGCGCGCAGGCCGGCGTACAGCGGCACGGCGGCGAACGACAGCAGCGGCGCCTTGCTGGGGTAGTACTTCCCGTCCTTCACGGACAGGTCGCCCACGTAGCCGTAGTCGCGCAGCGCGCCGTTGATGTCGAGCGTGCCGTACTCCACCAGCGCGCGCGTCTGCCACAGCCGGCACAGCTCGTTGGGCGAGCGCAGGCCCGGGTGGTACGGGAAGAGCAGCACGTACAGCGCCACCAGCGCGGCCCACACCGCGCGCGGCGCGCCAGCCGTCGAGGGGCCGGGACGCTCGGCGGGGGCGGAGGAGGCCGCGGTCGAGGGCGGC
>NZ_JABBJJ010000559.1 GCF_012933655.1 Pyxidicoccus fallax | reverse complement strand
TTCCACGGCGTCCCCGCGGCCCGCCACCCCGTCGCCTCCGGCCACACGGCCACCAGCTCATCGGAAAGCAACGCACCACCGGCTCCCGTCCATAGCGAGCCCAGCGTGCTCTTCCCCGCCCCCGAGTGTCCCACGAACAGCGCGGCCCGCCCGTGGTGCGCCACGGCCACGCCGTGCACCAGCAGGCCCCCGCGCCGCGCGAGCGCACCCGCGAGCATCACCTTCAGCACCGTCTCGACGGGAAAGCGCCCCTGCCCCACCACCGTGGCCCGCGCTCCTTCCGGCGCGAGCGTCGCGGAGTAGTCCTCCCCCTCCAGGCGCAGCGTGCCGTCGGGGGCTCGCCGCGCGAGGGGAATCTCCCGCAGGGTGGGCGTGGGCCGGGGCACCTCGGGCGCGATGACTTCCAGCCGGGCCACCTCGCCGCCCTCGGGGACGGCGGGAACCACGAACCGGGAGAACATCCGCCGCAGCGTGCCCCGCAGGTCTGCGTCGGCCACCTCCAGCGTCACGGACCAGCCGGCGATGCACAGGGACAGTCCCGTGGCCGCCGGGAGGCCATCGGGACTGCCGGAGCCACCGGGACCGGACGAGCCGGCGCCCGGAGGACTCAGGGGCAGACCTCCGACTCGCCCGGGATGCCGCACTGGGAGATCTGCGCCAGTGCCACGAAGGGCTGCTCCCAGAGGATGGCGGGAGCCTCGTACTTCGGGCGCGCCTCGGTGGAGGCCGTCGCCTGGGGAAGGTCTTTCTCTTCGGACCGGTGCGACATGATGGAAGGGTCCTTTCTCACAGGAAGGGGACGGCGAAGGCGCAGATGCGGCCGTCCTGCGAGCCCACGTGCAGGCGGCTCGTCGGGGTGTCAATCGTCGGAGTCCCGATGAGCTGCGCGCCGCCCATCGAGACCCGGCCAGAGTCGGTGCCGCCAATCAGCTCGAGCTGGTGCACCTGACCATCCGAGCTGCCCACGTAGACGCGGGCCACGCCGCCTCGGTTGAAGGAGAACGCACCGGACGGGTCCGCGATGGGCGTGCTCCACTTGAGGGTCGGCGTGATGCTGGCGGAGGTCGTGTCCCAGAACTGCACCTGGCCCGAGGCGAGGCTGGCCAGGAAGCCCGCGCCCTGCGGGCGGACGAAGCTGGTGAACGCGGGCGTGTTCGGCGCCGGCGGGGTGGCGACGGGGATGCTCCACGCCGGCTGCAGCGTGGTCGCGTTCACCGCGTGGACGGTGCCGTCGTTGGCGCTCGCGAGGATGAGGTTGGTCACCGCGTTGCGCACCAGGCTCAGGTCGACGTCACCCACCGGCAGCCGGGCGACTTCCTGCGCGGCGGGGCCCGTGGCCAGCGTGTTGAGGACGCGCAGCGTGTCCTGGGAGCCCGCATGGCTCCGCGTGCCGAGGAACAGGCGGTTGTTGGCGTAGTCCACCACCATGCCGCCGCTGATCATCCCCAGGTCGCCGGGCTGGTACGTCCACACCAGCGCGCCCGTGGCGGCGTTCAGCGCCACCACGCGGTTCTGCGCGGGGTTCGCCAGCCGCGTGGCGAAGAACACCAGGTCGCGGCCGGGGTGCGCCGCCTGATAGGCCGCGTTGGCGAAGTCATGGAGCTGCGTGACGGGGAACGACTGGATGGTGCCAATGGGGTTGCCACCGTTGTCCCAGCGCCACAGCACCTCGCCGGAGCTGGCGCTGATGGCGTAGGCGACGCCACCCTGGTCACCCACCAGGATGTACTGGCCGGGCAGCCCGCGCAGCGGCACCACCGGGAAGCGGCTGCCGATGAGGCCCGACAGGGGCAGCGGGCGCCAGCGCTCGGCGCCGTCCTGGGACGGGTTGCTCACCTGCGTGAGGTTCGCCACCACCGAGCTGTTGAACGAGCTGAAGATGCCCACGCCCGCCTCGGTGATGGGCTGCAGGCGCGCGTCCAGGCCCACCGAGTAGCACCACAGCGGCTCGCCGCTCAGGCGCGCCCGCGGCGTGGCGATGAGCGCCGTCGAAGCCGTGGGCTGGTTGCCCGCCGAGTACCAGCGCAGGTCATCCATGTTGTACACGCGGTAGCGATACGTGACTCCGTTGGTGACGGTGGTGTCCGTGAAGGTGGAGACCGGGCTGAACTCGTCCGCGTAGACGACGCGAGCGTTGCCCACGGTCTCGCCCACGGCATAGGCCCGGCCCTGCACGGGCGCCGTGTTCGGGTTCGCGCCTTCCGCGCGCAGCACCAGCACGCCGTTGTGCTGCACCGGGTTGTCCCAGGTCAGCGTCACGCTGGCGTCGCGAGCCACGGCGGTGAGGCGCTCCGCGTCCGGCGCGGTGCCGGCGAGAATCGTCACGGGCGCGTCGAGGCGCATCGGCGGACCGTCGTAGTCGTCCACGACGTGGAACCGGTGGCGGAACGTGGTCGGCCCGGTGACGGCGCCGAAGCTCGCATACAGCGCCGAGAACGACAGCTCCCCGCCCGGCGGGATGCCCGTCGCATCGGCCTGCCAGGTGATGCCGGTGGCGTCGTTGCGAATCACCGTCCACCCGGTCGGCGACACGGGGCTGGCCGGCTGGGCGAAGTAGTTGGCCGTGGGCCGCAGCAGGCGGACCTCGAGGATGGGCCGCGGGCCGCGGTTCTGCACGGTGTAGACGAGGCGCTGGTTCGTGGTGCCGACCGCCACGACCTCGGGGCTGACCCGCACGCGGTGCTCCACCAGGCGGCCACGCGGTGACTCCACGAGGTCACCGGTCAGGGCCGTCCCGCCGCGGGTCGCATCCGCACGGGCCCGGAAGCCGTAGTTCGCCCCAGCGGCACCGGTGACACGATAGGTCCAGATGAAGTGGGCCGAAGCCCCGGGCCCGAGCCGGCTGACGCTGGCCGGCGTGGGACCGGACAGGGACGTGAGCGTGGCGGAGCCCTGCCCCTCCAGCGTCTGGGGCCGCACGTTCGTGAAGGTGTCGGTGGTGGACGTGTTGGTCACCGTCATCCGCACCCGGACCGTGTCACTGGAGAAGGCCTCCAGGGTGTCCAGGTCCACGGCGGCGGCGAGCGGCCCCACGTTCACCATCGCCGCGCCCGTCAGGGGCGAGGTGACGGTTCCCGCGGCATTGGTGCCGCGAATCTGCGCCACCGAGGCGCCCGTGGTGGTGGCCTGCGCGCGCACCGCGAAGACGCCCGCGGTCCTCGTGGTCAGGTCCACCTGGAACGGCGTGGGCTCCGTGCCCAGCACGGTGAACGAGACGCCGCCGGGGCTCGTGGTCGGCGCCGTCGCGGTGATGCCGGTCTGCGCGGCGGTGGAGCGGTTCTCGACGACGATGCGGGCCGAGGTCTGCCCATTGACGCCCAGCACGCGCGGCCGCATCGCGAAGGACGAGGACAGGCCCACCCGCTTCCACTGCGCGACAGCCGCGTTCAGGGTGGTGGCGAACGTCTGGCCCGTGCACTGGTTCCGGGCGACGGTGCCCGTCGCGAACTGCTCGATGTTCCGGTCCGCGGCGGAGGCGAGCGGAATCATCCGGAGGACGAAGGTCGCGACCTCCCCCGTGTCCAGGCCGTCGGCGGTCCCCTGGCAGTTGACGGTCCGCGAGAAGGTGATCTGCCGGCCCGCCACGACGTAGTCCACCGCCCATTCCGGGGGCGCCGAGGACCGCAGCGGCACGTAGCCGGTGGGCAGCGTGAACGTGATGTCGGTGATGGTCTGGTACTGGGGCGAGGTGAGCCGGGTGTTGTTGCGCACCTCGACGGTCAGCTCGGAGGCCTCGTCCATCACCACGGTCGCCTGGGCCTCGCCCGGCTGGGGGATGGTGTTGATGAGCCAGGCACGGGTGGTGGACTGCGCCCCCGCGACCACCGGCACCAGGAAGGCCAGCAGCACCGCGAGGCGGGCGTTGAAGGGATTCATGGCGGCGGGCCTCACGTCACGGCTCCAGGGTGAAGGCGGCCGTGGTCAGCGGCGCGCCGTCGAGGAAGAAGCGCGCCTGCCACGTCCCGCTCATGCCGGAGGTGGCCACGGTGGTCCCGGCCACCGGCAGGCTGAAGCGCAGCGTGCGCGACATGGCGGGCTCCGCCTCCACCACCGTGGAGCGCCGCTCGTAGGGAAGGCCGGAGGGAGGCACGAACTCCACCTCCACCGTTCCGCGTCCACGCACGCCGGACACCGTCAGGTCCACGTCCACCTGCGCCACCGACGCGAGCCCGCGGGCCCCCGCCTCCAGGCCCACCACGACGGCACTGCCCGTCACGGGCGCGGGCGCGGCCACCAGCTCCTCGGGACGGGGCGTCCCGTGCGCGTCGCCCAGGATGTCCGTGGGAGAAACAGGGTCTGTGGACGGACCGTCCACCGGTACTTCGGACTCCGGCGCCTTCCCCTCCTTGCACGCGGACAGCAGCAGCGCCGCCGCGAGCAACGCCATACGCGCTCGCATCACCGTTCCTCCTGAAGCTCTTCGATGAGGCCCAGCCGGGCCAGGTCCGTCAGGAAGCGCAGCGTATCCGTGAGGACCTGCCGCGCATCCATGGAATACTCCCGGGCCACCTGCTCCGCCACGGCGCGCGCGGTGCGCTGGCCATCGCAGAGCTGCCACACCCGGATCGCCGTCGCGTTCAACCCGCGCAGCGTGCGCCCCTCCGCGTCCAGCACGATGAAGTCCGCGCCGAACCGCTGGCCGGAGACGCCCTCGCGATGCCGGGGAACACCTTCCTCCGCGAAGCCCGTGCTCATGCGCGCCGCCCTCCCCGCCCCAGCAGCGCCGCCAGCCGCCACTTCACCACCACCCGCAGC
>NZ_JABBJJ010000558.1 GCF_012933655.1 Pyxidicoccus fallax | reverse complement strand
CCTCCCTGGCCGCCTGCCGCCTGGCCGCCCGGGAGACGGGCCCCCACCCCCGCTTCAGCCCAGGGTGTCGTCCCCCAGCATGTAGCGGCCGGTGCGCCAGAGGGCGGTGATGTCGTGCACGTCCAGCTCGAAGCGGGGCACCCGGATGATGGGGACGCCCGGGCAGGCGGCCTCCAACTGGGCGATGCCGGCCGCGTCCTGCTCGGCGAGGACCTGCAATTCGCGCAGCGTCTCCTCCACCTTGGCGCGGCGGGTGGGCGTCAGCGTGCCCGCGTCCGCCCACAGGGCCTCCTGGGGCAGGGGGTGCACGCGGTTGACGACCAGCGCCACCACCTCCATGCGGTGCTGCTTCAGCACGTTGTGGAAGTGGATGGCCTCGTCCATGCGCTCGGGGTGGGGGCTCGTCACCAGCACGAAGCCGGTGGACGGGTCCTCCATGAGCTTGCGCACGCCGCGGGCGCGCTCGCGGAAGCCCTCGTTCATGGAGGACAGGGCGAGCATGAAGTTGGAGAGCTCCTGCAGCATCTCCGTGCCGGTGAACTTGGCCAGCGCGCGCATGACGTAGCCGCTGCGGTTGAACAGCGACATGCCGAACTTGCCCGCCTTCAGCGCCGGGGCGAGCAGCCACTTCGCGGCTTCGTTGTCCAGGAAGTCCAGCACCCGGTTGGGCGCGTCCAGGAAGTCCAGCGCGTGCGCGGTGGGCGGCGTGTCCAGGACGATGAGGTCGTGGGCGTCGCGGCGGCGCAGCTCCCAGAGCTTCTCCATGGAGATGTACTCCTGGCTGCCGGCCAGGGCCGTGGAGAGCGACTGGTAGAAGCGGTTGGCCAGGATGCGCTCGCGCTGGTCCGGTGGAGCGACGCGGGTGATGAGGTCGTCCCACGTCTGCTTCATGTCCAGCATCATCGCGTACAGCGGCGCGCGGGCCTGGATGCCCAGGGGCTCCAGCGCGGTGGCGGGCACGCGCGTCTCCGTGTTGCCCAGCCCGGTGAGCCCCATCGAGTTGGCCAGCCGCTTCGCCGGGTCGATGGTGCACACCAGGCTGGAGCGGCCGTCCACCGAGGCGCGCAGGGCGAGCGCGGCCGCCGCCGTCGTCTTGCCCACGCCGCCAGAGCCCACGCAGATGAGGACGCGCTTGCTCGCGAGCGCGGGCGCCAGGGCCGTCTTGCTCACATCTCCCCCGTCACCAGCGGTTCGAGGTGGCCCATGACCTGTTCGATGGCGTCGCGCCCGAACTCGGGCGTGAACAGGCGGGGCACGGTGAAGACCGGGGCGTGCAGGTTGCGCTCCAGCTTGGTGCCCGCGAGCACCGCCTGCGCGGCCCGGTCATGGTGCGCCTTGGCCACGTGGTGCAGCTCCGGGTGGCCGGCCAGTGCCTCCAGGTCCGCCTCCGTGAAGCGCTCCGGGAAGGACTGGTTGAGCACCGCCGCGTGCGTGCGGATGTTCACCTTGTCACGCAGGGCGGCGTGCAGCTCCAGCGCCTCGTTCACCGGCATCTCCTCGGGTAGCGACACCAGCACCGCCGCCGTGATGGCCGGGTCCACCAGGAGGTCGCGCATCTTCAGGGCCTCGCGCGACATGGGGCCCGGGGGCACCGTCTGCACCAGCACCTGCGGCACGCTGAGGAAGGAGATGGCGTGGCCCGTGGCCGGTGCGTCCATGACGATGGTGTCGAAGCGCGGGCGCCCGTCGGGCCCCGTCTCCTGGAGGTGGTACATGATCTTCCCGAGCAGCACGAGCTCCTGCAGGGAAGGGATGAAGCGCAGGAAGTAGCGCACCAGCCGGTTCTCGAAGACCGTCTTGTAGAGGGTCTCGAAGCGCAGGACCATGAGGCCGTACTCGCGCATGGCCTCCTGGGGGCGCACGTCCACCGCCCAGAGGTTGTCCTCCAGCAGGGTGACTTCGGGTCCGGCGGGTGGGCGCTCCAGGAAGCGGCTGACGCGCTCCTGGGTGTTCACCTCGCAGACGAGCGTCTTGCGTCCGGCGCGAGCGGAGGCCAGGGCGAGGGCCGCGGCGACGGTACTCTTGCCGACCCCGCCCTTGCCGGAGACGATCCACAGACGCTTGTCGAGAAGTCCGGCCATAAGAGAGCGGCGAACCGTAGGAATCGTAACTCCTGGAGTCAACGCGTTTGGCCTCCGGTGTTGCGCTGCTTGACACGTCGCGTTGGCCCCTCACAGAGTGCGGCGTCTTTTTCCTGACTTCCCGAAGGCCGAAATACCGGCCTCGCGCGCGAGGACGCGCTTTCCCATGCTCAAGAACAACCCGGTGATGAAGAAGCTCGTGGAGACGGGCGAGGAGCGGATCGGCAAGCTGGCGCAGCAGCTCCTGTCGAACGAGAAGTTCGTGGCGGCCATCCAGATGCTGGTGGCGCGCTCGCTGGCGGCGAAGGGGACCATGGACAGCGCGCTGCGCACGGCGCTGTCGGCCATGAACCTGCCGTCCACGGCGGACCTGGAGCAGCTGCGCTCGAAGGTGGACGATTTGGAGCGGCTCCTGGCGTCCGTGGAGGGCAAGGTGGACACGCTGGTGGCGAAGGCCCAGCCGAAGAAGTAGCCCCAAGGCCATGCGGCGCATCGCGTTCATCAACGAGAAGGGCGGCACGTGCAAGACGACGCTGGCGGTGAACACCGCCGCGTGGCTGGCGCGGGAGCGCGGCCTGCGCGTGCTGCTGGTGGACCTGGATACGCAGGGCCACGCGGGCAAGGTGCTCGGGGTGGACGTGCGCACGCTGAAGCACCACGTCTTCCACCTGCTGACGGACGAGGCGGTGCGCTTCGAGGACGTCGTCCAGCGCTCGGGCGTCGAGGGCCTGGACGTGGTGCCCTCCTACAAGGAGATGGCGGACTTCCCGACGGCGGTGGCCGGGGACGCGCGCCGGGCGCACCGGCTGGCGGAGCGGCTCGAGGCCGCGCAAGCCGCGGGCTACGACGTCGTCGTGTTCGACGCGCCCCCGTCCATGGGGCTCACCACGCGCAACATCCTCGTGGCCGCCACGGAGGTGGTGGTGCCGGTGGCGCTGACGTACCTGGCGCTGGACGGCTGCGCGGAGCTGGCGGACACGGTGCGGCAGGTGGGCGAGGCGGAGGGGCGGCCGGAGCTGCGCGTCACCAAGGTGGTGCCCACGCTGTACCGGAAGACGGCGCTGGCCACGGCGATTCTCGAGCGGCTGAAGGCCTACTTCCCGGACGCGCTGGCGGCCACGCCGCTGGGCTACGACGTCAAGGTGGACGAGGCGCAGAGCCACGGGAAGACCATCTGGGAGTACGCGCCGAAGAGCCGGGGCGCCCAGATGCTGGCGGCCATCGCCGCCGAGCTCCACGGCGGGCCCGCCCCCCGGAAGCGGAGGCGGGCGCCGGAGGTGGCGTAGCGCTGACCGGGCGCTACTGCTTCTTCTGCTGCTCGTACTGCTCGAGCTTCTTCTCCAGCTCCTCGAGGCGCTGGGTGAGCGACGCCATGTCGCGGCCCAGGGCGGGGAGGTTGCCGGTGAGGTTCTCGACGACGTGCTTCACGCGCTCGTCGATCTTCCGCTGCCAGTCCTCGAAGGCGCGCTGGCTGGCCTTGAGCAGGTCGGCGGGGCTGAGGCCGGCGGCGGCCGCGGAGTCGGCGGTAGGGGCGGCGGCGGGCTGCTCGGCCTCGGCCGCCTGCTCCTCGGGCGTGCCGGCGCGGCCGCCCTCTTCACGGCGCAGGAGCTTGTCCAGGCGGGACTCGGCCTCCTCGCGGATGGAGACCACGCGCGGAGTGACTTCCTTCTGGATGAAGCCCGAGATGGACTCGCCGGGGTGGCGGATGATCTCCCGCAGCACCGACAGCGGCATCTGGTTCTTCTTCTTCTCCTCCTCGAAAATGATCTGCGCGAGCGTGACGGAGGTCAGGTCTTCCTTGGTACGATTGTCGACAATTCGTACCTCGGTTCCCTCCTTGATCATCGCGGCGATTTCATCAAGGGTGACGTAACGGCTCTCCACGGTGTCGTAGAGCTTCCGGTTCGTGTACCGCTTGATGATCTTGGGCTCCTTGCCGGGAGCGCCTGCTTGCTCGGCCTCGCTCATGTGCCTCTCCGCCCCTTTTGTTGGGCTCGACATCGAGCCACGTGCCCGCTGGATTTTCGCAGGGCGAACCTCGTAGCAGAGGGGTGGGGGTCGAGCAAGCTACGACAGCCCGGCTCGCCGCATCATCGTCCTGCCTCTATACTCGTCGTCCCTGCTGGGCTGATGAATGATCGTCAAGTGTGAACGGTGCCAGACGCGGTTCAAGATCCCCGACGAGAAGGTGACCGAAAAGGGGGTCAAGGTCCGCTGTACCAAATGCCAGAACACCTTCCGGGTCACCCGTGAGGCCAATCCGGCCGACGGGGGCATGGCGCCTGCTCCCACCGCGGCCGGCGAGGCGGACCCGTTCGCGCGTTTCGGTGTCGCCCAGGACCCCAAAGGCGTGGAGATAACGAAGCCGGGGTTCTTCGCCCAGGGAGTGGAGGCGAGCCGGCAGCCGGTCGCCAGCCCGCCCCCTTCGATGCCCTGGAACAGCATGGACGGGGACCTCGACGGCGAATCGGGGGTCTTCCGCGAGCCTACCCGGGTGGGCCCGGTGCCTTTGCCTCCCGCGGCGCGCCCGTCCGCCAGTCCCTTCGACCTGACCGGCCCCGGGGCTCCGGGGGCCGTGCCGCTGCCGTCTCCGGCGAGGGGCGCGGGGGCGCCGGCTCCAGTGACAGGCCTGTATGGCGGCGCGGTGCCTCCTCCTGCCCAGCCCCGGGATACGTCCGCGTTTGGCGGGGCCGTGCCGCTGCCAGGGGCGGGTG
>NZ_JABBJJ010000557.1 GCF_012933655.1 Pyxidicoccus fallax | reverse complement strand
CCCCCACTACCGCGCCCGACGCCGGCGTGTCCCCTACCCCACCGGCCGATCCTCCCGTCAGCCAGTAAGTCCTTCCAGACGGCGGACTTTCTACAGGGCCGTCTGCCCCGGGAAGTGGAACTTTCGTTCCCTGTGACGGAGCGGTGACGCCCTCGAAACGCCGGTTTGGCGCCTCACGGGTGCGAAATCCGTCCACCCCTCGACGTTCTCCAGTCGGGCACCAGTGTTGCACAGGGTGCCCTCCGACTGCGGCGGGGAGGCGAGGGACATGGGTGGGTGGCGGGTGGATGATTCGACGAGGCGGGGCCTTCTCGCCGCGGTCCTCCTGGGCATGCCAGCGCTCGCGGGCGCTGGAACTCCGGCCCTGGAGACGGAGGTCTCCGAAGGGGAGACCGCGGAGGACACGCTCTCGGGCGGGGTGGTGGACGGGGTGGAGGGTCCGGAGAGCGGTGTCGCGGCCGACGCGGCCACGGAGGGGCCCACGGGTGACGACTCGGGCGAGGTGATGGAGGGGGCGTTGGCGGAAGCTGTGCCGCCGACGAAGGGGGTGCCCGGAGAGCAGGTGTCGCCCGTGGGCCCGGTGCCGGGCAAGGCCGCGGAGCCGGTGGCGGAGAAGAAGACCAAGAAGAAGAAGAAGCCGGGCGAGGCGCAGGACGACTCGCTGGGCGAGAACCCGGACGCGCTCGACGACGCGCCCGCCGACGAGGTGCGTGAGAACCTGCGCGTCTTTGGCCGCGTGTTCGCCCGGGCCAGCGCGGACGAGCGCGAGAAGTACACGCGCTCGCTGAGCCTCGCCTCGGCGCGCGTGGGCGTCAGCACGTCGCTGTCCAACCTCGAGGCCGAGGTGACGGCGGACCTCGCGGACGACAACCTGCTGAAGGACGCCTTCGTGCGTCTGGCGGACGACTCGAAGCGCTTCCGGCTGTACGGCGGCCAGTTCAAGTCGCCCTTCCTCCAGCGCCGGCTGGAGTCGTCGTGGGATTTGCCCATCCAGGGCCGCGGACTGGTGGAGGACTACCTGACGGACGTGCACCAGCTGGGCGGCCGCCGGCTGGGACTGATGGGCGAGGTGCGGCTGAAGGACGTGTGGGGGCTCAAGGTGTCCGCGGGCCTCTTCGAGGGCGGCAAGGACGAGCTGGGCGTGCGGCTGAAGGAGGACGCCGCCGCGCGCGTGAGCATCCGTCCATTCAAGGCGCTCACCCTGGGCGTGAGCGGCTACGTGGTGGAGGCGCTGGAGGTCGTGACGAAGTACGCGTACGCGGGCGACGCGGAGCTGAAGCTGGGCGGGCTGACGCTGTCGGGCGAGGCCGTCGCGGGCAATCTGCCGCTGGGCCCCTTCACCGCGCAGCTGCTGTTGACGAGCTACACGCTGCCGGTGGGCAGCTCGAAGGAGTGGGCGCTGCAGCCGGTGCTGGGCTACGAGGCGCTCCAGCTGCGCGGCGACGTGGAGGGCAAGGGGTACGCGCTGGTGGGCGGCCTCAACGTCCTCCTGAGCGACCGGTTCAAGGCGCAGTTCCAGGCGGAGCGCGCGCTGCGGCCGGGGGATGAGACCGCCGCGCTCGAGTACTCGCTGCAGCTCGCCACCCGTTTCTGACAAGCGCGGAGATATGACCATGCTCTCGTTCGCCGAGGGGGAAGTCACCAAGCTCCGGCGTGAGTTCAAGCTGGTGCTGGAAGAGGACATGGCGCGCACGCTGTGCACGCGCCTGTCCGTGGAGCTGGGGGGGCACCTGCCTCCACCCACGCGCATCGTGTCCGTCTATTTCGACCGGCCGGGCTGCCCGCTGGCGTCGCGCGCGCTGCGCACGCCGGACGACTGCCTCAAGGTCCGCACGAAGGAGTACTCGCCGGACCTGGGGGCCGGCGGCGTGCAGCGCGTGGTGCTGGAGGTGAAGCGCGAGCGGCACGGCCTCACGCAGAAGCGCCGCGTGTGGGTGCCCCGCTCGGAGCTGGGCCGGGTGATACGCGGCGGGGGCGCCAGCCTCCTGCCGCTGTTCTCCGGGGGCAGCCTCGTGCCGGTGCTGGCGGTGACGTACAAGCGGCACGTGTATCAGGCCACGCAGGCGTGGCGCGTGACGGTGGACCGGGACATCGGCTTCCACACGATTACGTCCGAGCTGGCGCTGTCGCAGCTGCCGCTGACGGCGGAGCGGCTGGGCCCGCCGCACTCGGCGGACAGCCGGGTGGTGGTGGAGGTGAAGCACCTCGGGCACGAGCTGCCCGAGTGGCTGGCGTCGCTCAATCCGGGCGGAGCGCCGGCGTACAGCAAGTTCGCGGAAGGGATGGCGAGGGTTCACGCCTTCGCCCGGGATGGGGTCGTAGGGGGATAGGGCACCGTGTTCATCGACTTCGAGGGGATTGACGGCAGCGGGAAGACGACGCTTTCCAACCTGCTGGCCGCGCGGCTCAAGCGGCTCGGCTACCGGGTGGCGCATGCGCGGGAGGGGGGTGAGCTGCAGGCGCCCGCGGCCCGGCGCATCCGGGAGCTGACGCGCGACTCGCGGCTCTTGGAGCTGTCGCCGCGCACCGAGTTCTTCCTCAACCTGGCGCGTGACGCGCAGCAACTGGACGAGGTGGTGGCGCCAGCGCTGCGCCGGGGCGAGGTGTGCATCACCGACCGCTACCTGTACTCGCAGCTCGCGCTGAGCGGCGGCGGGCGCGGGCTGCCCATGTCGGAGCTGATGCCCGCGTGCGAGCTGGCCTCGCAGGGGCTGTGGCCGGACCTCGTCGTGCTGGTGGACGTGGACCCGGACCTGGCGCGCTGGCGCAAGCGGCTGGGCAAGCTGCAGAGCGGGCGCACCCAGGACGGCGACAGCCGCAAGGGCCTGGCCGGGGCGGGCCTGGCGGTGCGGGTGCGCGAGTCCTTCCTGGAGCTGGCGCGCAAGGACCCGCAGCGCTGGCTCATCCTGGAGAACAACGACGTGCCGCTGCGCGTGCTGGAGCAGCGGCTGGTGGACGCGGTGGTGGCGCGGCTGGAGGGGCGCGAGGTGCCGGTGCAGCGCATCGTCCCCGCGCCGGCCGCGCTCCCCGCCGAGCCCGCCACGGTGGACACCGCGGAGGAACGCTTCTTCCGCGCGCTGGACTCGGTGGAGGTGCGCGAGCCCGCGCTGGCGGCGTGGATGGTGGGCGGCCTGCCCGGACTGCCCGCGCACCAGCGGCGGCTCGTCTACACGGAGCGCTTCCCCGCCCTCACCGCCCGCGGCCTGGGCGGCTTGGATGACGAGGCGGCCTGGACACTGCGTGACGTGCTGGCGGCGGTGGCCCCCGCCGAGGTGGCCACCAGCCTGGGCGGCCTCGCCTCCGCGCGGGCGATGATGCTGCGCGAGCGCCTGTACGCGCAGGCGCCGGTGGAGGTGCTGTCGGGCCTCAAGGGCGACAGCTCGCCCCAGGCGTGGGCGCTGCGCGAGCGCGGCATGCGCGACGGGAAGCTGGCGGAGGTGCTCTGCGGCCTCGCCGGGGTGGACGGCGACGAGGCGTGGCTCATCCGCGAGGCGGGCATGCAGCGCAAGCTGTACGTGGAGGTGGCGCGCAGCCTGGGCGGGCTCTCCACGGAGCGCGCGGACGCGCTGCGCGAGGTGCTGCTGCCACATGACCGGCTGGCGGTGCTGCGCAGCACCACGGGCCTGGACACGCCGGTGGCGCGCGGCCTGCGCGAGGCGCTGGCGGGCAAGGCCCTGAAGCTGGTGCTGCGCTCGCTCACCGGCCTCACCACGGAGGAGGCCTGGGCGCTGCGCGAGAAGGGCGCGCCGCGGACGAAGGAGGCGCTGGACTCGGTGGACGGACTGGACGACCCGCGCGCGTGGAAGCTGCGCGTGGAGCACGCGGACCGGTGGCCCGCCACCGTGCTGTCGTCGCTAAAGGGCCTGCCGCTGGGCCCGCACGCACGGGCACTGATTGACCGGCTGCTGACGGCGCACCCGGCGCGGCTGCCGGTGCTGCGCAACGCGTACGGCGTCATCGCCACCGCGCGGCACACCCCGGCCCCGCACGCCCGCGCGTCCCGCGTGGAGACGGAAGCCCTCTCCCAGGTGGAGCTGTAGAGCCAGGACACCATGGACCCATTCTCATCATTCTTCGAAAGCGCGAAGTCCGAGCTCACCGTGGTGCCAGTGGCGGACATGTTTTCCCGGATGCTGGCGGCGGCGCTCATCGGCGCGGTGCTGTCGCTGCGGCCCTGGCGGCTGCTGATGAAGCGCTCGCTGCCCAAGGCCGAGATGATTCAGGCCCAGGTGCTGTTGTGCGCCGCGGCGGCGGTCATCACCGCCGTCATCGGCGACAGCCTGGCCAAGGCCTTCGGGCTGGTGGGATTGGGTGGCTTCGTGCGCTTCCGCTCGGGGCTGAAGGACCCTCGCGACGCGGCCATCCTCTTCCTGATGATTGGCCTGGGCATGGCGTGCGGCCACGGCAGCCTGGGGTTGGCGGGCCTGGGCACGCTGTTCGTGGCGGCGCTGCTGTGGGTGCTGGACCTGTTCAACCGCGAGGAGAAGACCGGGCCGAAGCAGCGGGTGCTGGTGTCCGCGCAGGCGGATGACCTGGTGGTGGCGGAGGCCACGCTGCGGCGGGCGCTGGGGACTCGCAACGTGATGGTGAAGAGCTGCGCGCTCGACTTCGACGGGCGGCGCGTGGAGCTGGAAGTGGAAGAGCCGGAGCCGGGCTCCCTGGCGGCGGCGTTGGGTCAAACGGAGGGAGCGCCCCTCAGGGGTCTGCGGTGGACGGCGGTGAGCCCGAAGACGGCTCGGGAGGACATGGTATGACGCGCAGGTGGGTGGCCGCGTTCGCGGCGGGGTGGTTGCTGGTGGGGTGCGGCGGAGGCG
>NZ_JABBJJ010000556.1 GCF_012933655.1 Pyxidicoccus fallax | reverse complement strand
GCGTCAGATTTGTATAAGAGACAGGTACGACACCCGTCGTAGGAATTCCAGCCGCCCTCGATATACGACGTTCGTCGTAGCGTTTCAGCGGAAGAACCTGCTCGCTGGTGCGGGCCGGAGGGGGCTTCCATGAACGTTCGATGGTTGATGTCGTGGGTGGTCGTGCTGGGAATCGGATGCGCGCACGGTCCACGTACCGCGCAGCCGGAGATGCCGAAGTACGAGCACGTCTTCCAGAAGCCGCTGGCGGAGGCGATGGCCACCGCGCGCGAGCTGTTGGAGGCGAAGGGCTATACCTTCGAGGAGACGCAGGACCCGAGCCAGCTCCTCACGACATGGGAGGGGCCTGCGCGTCCCCACACCAACGCCGATGCGTACTCCCGCTACCTGGTGACGGGCATCGCGGTGGGGCCCCGGCAGTCCGTGGTCCGCATCTTCCGCATGTCCTTCCACACGGTGAGCAATACCGCCGAGGAGGGAAGATACCCCTGGGTGAAGATGCTGCGGGAGATGGGCTACATGAGGGCGGACCCGCGCTTGAAGCCGGTGCAGCTCGACACCAACGCTCCGGAGCTGGACGAGATGAAGCTCGCGGCGAAGGGCCGGCGCGACCTGGAGCTGGAACAGGCCCTGACGCTGCGCCTGGAGTCAGGCCCGTCCATCGAGGTGGTGAGCGGCAACATCCAGCAGGACCCGCTGCCCACGCCCGTGCGGGACGAGGACTTCTACCTCGCGCGGTGGAGGGACGTGGACCCCAAGCCGGGCCTGTGTGGGGACACGGTGCGCGGGCTGTCGGACCTGTTCCAGCCGGGGCTGACGCTGCTCATCGGCGAGCAGCTCGGCTCGCGTGAGGCCCCCGCGGTGGTGGGTAACGTCGTGTGCCAGATGGCCGAGGCGGGGCTGCCGGTGGTGCTCGGCCTGTCCATTCCGCGCACCGAGCAGGAGCGGCTGGACCGGTACCTGGCCAGCCCCGGCGCGCCGGTGGACCAGGACGCGCTGCTGGAGGGCCGCTTCTGGCAGCGCCCCTACCAGGACGGCCGCAGCAGCCGGGCCATCTTCGACCTCATCGACCGGGTGCGCGCCATGCGCGCCGCGGGCCTGCGCGTGACGCTGGTGGCCTATGACACGGACGTGGCCCACGGCAGCGAGCGCGACGCCGCGCTGGCGAAGGTGTGGACCGGGCGCCGCGCCGCCCACCCCGACGAGGTCCAGGTGGTGCTCGCCGGCAACACGCACACGCGCACCGTCTCCGGCACGCCGTGGGACCAGAACTTCCGGCCCATGGCGGCCCACCTGGACAAGGGCCGCGTCGTGGTGCTGGAGATGAGCTACGCCCAGGGCACGCGCTGGGGCTGCGACCTGAACCGGGCCGGGAAGCTCCAGTGCGGGTACCTCGGCGCGACGCCGTCGGAGCGGGTGGCGGCCACGGCCGGGCAGACGCCGTACGTCCAGCCCTTCGACTCACCCACACCCGAGGGCTTCCACGGCCTGCTCTACGTGGGCGAGCTGACGCCGTCGCTCCCCGCCATCTCCAAAGAGCTGACGCCGCCTCCTCCGTCGGGCATCCGCCCGGCGCCGTCGATGGTCAAGCATCCGCCCATGTTCTAGGCGGAAGGTCAGCGCACCGCGGCGGAGACCTTCTTGAACTCGGGCGTGCCGGCGCGCCCGAGCAGGTCGAACAGCGCGGCCTCCACGGTGACGACGTGGGCACCCGCGTCGCGGCACAAGTCCAGCCCCACCCGGCGGTCCTCCGCCGAGCGCGACAGCACCGCGTCCGCCAGCAGGAAGGGAGACAGCCCGCGCTCGGTCAGGTCGCGCACCGTCTGGAAGACGCAGATGTGCGTCTCCATGCCGGCCACCAGCACCTGCTTGCGCGAGCCGAGCGCGGCCAGCACGTCCGGCACGGCCGCGGTGAACTCCAGCTTCTCCACGGGCTTCACGTCCCCCAGGCGCATGCGCACCAGCGAGTGCGTGGGGCCCAGGCCCTTGGGGTACTGCTCGGTGAGGATGATGGGCATGCCGAGCGCCCGCGCGCCCTCGACGGCGGCGTTGGTGCGAGCAAGCATCCGGTCCAATGTGTCGCGGTCCATGGCGGCGCACAGCCGCTCCTGGATGTCCACGACGAGCAGCGCGGTCTGGTCCAGCGTGAGGCGGAAGGTGGGCATGCCCTCCTCTCGCGCGAACGGCTCCGGCCCGTCAAGCGGCCCGGCGAGCGGGCCTCCTCACGGACGACGCTCCCCACTCACGCCGCTTCGGACGGGCAACAGTCTCGGGCCGGCGCGCGGCACCGCACTTCCGAGACACGCCCTTCACGCCCCTTCGGGCGCGCAACAGTCGCGGCACAACGTGCGGTTGCGTCCGTGAGCCACCGCCATGACCAGGCCGCCGGCGAGCGTGAGCCCCGTCTCCCAGGCCTCACCCGCGTCCTCCGGCACCGCGAAGGCCCCGCCCGCCAGCAGCGCCACGCCGAGCGCGGCGAGCACCGGCGTGGACCTCCGCCGGTGCCGGCGCCAGCCCGGAATGAAGGCCGCGAGCGCGCTCACCACCACGAGCGCCAGGAGCCCGTGGTGCACGGCCTCGCCCTCCAGCGCCTCCGCGAGCGCCACCGGCAGGAAGGCCAGCACGAGGGGCAGCACCACGCAGTGGACGATGCACAGCGCCGAGATGAGCTGCCCCACGCCATCCCAGCGCGAGGCCGCCGTCATGTTCGAAGCATTCAGCAAGACACCTTCTCCAGGACCCGGAAGGCGGGAGCGTCCGCCTCCAGGGGGTTGAGGACTTCGGAAGAGTGGACGAGGCGCAGGACGCGCCCCCGGCCGGTGACGAAGGCCCGCGCGCGACGCAATTCCGGCAGGTGCGCGTCCGCGTCACGCCAGCAGTCGAGGAAAGCGGTGAAGTCCGCCACCGCTTCGTCCCAGGCGCCCAGGGCCACCTGGACCTCGGCGGCGAGCAGGCGGAAGTGGCCGCAGCCGGGGCGCTCGGCCACCAGCGTGCGGGCCAGCGACAGCGCGCGGTCCTCGCGCTCGGAGCGCAGCCGCAGGCGGACGAGCGCCTCGCGCGGTGAGCGGGAGAACGGCGCGGGACCGGCGGCGCGCAGGCGGCGCTCCAGGCGCAGGGCGCGCGTCAGCGTGGCCTCGGCGCGGCCGGCGTCTCCACGGCGGGCCTCCAGCGAGCCACGCAGCTCCTGCGCGGCCAGTTCCACCACCCGGGCCACGTCGCGCGGGCACAGCACGCGTCCCTCCGAGCGGCGCTCCTCCGCCAGCGGCGGGTGCAGCGCGTCCAGTGCGTCGCACGCGCGCTCCGCCTCCATCAGCTTGCCCGCCTCGAGCGCGCTCACGCCGCGCGTGTACAGGCGCACGGCGTCGCGCAGCGCGCGGACGGCCAGCGGGGCGGACTCCGGAAGCTCCATGGGCACATCCGCCGCCGCGCGCCAGAAGCCGAAGCGCAGGTGCGTGGACACCATGGCGGTGGCGGCGAAGAGCAGCGCCTGGGACTCACCACCGACGGCGTCCGTGGCGGCCTTCGACCTCGCCTCCGCGCGGCCCCGGCCGATGCGCGACACGCGCTCCGCGCCCTCCGCGCAGGGACGCAGGCCGACGGCCTCCGTCGGGCATTCGGTGTCCCGGCACAGCTCCAGGCCGCCCGGGCCCGTCAGCTCCCGGGGCGCTCGCCCTGCCTCCTCCACCCGGCCCGGGCTCGGCAGCGCATGGAGCTCCCGCGCCGCCTCCTCCACGCGGTGGCGCAGGCGGCGGGCCCAGGACTGGGCCTCGGTGTACTGCCCCGCCTCCGCGCAGCCCTGGCTGAGCAGCCGCATCGCGGCCTCCGCGCTGGGCGCCGCGGCGAGCGGCAGGCTCTCACCCGCCCGCCACGCGTCATCCGCCGTCGCCGCCGCCTCCAGCGCGCGGCGCGCCTCGTCCAGCATGCCCACCCGCTGCAGGAGCCGGCCGGCCGCGAGCAGCGCGGGGCTGGCGGAAGGGGCGAGCCGCACCAGCGCCCTCGCGCTCTCCAGCGCGGCCTCTGGACGGGGGCTGTGCAGCATGGCCTGCACCCACGCGTGGTGCACGCCCGCGTGCTCCGGATGCGTGCGCAGCAACTCGCGCAGCAGGGCCTGCGCATACGGCTGTCCTTGCCCGGGGCGGCCGTCGGCCTCGTAGCCATCGAGAAGGAAGCCGGCGAGCAGCAGCCGCGCCTCGGCGTCCTCGGGGTGCCGGTCGATGAGGCACTCCATGTCGCGCACGAAGGCATGGCGGCCATTCGAGGGGCCCTTGTCCGCCAGCAGGCTGGCGGCGACGACGTAGCGCTGCTCCACGTCCGAGGCGCCCTCGCTCAGCGCCAGGGCCCGGCGGATGGCCTCCGCGCGAGAGGCGGCGAAGCGGGCACCGGCGCCGCGCGCCAGGGCGAGCCCCCACCAGGCCATGGCCAGCTCGGAGTCCCTGCGCGCCGCCTCGGCGAAGGCGCGGCGGGCCTCCTCGCCCCAGCCCAGGTGCAACAGCCGCAGCCCCTGGTCGAAGTACGCCTGGGCCAGTGGCTCGCGGGTGCTGACCGTCAGGTGCGCGCTGCCCAGGCCCTCGCGCAGGGGCGGAGGCGGCAGCGCCTCGTCCGCGACGTCCTCCCAGGGGGCATGGACGTAGATGGACGGTTCGTCGGCTCGGAGCAGTCGCGCCAGCATGTGGTCCTCCTCAGGCCCCGGAGACCGGGGCGTTACAGGCGTTGAATCCAGAATCCAGTGAGCGGATGCGCGAGCCCAGCCGCCGCCAGGCGACCGCCAGCGCCTCCGCCGTGACGGGAGACGCCTTGCGGCGCGCCTCCAGACACTGTCTCTTATACACAACTGA
>NZ_JABBJJ010000555.1 GCF_012933655.1 Pyxidicoccus fallax | reverse complement strand
GCGGTGGGGCTGGCCGGCGGGGCCGTCACCGTCTTCTTCCTGGTGGGGTTCATGCTGGCCTTCGGTGGGCCCCTGCTGAAGCGGATGCTGGACCTGGCGAGGCCGGAGTACCGGCTGCGCTACGTGCGCGTGCTGCGCAACGTGTACCGGGCCACGGGGGGCTACCTGGCGGGACTGACGCTCATCTGCACCATCAACGCGGGGCTCACCACCACGGTGCTGGCGCTGTTGGGGGTGCCGTACTTCCTGCCGCTCGGCATCCTCAGTGGCTTCTCCAGCATGGTGCCCTACGCGGGGCCGGTGATTGCCGGTGGCTTCATCACGTTGCTGACATGGGCCACGGGCGGCATGTGGCTGGCGCTGGGGGTGCTCGCCTACTTCGTGCTGTACGGGCAGCTGGAGGGGAACGTGCTGGCGCCGCTCGTCTTCCGGCGCACGGTGCACGTCAACCCGCTCATCGTGCTGCTGGCGGTGCTCTTCTGCGCGGAGCTGGCGGGCGTGGTGGGCGCGGTGGTGGCGGTGCCGGTGGCGGCCGCCGCGCAAATCATCACCCGCGAGGTGCTGCAGTTCCGCCAGGAGCGCCGCAACGCCACGGGCCGCGTGCCTCCAGAGACGGCGTGACGCGAGGAGGGAGTGATGTCGGACGGACCGCTCCCATGGATGCTCACGCATGGCTCGGCGGCCGTGCTCTTCCTCGTGCTGGTGGCGGGCGGCGTGGGCGTGCCGATTCCAGAGGACCTGGTGCTGCTGGCCACGGGCATCCTCTCGCACCGGGGCGTGCTGCCCCTGCCGCTCGCGCTGGCGATGGCCTTCTGCGGCGTGCTGTGCGGGGACCTGTTGCTGTTCCTCACCGCGCGCAGGCTGGGCCCCGCGCTGTACGAGCACCGGCGCCTTCGCGGCCTGCTGCCCCCGGAGCGCCGCGAGCGGCTCGCGCGCCTGTACGCGCGGCACGGAGGGCGGCTGGTGTTCGCCGGCAGGTTCCTGTCGGTGCTGCGAGGGGCGGTGTTCGCCATGGCCGCGGTGCAGGGCATGCCGGTGCGGCGCTTCGTCCTGTGGGACGCGCTGGCGCTGTGCGTGAGCGTGCCGGTGGTGGTGGGACTCGGCTACGCCTTCTCGCACAGCGTGGACCGGGTGACGCGCGGGCTCGGACGTGTGGAGCACGGCGTCGTCATCACCGCCGTGCTCGGATTGGTGGCGCTGGTGCTGGCCCGAGCGGTACGCGCCCGGCGCGCGGAGAGAGGAATCAGCCCCCCGCCACCTCGCGCAGCGAAGCCTCCACGCCGTCGAGCAACTCCGTGAGCGCGTCGTCGGGGATGTTGAGCGCGGGGGCGATGTACACGGTGTCGCCGAGCGGCCGCAGGTAGAGCCCCCGCCGCCGCGCCGCCTCGTACACGCGCCAGCCGCCGCGCGCGAGGTAGCCGCCGCCGCCCAGGTCCACCGCGCCCACCATGCCGAGCGCGCGCGGGCGCACCAGTCCGGGAATCGTTTCCGCCATCCGCTCGAAGGCGGCGCGGATGCGCGGGGCCTTGCGAGCCACCTGCCCCATCACGTCCTCGTCGCGGTACACGGCGAGCACCTCGCGCGCCACCGCCGCGCCCAGCGGGTTGCCGCAGTACGAGTGCCCGTAATAGAGCGCCCGCTGCGGCGCGCCGAGGAAGCCGGAGAAGATGCGCTCCGAGGCGAGCGTGGCGCCAAAGGGCATCAGCCCGCCGGAGAGCGCCTTGGCGAGGCACAGCAGGTCCGGCACCACGTCCGCCAGGTCCACCGCGAAGCGCGCGCCGGTGCGGCCCAGGCCGGTGAAGACCTCGTCGGCGATGAGGAAGGTGTCCACCGCGCGGGTGGCCTCGCGCACCGCGCGCAGGAAGTCCGGCGCGTACATCAACATGCCCGCCGCGCCCTGCAGCACGGGCTCGACGATGACGCCGGCGATTTCATCCGGGTGCGCGCGCAGCGCGGCCTGGACCTGCTCGAAGGCGCGCTCCCAGCCGCCCTCCTCCGCGGGGGACGGCACGTGCACCACGTCGAAGAGGAGCGGGCCGAACACCTCGCGGAACAGCGGGACGCCGCCCACGCTGGTGGCGCCGATGGTCTCTCCGTGGAAGGCCCCGGACAGGGTGATGAAGCGCGTGCGGCGCGGGCGCTCGTTCTGCGCCCAGTACTGCGCGGCCATCTTGATGGCCACCTCCACCGCCGTGCTGCCATTGTCGGAGTAGAAGACGCGCGACAGCCGCTCGGCCGCGGGCAGCGAGGCCCGGTCCGCGCCGGGGGCGATGGCCGCCAGTTCCGACGCGAGCAGGGAGGCCGGCGCATGGGTGACACCGGCCAGCGACACGTGCGGCAGGCTGCCCGCCTGCTCCACGAGCGCGCGGACGAGCCGTGGGTGCCGGTGACCGAGCGTGGAGACCCACCAGGAGCCGTTGGCGTCGAGGTAGCGGCGGCCGTCCACGTCGAAGAGGTAGGGCCCCTCCGAGCGCGAGATGACCAGCGGGTCCGTCCCCGCGATGTAGGCCTCCATGGCGGTGTAGGGGTGCCAGACGTGGCCCTTGTCCAACCTGACGATGTCCGCCCGCTCCACGTGCGTCCTCCGGGTCATGTATGGGGTCGTTGCGGCTCCTCGTATCGAAGGCCGGCGTCTGGCATCACGCGTCATGCGGGGCCGCCGTGTCTTCTACTGATGGGAACCTGAAGCCGGGGCGTGCTCGCCTGGTGTTCCGGGCCATCGATGGGCGCCCGCATGACGCTGCCATGACATGGGGGGTGTTTACCCGCCATCATGGTCGTCATCACCTTCTTCATCGCTCACTGGCTGCTCTGTGTGTTCTTCCAGAGCTTCTTCCAGCATCGCTACGCCGCGCACCGCATGTACACCATGGGTCCACGCACGGAGCGGGTGATGCACCTGCTGACATACCTGGTGCAGGGCTCGTCGTATCTGTCGCCGCGCGCGTACGCGGTGCTGCACCGTGAGCACCACGCGTTCTCCGACACGGAGAAGGACCCGCACTCGCCGCACTTCTTCAAGGACGTGGTGCGGATGATGCTGCACACGAAGAAGCGCTACGAGGACTACGCGGCCGGCCGTGGCCAGCCCGAGGCGCGCTTCCTGGGTGGCTACCCGGAGTGGCCGCTGGTGGACGACACGCTGCGCACGTCGTGGCTGGCGACGCTGGGCTGGGTGGGGCTGTACACGGCGTTCTACGTGGCGTTCGCCACGTCGCCCTGGCAGTTCCTGCTGCTGCCCATCCACTTCATGATGGGTCCGGTGCACGGCGCCATCGTGAACTGGTGCGGGCACAAGTACGGCTACCGGAACTTCAACAGCAGCGACAAGTCGCGCAACACGCTGCCGGTCGAGTTCCTGTGCATGGGCGAGCTCTTCCAGAACAACCACCACAAGTACGGCAGCAGCCCGAACTTCGCGGCGCGCAGGTTCGAGGTGGACCCCACGTGGCAGGTGATGCGCGTGCTGGCGAAGCTGGGCGTCATCCGCATCGCCACGCCGCAGCGGGCCGTCTGGCCCGAGCCGCGCGAGGCCGCCCGCGAGGCCGGCGCCGCCCGCGCCGCCTGACGTCTTCCGGAGTCCGGGTACGGGTAGGCGCTGACGTGCCTACTCGTACAGCCAATAGAGGTGGTCGTTGCTGGCGAGCGCCTTCTCCAGGAACTCGCTGAACGAGCTGGCGATCTGCTTCACCTGGCTCGGGTACGTCTCGTGCCAGGCGTCGAGCAACCGGTAGGGCCCACCCGGTTTCGCCACGTCCACGAGGACGTAGTCCGAGTCCTGGCAGTCCGCCACCGGGTACCAGGACGCGGCCTCTACGGCTCCCTGGTCCCGCCTGCGCACGCGAATGAGGGTCTCCTGGATCTCCGCGAGCGAGAGGATGCTGTAATTCGCCTCGGGCAACGGTCGGAACAACTCCGCACCATCGCAGTGCAGATAGAACGCGCGCAGGTCGGCATCGAGCCGCCAGCCCATTCGAGCTTCGAACGCGGCAATCTGCTCCGGCGTGGCGGGTGGATGCGGGAAGTGCTCGCGCGTAATCGTGTCCAGTAGTGAGTTCATCTCGGCACCATGGCTAGTCAACGTAGGGCCTGTCTGGCCCAATCGAGCGCCACTTGCCCTCACGGCTGTAGCACGCCGGATACGCCACATTGAGGGCTTCATGCACCCCCGGCTCGACAGGGAATACGTTGTCTCGCGCCGTGGGGTGGCCCCCGTGCAGCAAATCAAAGATGTGGTGCCCCGGCCAATTGCGTCCTCCGGTTTGCGGCCATGTCCCGAACTCGGCACTCCATTTGTTGCGAAAGCCCTCGCGAGCGTTCTCCCAGGTGCGCCGCCGATCTGGCCCATCGCTGACCGTCGGGTAGTCACAGCAGCAGTGGGTGATGGCGAGCCGCCCTCCAGCCGCCGCGGGCAGAAAGGCGAAGCGGCCCTGCCAGTCGCTCTTGATGTCCGCCAGCCAGATGCACCCCATGAGCGCGTGTCCTTCCGTCGCGCACTGACGCTCGCAGCGGGTCATCCACGCCGCGCTGCACAGCCAGGGCCCGTAGTAGATGACCGTGCGGACCTCTCCTCCGTCCGGACTACGAATGGGAGGCCCCACCCACTTCGCCGACGCGGGCGCGCTGACCGCGCCGACCGTGGCCGAGCCACAGCCCACGGCGCACAGCCCCAGCACGCCACACAAGACGCGGCTCCAGACAGGGGAGATAGCAGCCACGCCAAACAGGATAGACCACCAAATCAGGCAAATCACATGACCGAATTGCTGGTGGCCTCACGGGGCCCGTGCCCGCCCTGCCTGCGCGCCCGGGTCATCGGGAGCCGGCTCCGCGAGCGGCACACGCACCGCCCCGGTGTCCCCCCGCCAGCAC
>NZ_JABBJJ010000554.1 GCF_012933655.1 Pyxidicoccus fallax | reverse complement strand
GACAGGGCGCGGGGCGCGTCCTCGCGGGCGAAGGTCAGCTCCGTGCCGCCGACCTTGACGACGTCCCCGGTGGACAGCGCGTGGGCGTCGCGCTTCTTGCCGTTGACGTGGAAGGTGGCGCCCAGGCTGCCCACCTCGTAGCGGCTGCCGTCGAAGGTGACGTGCAGGGCGCTGTCGGGCACACCGGGGTCCTCGAGCTGCACGTCATTGTCCGGCCCCCGGCCGATGCTGGTGATGCGCTTGAGCAGGGAGACCGAGCGGACCTTTCCATCGGGAGAGCGGACGGTGAGGCTGGCCATGGCGTCGCGTACCTGGAGGGGGCTTCAGAAGAAGAGGGTGAGACCGGCGCCGAGTCCGCCGGACGTGCGATAGAGGCCCACGCGCGCGGAGGGCTTGGGGGCCTCCGTGCGTGAGCTGTTTCGAAGGGTGACGGAAGCGGGCGCGGACGCCGGGGCGGGCGCGTCCGCGCGCGGCTCCACGGTGGTGCGGATGACCTGGTCCTCGTGGTGGTACAGCGCGTCCACCGCGCCGAGGGCGTAGACGGTGTAGAAGCCCGCCGCCGAGGACAGCTTGAGCAGCTGCCAGGTGTCCGCCTGCCTGCGCCGGTTGGTGGGGATGTAGCGCACGCGCAAGGAGGCCTGCCCGTCCGGGTCCAGGACGTTGTCCAGGAGGACGGTCTGCTCCTCGAAGAGCGACTCGTAGGCGAAGAAGGAGATGATGCTCGTCACCGCGAGCGCGCCCTCGACGGCGGCGAAGACGACGCCGAGGCTGGTGCGGCCCTGCTGGAACTGGCCGGCGCCGAAGGGGACGAAGTTGACGAGGAAGTTGCGCTTCTCCACCGTGCGCACGGTGACCTGCCGGGCCATCTCCTCGGCGCGGCGGCGCGCCACCTCGGCCTCCAGGCGCTCGCGCTCACGGCGCTCGGCAGCGGCCTTCTCGCGCTCCTGGCGCAGCCGCCGCTCCTGGCGGAGGAACTCCAGCTCGCTGGACATCTCCTGCTTGAGCGCGTCCAGGAAGGCCACCGCCGGGGGCGGGACGACGAAGGGGTCCAGGCTGTAGTCCGGGTCCAGCCGGAGCAGGGCGCGCAGGTGGCGCGTGGCGTCCTCCTTGCGGCCGAGGTTGAAGGCCGCCAGGCCCGCCAGCTTGTGCAGCTCCACCAGGTCGTCCTCGCCGAGGTCGCCGCGGTCGATGCGGGAGCCCGCGCGGTCCAGCACCTCGGCGTACTTGCCATACTCGAAGCTGGCGCGCAGCGCGGCCACCTCCGGGTCTCCGGAGTCCTGGGCTTGGGCGGCCGCCGGCGCGAGGGCCAGCAGCCACAGCAGGAGCAGGAGTCCGCGGCTCATTCGGGGCGGAGGCTCCCGCGAAGGGTGGTGGGCTCTCCCGGATTCAGGTGCACCTTGCGTCGCTCCGTGACGTAGCCGGGTGCGGAGATCTCCACCTCGACGCTGTGCTGGAAGCCCGACTGGCCACGCGGAGAGCGGACCTCGAAGGGCGACTGGAGGCTCTCGTGCGCGGTGCGCTCCTGGCCGTTCACGCGCACCACCGCGTCCGCCGGCTCGTATTCGAAGGAGAGCCGCGAGGGCTTGGGCTGGGCGCGCAGGTGGAAGACATTCTCCCCGTCCGGGCGCACGTCGATGGTGTCCACCACGTCCTCGCAGTAGTCGCAGGAGATGGTGACGCGGTGCAAGCCCGGCGGAACCTCCACGTCGTGCTTCTGCAGCGGCTGTGCGCTGGGCGCGCCGTCGTCCACCTTGATGACGCCGTAGGGCCTCACGAGGATGGACACGGGGACCTTGTGCCCCTGGGGCTTGCGGGAAGCGTCGTCGGTGGCGCGGGCGCCGGGCTTGAGCGCGCCGCCCGGAGCGGGCACGGAGGCCGGAGGCATCGCGGGGCTCACCGGAGGCGGGGTGACGGCGCGAGCGGCCGGCCGCGTGTCGGTGATGGGCTTCTGCCCGGGGCCGTCCGGATGCTGCACCATCGCGGGCGTGCTGGAGGGGTGGGGGGTGCCCGGACCCGCGAGCTCCTCCGTCTCCGAGGCACCGGAGGCCGCCGGGCCGCCCGCGCTCCGCGGCGACCGGGTGGCGCCCTGACCGCCCGTGGCCGGAGTCGTGCCCTGGATGGGGAAGGGGGCGATGCCCGGCGAGCCCTGGGGACCCGGAGCGCTCTGGAGTCCCGGAGTGCCCGGGGCCATGTCGGTGTCCATGGCGCCTTGGAGGGCGGAAGTGACGCCCGGCGTGTCCTGGCCCGGGGTGCCCTGGCGCGCCTTCCAGCCGCCCACGCCCAGCAGCGCGGCGGCGGCGAGCCCGAGCCCCGCGCGCAGGCCGCGGCGGCGCCACGTCTTGATGCGCTGGGCGCGCCGCACGCCCTTGAGGAGCGCGAGCGCGCGGGCATTGGTCGCGTCGAGCGCGAGCACATGGTTGAGGCTGGCCAGGGCGCGCGGGGTGCGCTTCTCCGCGAGCTGGCGCTCGCTGCGCTCCAGCAGCGCGGCGACGATGCGCTGGCGGGCCACCTTCCGGTACGAGTGCGGGTCCGCGAAGAAGGACACCAGCTCTTCGCCCACGCGCGCGAAGCCGAGGCCCGCGAGGTAATCCGCCAGCGCGTCGCGCAGCTTGGCCGCGTCCGGGTAGCGGCGCTGGGGCTCGCGCTGCAGGCAGGTGGCGCAGATGTCGGCCAGCTCGTCGGACAGCGTGGGCACGCGGCGGCGCGGGTCCTCGTAGTCGCCGTCGAGGATGCGCTTGAGGGTGGCGGTGGTGTTCGCGGCGCTGAAGGGCAGCCGGCCCGTCATCGCGGCGTAGAACATGATGCCCACGCTGAAGACGTCGGCCTCGGGGCCGGCCTCCAGGCCCTCGATGATTTCCGGCGCCATGTGGGCCGGCGAGCCCACCAGCGTGCCGGTGACGGTCATCCGCTCCTCGATGTCGAGCAGCTTCGCGATGCCGAAGTCCATGAGCTTGAGGACGCCGTCCTCGCGCACCATGACGTTCTCCGGCTTGAGGTCGCGGTGGATGACGCCGGCCTCGTGGGCGTGCGCGAGCGCCGCCGCCAGCTCGTGGATGACCATGGCCGCCAGCTCCGGCGGGTCCATGGGCCCCTCGTCGAGGAAGGACTTCAGCGTCTGGCCGCGGATGTACTCGGTGACGATGAACGCGTCCTGCGCGTCCGCGGACGAGAAGTCGAAGACCTCGAGGATGTTGGGGTGGTGCAGCTTGGCCACCGCGCGGGCCTCGCGCGCCAGCCGCCGCCGCGACTCGTCCTTGCCGGCCAGGTGCGGGTGCAGCACCTTCACCGCCACCTCGCGGTCCAGGGCCGTGTCGAGCCCCTTGTACACGACGCTCATGCCCCCCGAGCCCAGCTGCTCGAGGATGCGGTAGCGACCGATATGGCGGCCGACGAGCGTCATGACGGTGCGGCGTCCTCCCCCTCAGTCCCCGAAGCTGATGCCCATGCTCTTCGCGAAGCGTACCAGCTCACCGGCGGGGTCCACCCGGCGCTCCTTGCGCGACTCACTCAACGGTACCGCGACAATCTCCCCCGCGCGCAGCGCGACCATATGGTTCCACTGCCCGTCACGCACGAGATCCAACACCTTGCACCCGTAGCGCGTGGCCAGCACCCGGTCCGCCGCGCTCGGGCTGCCGCCGCGCTGCAGGTGGCCCAGCACGGTGACGCGAATCTCCGCGTCGACATGCTTCGCGAGCAGGTCCGCGCACACCTTGCCGGAGCCCCCCAGCCGCACCACGCCGCGTCCGGGGATGGCCTCGGCCGAATCCAGCACGGCCAGCGCGCCGCCCTCGGGGTAGGCCCCTTCCGAGATGGCGATGATGGAGAAGCTGCGGCGGCGCGTGGCGCGGCGGCGGAGCTTCTCCACGATGGACTCCACGCGGTAGGGAATCTCCGGGATGAGGATGACGTCCGCGCCCCCGGCGATGCCGCTCTCCAGCGTGAGGAAGCCGGCGTGGCGGCCCATGATCTCCACCACCATGACGCGATCATGCGCCTCGGCGGTGGAGTGCAGCCGGTCCAACGCCTCGGTGACGATGAGGCGCGCGGTGTCGAACCCGAAGGTCTGGTCCGTGCCGGACAGGTCGTTGTCGATGGTCTTCGGGCAACCCACGACGTTGAGACCCTTGGCGGCCAATCGGTGGCCAATCGAAAGCGTGCCGTCACCGCCGATGGCCACCAGCCCGTCCAGCTTGAGCTCCTCGCACCGGCGGAGGACCTGGTCGGACACGTCGCGCTCCACCCAGTGCCCGTTCTCCAGGAAGGGGTAGGAGAAGGGGTTGGCCTTGTTGGACGTGCCGAGGATGGTGCCGCCCTTGGGGAGGATGCCGCGCGTGTCCTCCTCCGTGAGCGGGTGTGTGAGGTCCGGCTCGACGAGGCCCATGTAGCCGTTTTCGATGCCGACGAATTCGTGGCCGAATTCGTGCGTGCCCCGCTTTACGAGGCCGCGGATCAGTGCGTTGAGTCCCGGGCAGTCACCACCACCGGTGAGGACTCCGAGTCGGAGGGAGCGGGGCATAAAGGTCGGACGTGGGTGTCACAGGGGCGGGGTTTGACCCTGACAGCGGCGTCGGACCTGATTCTAGGGGCCCCCCCTGGGGGGTGCAACGCGCGAATCACCCGGTGTGGCGGTTTTCCGAGTGTAAACGGGGCCTTCCGTCAGTCGCGCTTGAGGCGGCGGCGCGCGGCCACCCTGTCGAGGAGCGCCTGGAGGCGGGGGGCGGTCTCCTTGGGGAGGGCCTTGTCTGTGGGGGAGTGTAGGGGCATCTCGCGAGCGAGGCGGTAGAGCTCGATCAGCCGCTCCTTGAGCAGCTCGCTGTCGGGGCGTTCCTGGAGGGCGCGGCGGTAGGCGGCGGCGGCTCCGGCGTAGTCCCCGAGGGCGAAGAGGCGCTCGCCCTCCTGGGCGGGGGAAGAGGGGCCCAGGG
>NZ_JABBJJ010000553.1 GCF_012933655.1 Pyxidicoccus fallax | reverse complement strand
GGGCTGGACTGGCGGGGCGTGGTGGAGGGGGCGCGAGGGACGGCCTTCCCGCACCTGGCCTGGTATGGCTGGGAGGCGGCGTGGCGGCTGATGGACGCGCCGGTGCCGGCGGAGGTGCTGGAGGAGCTGGCGCCTCCGAGGTGGCAGCGCGTGCTGGCGGGGCGGTTCTTCTCCGACGCGCGGCTCCTGGGCGCGGAGCTGGCGCGCAGCAAGCCGGCGTGGGTGGCGGCGAAGCTGCTCCTGGCGCCGCGCGCCGGGGACATGGCGCGGTACTCGCTGCGCCGGGTGGAGAACGCGGTCCGGGCGCGGTGGGGGTGAGGCTCAGTCGAGGAAGCGGCGCTCCCAGCGGCGCACGTCCTCGGGTGGGAATTCCGGATTGAAGAGGGGCGGCTGGTGGAAGAGCCAGGGCTCCAGCACGCGCGCCATCTCCCGGTGCAGTGGCAGGTCGCGTCCGGCTTCGGTGTCTCCGGCGTCGGGGGTGGGGCCCAGCGTGATGGCCACGCGCTCCGCGCCCAAGTCCTGGACGGTGATGTCGGGCGAGGAGAGACGGGCGCGCAGTCCCGCCGCGCCACCAATCGCTCCGAGCACGGGCTGGCCGAGGAAGGTCAGCCAGTAGGCCCCGCGAACCTGGGTGCCCAGCTCACTCGAAAACAGGCTATCGCTGGTGACATCCATCCCCGGGTAGCGGAAGCACCATCGGCGCAGCTCCCGCTGGACTCCCATCATGGAGGTCAGCGCATTGAAAGAGAGGCTGACGTAGCCCGAATTGAACGGCAGGGGAGCAGCCACTGCCAGGGCGACTTCATGAACCCTCGCCGGTCCATGCGTCTCGAGAAACTCGGAGGGCAGCCAGCAGGAGAGAGCGCACACCATTCCAGGCTCGTCGTCCGCGGACGACGCGTCGGGTCCGCGGCCGAGGTATTCGAACTGGTACTCACCGACGCCACCCGGACTCGCTCGCAGCAACGTATGCGCCCACCTGTTCTCATGCAGCTCACGGAGAGCGTTCTCCCACCCCCTGTCATCGAGTTCGAAAAAGCCCTCCGCGTCATGGTCGAAGTACCAGGACAGGGCACGAGGCCCCACGGCGCGCCGGTATTGCTCCAGTGCCTGCATCACCGGGCCTACCACCTCGGAGTGGGGACGGCGCATGTAGAAGCAGAGGGTGAGGCCATCGCGAATCAGCAACTCTCCGTTCTCCGCGCGGACCCGAATCCTTGGAACCTGCTCGCTCATGGTACGAGTCCCCAGCCTGGAGCCACGCGGACTGGCATGACCCTCAATGCTCTCTTGTAGACCTCGCCCTGGTTGAGGGGGAAGTGGGGATGCTCTTGGGGATAGTCATTCCACTTCGCCTCGTTGCTGCCGGGACAGGGGAACTTGAGGTCGTAGACAGCCTGGGCCTTAAGCGGGTCGCCACCGTGGATGACGAGGTCCGGTCGCACGGTGCCCCTCAGTTGGTCACCGCGCCCCTGCCGTAGCAGGGCCTGGGCTTCCTCCTCGGAGAGGAGCGAGGTCTGGTTCGACTTCCGGTCGAAGCGGTAGCGCTGCTCCACACTGAAGCCATCGGGGCGCAGCTCGGACAGTCGCTCCTGGATGCAGCGCAGCGCGATTCGATGCTTCTCCGTGCCCAGGGTCATCGCGCGTCTGATGGGATTTCCCCGGGCGTCCACGCCCACCTGCTCCGCGCACTGCGCCGCGGTAGGTGGGCCTCCGAACCAGCGGAGATTGACCTCGGCGCTCGCCTGCTCGACGCAGTCCTTCAAGAGCTTCTCGACGTCCTTCTGGTGGTCGCCCTCGAAGAGCTTCACCGCGCCGGCAAGCGAAGCCCCGACGCTTGCTGCGTGTGCGCGCGTCACCACCGGCACGACGGTTTCCTCGCCCACGGCAGCCTGGCAGTAGGCCGGGGTCTGCCGGCAGCCACTCGTCGCCGAGTCAAAGCTCTGGGCATAGCCGCCGCGAGCGCTTCCGCTCCCCGAGGCACACGCACCGAGGAACAGACCGACCAGCACCAGGTACCACCGTTCCACCGCGTATCGCGTTCGCATGGAGCGCCTCCCGAGGCGGGCATCCTTCCGGAACGCCTCGGGAGACTCCAGCGAGTGCCTTCGGATGGAGCCGCGGAGCCCCTCACCTCACGGGCACAGCGGACTGCCGCCCATGCCGGAAGGGCACCCCTGGCCGACGCAGTACTTCGGCCCGCTGTCCTGGGCCGGCAGCCGGCCGTACGTGTCGCGCGGCACGTCCACGGTGCAGCGTCCCTCCGCCTTGTTGCCGGACGGGTCCTCCACCACGTAGTGCACCGTGTACACGCGTCCGTCGCCCGTGTCGTCGCGCTCGGCGCGCAGGCGCACCGACGTGGCATTCACGCGCACGTCCACGTCGTCGCAGGTGGCGCCATCACAGACACCGCCGACGTCCTCGGACTCATCCGACGTCACCCGGACAATCCGCCCATACCGCTCCAGCGGCAGCTCGCCCGCGCACGCATCCCTCGCGACGCCCGCGCACTCGGCCAGCGTCACCGTGCGGTACTGATGGTCCGCCGGCAGCAATCGCACACCCTGGCTGCCTCCCAGCACCGGCGGCCGCGTGTCCTTCACCGTCACCGTGAAGGCGCATCCGCACGCGTTGCCCGAGCCATCCGTCGCATTGCAGTCCACCTCCGTCCGCCCCAGCGGGAAGGTGGCGCCCGTCGGCGGCGTGCACGTCACCGACACGGGCCCGCAGTTGTCCTCCGCCCGCGCCGTGTACGTGGCCCTCGCCCCGCCCGCGGTGCACTCCAGCACCTGCGGCTGCGGGCAGACGATGTGCGGCAGCGTCGTATCCACCACCGTCACCGTGCCCGTGCACACCGCGCTGGCCTCGCCGTCCGACGCCGTCAGCGTCACCGGGTGGCGCCCCAGCCCGAAGGGCCCTGGCGCCGCCTGCGTCACCGTGAAGGGCCCCGGCTGCCCGTCCGGGTCATGGCTCCCATCGTCCACGCTCGCCACGGCCCGGCACGTCTCATCCGCGCTCACCGTGACGTCGCGGCACACCGCCACCGGCGGCTCGTTCGTCGTCACCTCGCACTCCAGCGACACCCGCGCCGAGCTGACGTTGTTGTCCTCGCGGCACTCCAGCTCGCGCCCGGTGCCCGCGCCGTCGTCGTCCACCACCGCGAACACCTCGCCCCGGCCTCCAGGCGAGGTGCCAAGCCCCAGCGCCACGGACACCTCGGCCCCCGGGTCCACCTTGTCCGCCACCGTGGCCACGCCCAGCAGCGTGCCGTTGGCGCCAGGAGGTCCCCGGTAGAAGGCCACCCGCACTCCCGCCGAGGCCGCCGCGTCGCCGAGGTTCCGCACCCGCGCGCCCAGCGTCACGCCGCCCTCGCCGTCACACGCCGCCGTCACGTTCCCCACGACGAGGTCCGGCGCGGCGAACGGCTTCACCGTGCCCGTGCCCTGGCTGTTGGTCCGGAACGTGTTGAGCCCCGGCGTCCGCCAGTTGATGGCGGGTCGCGCGGGGATGCTCCCGTCATCCGCCACGTTGGTGACGGAGTACGCGTGCTGGTTCCAGAGGGGCCGCGTGTTCACCCAGCCGTCCTTCTTGTCCCTGAACACGCGGATGCCGTTGAAGGCCCCCAGGTCGCACGCCGTGTTCTGCGCGACGACGACTTCCGCGTTGCCGTCCGCGTCCACGTCCGCGACCACCGGATTCTCGTACGCGGTGCAGGAGCTGTGCGGCGTCTCGAAGCGCACCGCGCCGGTGACGCCGTCGAGGATGCGCAGGGCGCGCTCGTCCGCGTAGACGACCTCCGTGCGGCCGTCGCCCTCGAAGTCGAACGTCGTGGAGCCCGTGCGGTTGGAGCTGTGGTCCTGGATGGGGCTGCGCCACCGCTCCGTCCCGTCCGCCTCGAAGACGGAGTACCAGTCCGCGCCGGCCACGCCCACTTCCGCCTGACCGTCCCCGTCGAAGTCGGCGATGTTGGGCGGCCCGCCCACGCCCCAGTCCAGGCGCTCCACGGTCCACCGCACCGTGCAGTCGTCCTCCATCAGCGAGACGTTGCCCTCCCACGCCACCACCACCTCGCCCGCCGGGTCCGCGTCGAAGTTGCCCACGGCCGCGAGCCCATGGCCCAGTGTCTCGGCCCGGCACCGGAGCGTGCCGTCATGCCGGTAGATGGCGCGGCCGTTCACCACCTCCTGCCTGCCGTCCCCGTCCAGGTCCGCCGCGAAGGCCAGCGGGCCCGTGTCGCTCGGCGCCGGGGGGCCGCCCACGCCATCCTCGCCCACCCACTTCAGCGCGCCGCCGCTGTCATAGACGTGGTTGCCGGCGATGATTTCCACCGTCCCGTCGCCCTCCAGGTCCGCCAGCGACACGCCGCCCTGGTCCAGCTTCGGCCCGGCCGCGCGGAACTTGAAGGCGCCGGTGTGCTCGAAGCAGATGATGCCCAGCGCGTCCTCCGGCACGGTGCACAGCTCCACCTTCCCGTCGCCGTCGATGTCACCGGCCGCGACGCTCCCCGAGCCGCGCACGCGCAGGGCCGGGTCCGTCACCGCCCACAGGTCCGAGCCGTCCGCGCCGCTGATGGCCCGCAGCACGCCGTTCGTCTTGAAGTTCCAGCTCTCGAAGCTGTTGAACACCACGTCCGGCACGCCGTCTCCGCTGACGTCCACCACCACCGGCGTCATGTTCACGTTGGTGTGCGTGGGCATCAGCGGGCTGGCCGTCCACGCCCACTCCACCTCGGGCTCGAAGTTCGGCTCGAAGGGGGGCCGCACCTCGCACCGCGCCTCCGCCTCGACCTCCACATCCGCGGTGACGCGCGCCTCGGGCTCTTCCGGAGTGCCACCGGCGCACGCCACCAGTCCGAGCGTTCCCAACACCACCCACCGGCCCGCCCGCCTGTCCGTCCAGCCCTGCTGCATGTGACCTCCCACGGATGCCCGCCCGGCCGCTGACATGCCGAGCCGGCGAGGTATTCATC
>NZ_JABBJJ010000552.1 GCF_012933655.1 Pyxidicoccus fallax | reverse complement strand
GGATGGCGTCGAGCGTTCCCCGGTTTATCCCGGCTCTGATACTGTCCGGGCCGGTGAGGACTCCCGCGTGACCCAGGCCCCCGCCCCAATCGCACCGAAACCCGGGCAGATCCGCGGCCCCCGCCTGACCGGGCGCTTCGCGGACGGCACCCTGGGAGAATTCCCCCTGGGACCGACGACGTCCCTGGGCCGGCATCCGTCCAACACGCTCCGGCTGGTGGACCGCGAGGTCTCCAAGGAGCACGCGCTCATCGAGCGTGTGGGCAAGGACTTCGTCCTCAAGGACCTGGGCTCGTCCAACGGCACGTTCGTCAACGGCCGCCGGGTGAAGGAGCTGAAGCTGCGGGACGGGGACGAGATTGCCCTGGGCTCCTCGCGGCTCATCTTCCACAGCGGCGAGGTGGCGGTGAACCACACCGCGCCCACCGCGCCCGGCGTCACGGTGGTGGCCCAGTCCGTGTCCATGCCCGCCTTCCTGGCGCAGATGGACCAGGTGCCGCAGAACTTCCGTCCGGCCGACATGGTGACGGACGTGGACGCGCTGCGCCGTGACTACGAGAAGCTGCGCATCGCCCACGAGTTCCACCGGCAGGTGAGCCTCCAGGGCAACCAGACGGGCCTGTTCGAGCAGATCCTGAAGGTGGCCTTCCAGCTCCTGGCGGCGGACCACGGCGTCATCCTCAAGGTGGCGGACGACGGCCAGTTCATCCCCGCGGCGGTGCACCACCGGTCCGGCAAGGCCGTCAACGTCATGCTGTCCGACACGGTGCTCAAGCGCGTGGTGGAGACGCGCAAGGCGGTGCTGACGGCGGACGCCATCATCGACGAGCGCTTCTCCGCGGCGGAGAGCATCGTGGCGCAGGGCATCCGCTCCGCCATGGCCGTGCCGCTGATGGTGAAGGAGAAGATCCAGGCGGTGCTGTTCCTGGACAGCCGGCAGCAGATCAACGCCTTCTCGGAGAAGGACCTGACCATCCTCTCCGGCATCGCCGCGCAGGCGGGCATCGCCCTGGAGAACGCGGCCCTGGCCGAGCAGATCCGCGCCGAGGCGGTGACGCGCGCGGAGCTGAGCCGCTTCCTGTCCAAGGCGGTGGCGGACGCGGTGATTGCCGGCGAGACGGAGGACCTGGCGCAGAGCCGGCTGGCCGAGGTCAGCTGCCTCTTCGCGGACATCCGCGGCTTCACCACCCTGTCGGAGAGTGATCCGCCGCAGGAAGTGGTGTCCATGCTCAACACCTTCTTCTCGGCGATGGCGGACGTGGTGTTCCGCTACGAGGGGAACCTGGACAAGTTCATCGGTGACTGCGTCATGGCCGTGTGGGGCCCGCCGCTGTCACACCCGGACGACGCGGCCCGGGCGCTGCGCGCGGCGCTGGAGATGCAGGACGCGGTGGCGGCCATGAACCGCGCGCGCGTGGCCTCGGGGAAGATGCCCATTGAAGTCGGCATCGGCGTGAATACCGGCCAGGCCGTCGTGGGCTACATGGGCAGCGCCGAGCGGCACGAGTTCACCGCCATCGGCGACACGGTGAACACGGCCTCGCGCCTGTGCGGGCTGGCCAAGAGCGGTGAGGTGCTGGCCTCCGAGTCGACGGTGCGCAAGGCGGGCCACGGCTTCGACGTGGAGGAGCTGCCGGCCATGCAGGTGAAGGGCAAGGAGAAGGCCGTCCCGACGTACCGCGTCCATGGTCTCGAGTACACCACCGCCGCCTCCCCGCGCCGCGCATGATGACGACGCAGGCCTGTCCCAACTGTGGGGCGCAGCACGACATCCGGGTGTACGTCAGCGGGCAGAAGGCCATCTGCCGCTGCGGCATCCGGTTCGAGGTGCGTCGCGGTGACACGCCGTCCACCATCGGCTCGCGGAACACGATGGTGCCCGGGGCCAGTGGCGTCTTCGACCGGAATTCGCGAGTCGCGGTGTCACCTTCGGCGGGCTCCGGTGTTGGTACTTCCGGAATGTCCTCGCACGAGGCCCCCCGAGGGGTGGGGAATGGTGTGATGGTGGTGCCGGGCGGGGCCCCGGAGGCCCCCGCCATGTCCGCGCAGTCCGTGGCCGTTCCGGCGCGGGGCTCGGGTGTGGCCGTTCCCGTGTCCGGGGTGGCCCTCGTGGACGACGCGCACGCCCATGGGGACACGCACCCGCCGAGCGCGGTGCCCCTGCCGGGCGTGGCCGTGCCCGTCGAGGGAGCGAGCGGGGTGGCGCTGCCTTCCAACGGGGTGAAGCCGGAGCTGCCGGTGGAGCCCACGGTGCTGCGCTCGTCCGTGCCGACGGGGACGGGGAGCGCGCACTCGGACCTGGGTGCGAATGTGCACGACGTGAGCACGTTCCTGACGGGCAAGAAGGTGGAGCTGCCCGGCTTCGAGCTGCTGGAGGTGCTGGGCCGGGGCGGCATGGGCGAGGTGTGGCTCGCGCGGCAGCAGTCACTGGGCCGCACGGTGGCGGTGAAGCTCCTGCCGCCGCGGCTGGCGAAGGACCCGGAGTTCGTCACCCGGTTCGAGAAGGAGGCCACGGCGCTGGCCGCCCTGAACCACCCGCACATCATCCAGATCATCGACCGGGGCGTGGCGGGCGAGCACTACTACTTCGTCATGGAGTACGTGGAGGGCCGCTCGCTGCGCGAGGCGATGGCGGCCGGCGTCAAGCCGGAGCGGGCGCTGAAGATCCTCCTGTCGGTGGCGCGCGCCATCGAGTGCGCGCACGACAAGGGCATCATCCACCGCGACCTGAAGCCGGAGAACATCCTGCTGGACGGGCGCGGCCACGTGAAGGTGGCGGACTTCGGGCTGGCGGGCATCCGCGCGCAGGACTCGCGGCTGCAGCTCACCGCGACGGCGGTGGCCATGGGCACGCTGAACTACATGGCCCCGGAGCAGCGGCGCGACGCGAAGAACGTGGACGGGCGCGCGGACCTCTTCTCCATCGGCGTCATGCTGTACGAGGTGCTCACCGGCGAGCTGCCGCTGGGGCGCTTCAAGCTGCCGTCCGCGAAGGTGCCGGGGTTGGACCCGCGCATCGACGAGGTGGTGGAGCGGCTGCTGGAGACGGACCCGGAGGCGCGCTACGCGCGCGCGGGCGAGCTGGCGGCGGCGCTGGAGGCGATGATCACCAACTCGTCCGCGCCGGGGCTGCCGCAGGGCGACGTGGAGCGGCGGGTGGTGACCGCGAGGGTTCGGCCGGCCAGCAACCTGTCACGCCGGATGCGGGCGGGCTGGCGGCGGGTGCGCGGGGGCCTGTCGGTGGTGGGTGGGCTGGCGATGCTGGGCCTGGCGGTGCGGTGGTTCGTGGGCCCGGTGAGCCTGCACCTGGGCAAGGACGACAAGGTCGTCATCGGCACCCAGGGCGTGAAGGTGCGGGCGGGGGAGAAGCCCTGGCCGCCGAACACGTACGGTGAGGTGTTCGCCTCGGTGAACCTGGCGGAGCCGGCGAAGGCGGGCGGCCCGTCGCGGTTCGAGGTGGGGTTCGACGCGGGCGAGGAGGAGATCAACGTCCACAGCGGTCAGTGGAAGCTGGTGGAGGGGCAGCTCCACGCGGTGCAGGGCGGCAAGGAGACGAACGGGCGGCGGTTGGTGCCGCGCGCGTACGTGGCGCACCGCTACTTCTCCATCAACGACTTCCGGGCGGACGTGGTGATGGACGTGAAGCCGCTCGGGAAGGAGTACCCCGAGGAGCCCGACGCGCAGCACTACGGCGAGCTGGCCTTCCGCATCAAGGATCTCCAGTTGTCCGCCTTCGCCATCCCCAACGCGGGGATGCGGCTGGCGTGGCGCTACTTCACGGAGGACGGCCAGGAGGTGGTGGGCAACAGCGCGCTGGACACGGACAACCTCGTCGAGGACGAGATGCCGCTGCCCAAGCACGGGCCCTACCTGGTGAGCCTGCGGATGCAACGGGCGAAGAACGGCGGCGTCCTGGTGGAGGCGTTCCTCAACAACGAGCGCTTCGCGCGCAAGCTGCTGCCGGGCCTGGAGAACCGCGTGGGCAAGGTGGCGCTCGGGTGCCGCAACCTGGAGTGCACGTTCGACGACCTGAAGATTCGCGGCAAGCTGGAAGCCCGGCCCCAGCGCCGGGTGGCCGGGGGCGTGGAGTAGGGCGCTCCAACTGCCCGCGCGGGCGTGGCGGTTCTACCGCCAGATGGCCTGGGCCGCCCGAGCAAGTCTCTCGACCTGGGCGGTCGACAACCGGCGATTCCCGTTGACCAGCACGGGAAGCAGCTCCGAGTCATCCAGTACGACGATGTTCTCAGGCTGCTCCTTCACGTGCAGGTCGGGCTTCACGAACACGAGGAGGCCCTGAACCCACAAGGAGTCCCAGTCGGTTTCCTCGAGAAGGGCCTGGCGGACGAGCAGCGCTTGAGCCTCGAGCTTCTCCACGTAGTCCTTGGAGAAGCCATTCACCTTGATGTTGGGGCCACCGACCCACACGCTGCCCTGCACGTTCTTCGTGTCGATGACGAAGACGCCCGAAGGGCCGATCGCCAGATGATCCACGTTCGTGCCGCCGCGGCTGACCTTCAGGTCGTGCATGACGAACCACCCGTCGGCGCGGAGCGGGTTCAGGAGACGTCCGACGTGTTGCTCTCCTCGGGCGCCCGCATCCCAGGCCTGCTCCGCGGTGTTGATTCCGAGCTGTCGTGCGAGAACGGTCATCACGGGATCCGCACTGGCGAGCGCCTGCTGCCGTTCCCGCGCGCTCTGACCTGGTCGCCGTCCCGTGTCGCGCCGCATCATTCTTCGCGTCATCTGTACCCCTCCCGTTTCGGGTGCAGTTCCTGAAGCCGCGGGATTCAACAACAGGGGTCTGACATCCGGCGCTGCACCGAGGGCTCCATTCGTCTCTAGCTCTCTTGATGTGCCGGGCTCCCGCTGTCGGTGGCTGGCCGGTGTAACCGCCGGCTGTGGATGGCCGGGGACTCGACAGGTCGACGCGGAATGGACGTTCCGTTCCGGGGCCACGGGAGCCGGGCGGCAACATGGTGGGGAGGCGGGCCTGGAC
>NZ_JABBJJ010000551.1 GCF_012933655.1 Pyxidicoccus fallax | reverse complement strand
TATACGAGAAAGCCCGTCCCCCCGGGGACCACGGCCTCGCCCGCCACCTCGCCTGCTCCCGCCGGGGGCGCGATGCCGGAGGGACACCCTCCCGTGCAGGGCAACGCCGCGGCGCCTTCCGGTGAGCTGCCCCCGGGCCACCCGCCCATGTCCGGCACGGGCCGGGCGCCTCCGTCCGCGGACGAGCTGCTGCGTCAGCTCGACACCACGGAAGGGCTGAGGGAGCGGGAGAAGACCTTCGACATCGCCTCGTCGCTGGGCCGGCTCTACTACGTGAACGGCCGCAACGTGGACGCCATCACCTACCTCCTGCAGGCGGAGGCGAAGGGGAAGCCGGCGCGAGAGCTGTTCCTGGCGCAGCGCAAGAAGCTGGGCAAGACGGCGGTGCCCTCCGCGGACGCGGCGGGCTGCGGCTTCGCCACCGGCACGACGGTGGAGGACATGACGGCGGTGGCGCAGGAGCGCGCGAAGAAGGGTGACGCCGCGGGCGCGGCCGCCTGCGCGCGGGCGGCGCTGACGCCGGTGCTGGACGTGGAGATGATGCGGGCCCACGCGCTCCTCCTGTCGGGAGAACCGGCCGGGGCGCTGGCGGTGTACGACGGCGTGCTGGACGTGGAGCCGAAGCACGAGGAGGCCCTCTACGCGCGCGCGTCGCTGCTGTTCGAGACGAAGGGCGAGGACCTGGCGGCGCTGAAGCGGGCCCGCGCGGACTTCGACACGCTGCTGGCCTCGCACCCGGCCTCGTCGCGCGCGCCCATGGCGAAGCGGCTGAGCACCCTCATCGACGAGACGGTGAAGGCGGGCGGCCGCAAGAAGCTGAACGCCTCGCGCGCCGAGGACCGGCGCATCCGGCTGTCGCAGGCGGCCACGCCCGCGCAGGCGGACGCGCCGCGCCCGCTGTCACAGGAAGCGATTGAAGCGGTGAAGAACACCGAGCGCACGCCGGAGCTGGAGCAGGGCCTGGCGAAGCTGGTGGACGAGGGCGAGGAGCACCTGGCGCGAGGCCGCTACCAGGAGGCGCTCGCCAACTACACGCGCGTGGTGCCCTTCCAGCCAGAGAACGGGCGCGCGAAGGCGGGCATGGCGTGGGCCCTGGTGGGCCTGGGCCGTCCCATGGCGGCGCGCGTGTGGGGCGTGGCCGTGCAGGCGGACCCGGCGGCGGTGGAGAAGCTGGGCGACACGCTGAAGGCCAAGGGCGACGAGAAGGGCGCGAAGGCGCTCTGGGAGAAGCTCGCCTCGGACGCGCCGGACTACGCCGGCAAGGCGGCGCTGCAGGCCAAGCTGGGGCAGTAGCCCGCCGTCCACGGCGCCCGCCCGCCATTCATGGCCCGGGCGGGCCCGACCCGTCAGACGAACTTCGCGGCCAGCAGGTCCTGCACGTCCAGCAGGCCCACGGCGCAGCCTTCCGCGTCCACCACGGGGAGCTGGTCCACCTTCAGCTCGCGCATCTGCGCGGTGGCGGTGAGCACCAGCGTCTCGGGCGTCACGCAGCGCGGCTTCTTGCCCATGACTTCGCGCACCGGAACGGTGAAGTCCGTCAGCCCGGCCTCGACGCGGCGGCGCAGGTCGCCGTCGGTGAAGATGCCCACCAGCTTCCCCGTCTTGTCCACCACGCACGCGGCGCCCGGCCGGCCCGGCGTCTTCGTCATCACCCCCACCACCTGGGCCAGGGGCGCGGTGTCGAGCACCAGCGGGTTGGCGTTGCCCGTGCGCATCAGCTCGTAGACGCGCTGCACGGAGCGCCCCAGCTTCCCGCCCGGGTGCAACAGCGCGTAGTCCTCCGTGCCGAACGGCCGCGAGCGCAAGAGCGCCATGGCCAGCGCGTCGCCCAGCGCATGCAGCGCGGCGGTGGAGGCCGTGGGCACCAGCCCCATGGGGCACGCCTCCTCGATGGGGCCGATGTCCAGCACCACCTCGGCGCCGCGCGCCAGCGGGCTCTGGGCGTCACCCGTCAGCGCGATGACCGGCGTGGCCATGCGCTTGAAGGCGGGCAGCAGGCGGAGGAGCTCCTCCGTGGAGCCGCTGTTGGACAGCGCGAGGATGACGTCCCCGCGCCCCACGCGGCCCAGGTCGCCGTGCACGGCCTCGGCCGGATGCAGGTACACCGAGCGGATGCCCGTGGACGCCAGCGTGGCGGACAGCTTCTGGCCGATGTGGCCCGCCTTGCCCATGCCCGTCACCACCACCTGCCCGGTGCACTCGCGCACGAGCTGGACGGCGCGGAGGAACGCGTCGCCCAGGCGCTCCGTCACCCCGAGGATGGCGCGGGCCTCGGCCTCCAGCACGCCTCGCGCGTAGGCGAGCGTGGACTCGGCGTCCGACGCCGAGGCGGGTGCCTGGGCAGGGCGGCCGGGGAGGGCGCGGAGGCGGGGCTTCTTGGCGGCGGAGCGAGGGGAACGGGCCATGGCGATGGCTGGAGCTTCTACCCTCGGGCACCCCATGGTGGCCACCCTTGACGCGTGGGAGGCCATCGGTTACGCGCCTGCTCGCCTGGGCTCCTTCATGGGTCCGGCTACATCCACCTTCATTCAATCGCAGGAGAGGGAACAGATGAAGTTCTTCATCGACACCGCCGACGTCGAGGAGATCCGCAAGGCTCATGCGATGGGCTGCGTGGACGGAGTGACCACCAACCCGTCGCTCCTCGCCAAGGTGGGGCGCCCCCTGGAGGAGACCATCCGGGAGATCTGCTCCATCGTGGACGGGCCCATCAGCGCCGAGTGCGTCTCCATGGAGGCGGACGAGCTGGTGAAGGAGGGCCGCACCCTGGCGAAGATTCACGACAACGTCGTCGTGAAGATTCCCATGGGCGTGGAGGGCATGAAGGCCACCAAGGCGCTCACCGCCGAGGGCATCCGCACCAACGTCACCCTCTGCTTCTCCGCCAACCAGGCCCTGCTGTGCGCCAAGGCCGGCGCCACCTACGTGTCGCCCTTCGTCGGCCGCCTGGATGACATCTCCCAGGACGGCATGGAGCTCATCTCCAACATCCTGGAGATCTACCGGAACTACGACTTCACCACCCAGGTGCTCGTCGCCAGCGTCCGCAACCCCGTCCACGTTCTCCAGGCCGCGCGCATGGGCGCGGACGTGGCCACGCTGCCCTACAACGTCATCACCCAGCTGGCCAACCACCCGCTCACCGACGCGGGCATCAAGAAGTTCCTGGCGGACTGGGAGAAGGTTCCCAAGGCCTCCAAGCCCCCGGCGGCCCGCTAGCGTCCCGAGGCCCTTCACGGGCCTTCCGAAACACCACGGCCACCGGCTCCTCGAGAGGGGAGCGCGGTGGCCGTCGTGCTTCCAGGGCTGGAGCCGCCGGTCAGGGGCCCGAGAAGAGATACGAGATGTGCATGAAGTTGAAGAGGTCCGTGTAGTTCGAGGCGCCGTTCGCCTTCTCCGGAGCGGTGCTCTCGTCGTAGACAATCGTGCCGGTGGTGCCGTCGGCCGGCCGCTTGACGACGATGTCGGCGAACACCTCGTCTTTCCGGGAGGACTCGGCGAAGAGGGCACCCGCGCTGTCCAGCACGCCCCCCCCGGTGGAGTGGGCCAGCGCCGGGAACGCGCCATACGTCCCCTCGCGGGTGGCGACGCCGTCATTGCGGACGTACCACAGCTCCTCGGTATCGGCGGTGATTCGGCGGATGGCCAGCCAGAAGCCCGTCGCCGAGCGGGCGCGCGCGTCGATGAACGAGTAGTCGTTCGGCAGCCCGGTGACCTTGGTGGGCTCCCGCTCCGGCGACAGCACGACCAGGCCGAGGCCGATGCCGTAGGCGAGCATGTAGTCCCCGCCGTTCCACGCGTGCACCTGGTGCTCGGACGACACGACCTGCCCCTCGATGTCGTAGTACGTGTAGCCCCCGACGTTGTCGCAGGTGTAGGCAACGGCGCCGGTGCCGCCCTGCATGATGAAGTCCGAGACGTCCTCGTTGCCGCATGCCGGCGTTGAAATCACGATGTCGTTGTCGGGCCCGTTCTGCGGGTACGAGCGGCGTTCTCCATCGACCTTGAACCTGTCCGGAACGAAGACCTTCAGCCGGTGCGGGTCGGAGTCCCCATCGACGTAGTGGACGAGGCCGCCAGGGGAGAGGATCGCCTCGTTGAAGGCGGTGTCGGTGTAGCACTTGAAGCCCACCTCCGCCTTCGTGGGCGTCATGACGCTGGAGATGGCGTCATGGCCGCAGGAGCCCTCCGAGAGGGTGCCCCAGATGAGCACGTCGTCTCCGGCCGCGGGCGCGGCCTGGCACCAGTTGTCCTCCCCGCATGTCGGCGTCCAGAAGGCTCCACCGCCGCAGTGGGCGGCGGTGTTGCACCGGCCGGGCTGGGGGACGCAGGTGCGGCTCGTGGTGCTGCACGTCTCGTGGGCCTCGCAGTCCGTCGACGACTGGCAGGCGCTCGCCGAGAGCTCGCAGGTATGCCCGGCCCCACAGACCTCCCACGGCTTGCAATGCGCGCTGGTCGCGCACATCCCGGCGCGCAGCTCGCACCGCCGGCTCGCCGAACAGGCCTCCCAACCATGGCAGTCGCCATCGCCGCCGCACCCGACGCAGACGCCTTCCTGGCAGCGCAGGCCCGGCAGACAGCCCTGGTCGCCCTCGCACAGCCCCTCGGGCACGGACGTGCACGCGAGGAACAGCATCGCACCCAACACCCAGAACGAACGAATCACCACTGCCCCCGCACGTTGACGTTTCCGCCGCCCTCGCCGTCCGAATCGAACGACACGGCCGACAAGCCCCAGAAGGTGAGACCGGTGAGCGCGATGACGCCGCCACCAATCATCAGCGTGTTCGCCAGCGTGTTGCTCGTCTTCACCTGGTTGAACTTCGCGCGGTCGCCCGGCACCAGCAGGCCGTCGGTGTAGCGGCGCGAGAGGTCGTCGTTGAGGCTGCGGCTGCGCAGCCCGAAGATGCCGCCGGCGCCGAGCGCGACCGCGCCGCCAATCGACGCGTAGATGCCCGTGCGCCGCATCCATCCCGACGGCTTCTTCCGGGGAGCGTTGTCGGGAGACTCGGTGAGCGACTCGGCGAGCGACTCGGACGCGGGCGACGCCGGGTCCTCGTCCTCATACCCCGGGTCGGCTTCGGCGGGGGCCCGCGGCGCGACCGCGACGGGCTGGGG
>NZ_JABBJJ010000550.1 GCF_012933655.1 Pyxidicoccus fallax | reverse complement strand
GTCCCGGCCCGAGCGCCGCTCCCCTCCCCCGCCGGACAGCGGCCCCCGGTGCTGCTCGTGCACGGCATCGACGATGATGCCAGCGCCTTCGACGTCATGCGCGCGCGGCTGGAGCGCGAGGGGTGGACCCACGTCCATGCCCTCTCGCTGGTGCCCAGTGACGGAACGGAAGGGGTGCCCGCCCTGGCCCGGCAGGTGGCGCGGGAGGCCGAGGCGCTCCGCGCGCGCACCGGCGCCCCCCGGGTGGACGTGGTGGGCTTCAGCATGGGGGCGCTCGTCACCCGCTACTGGCTGCGGATGCACGACGGGCGGCGGGAGGTGCGGCGCTTCATCTCCATCTCCGGGCCGCATGGGGGCACCGTCATGGCGTGGCTGCGCCGGGGCAAGGGGGTGCGGCAGATGCGCCCCGACAGCCGGCTCGTGCGCTACCTGCAGAGCGACCCGCGCCCCTGGGACGAGGTGGAGGTCCACAGCTTCTGGTCGCCGTGGGATTTGACCATCTTCCCCGCCTCCAGCTCGCGGCTGCGCGGCGCCTCGGAGCGCACCTTCCCGGTGCTGCTGCACCCGTGGATGATGACGGACCGGCGCGTGCTCGACGCGGTGGTGGAGGTGCTCGGCGCTCCCTAGCTAGAGCGTGGCGGAGAGCCTGCTGGCCGCGTCGCGCAGCGTGACGACGTCACACTCCGCCTTGAGCCAGCCGAACACCTCGCGCAGCCGCTCCATCTTCCGGGAGGCGCTCACGCGCAAATCCCGCTGCTGGCGGACCAACTCCGGGGGAATGCCGTCGGACGCGTCCAGCACGTCCACCCCGTGGAGCTCGAAGTTGAAGAAGGCGTCCTTGCGGCACGCGCGCCAGGCCCCGCGCAGGGTGGGCAGCGGCAGCGTGGTGGCGAAGGTGCCGATGAAGGGGAAGCGCACGGCCGGCGTCACCGCCATGGGCAGCTCCAGCACCGGGCCGGTGCCCCGCTGGTAGGGCCGGGCCGGGTCGGGCCGGTAGGGCACCCGGGGCGCCAGCAGCACCCGCGGCGTGTCCAGCACCGAGCGCGACGGCCGGCCCAGGAGCGCCAGCGCCCCCATCACCGCCGCCTTGGCCGCGTAGTACGGCGCGGCGGGGAACGCGGACGAGCCGTACCGGTAGCCCAGCTCCGCCGTGGCCGCGTAGAGGTCCGCGTTCAGCGTGTAGCCCGGGGCGCGGAAGCCCACCGGCCGCGCGCCCGTGGCCGCGAGGATGGCTGCGTCCGCCCGGGCCAGGTCCTCACGGATGGCGGCGAGCCCCCGGCGCGTGAGCGCGTAGTCGTGCGCGTGGCTGTGGCTGGCCACCTCGATGCCGGCCTCGTGGGACGCGCGCATGCCCGCCGCGGCGCCCGGGTCCGCCTCCAGGTCCTCGCCGATGGCGAAGAAGGTGCCCGGCACGCCCAGCGCGTCCAGCAGCTCGCGGAAGCGGGGCACCGCCACCGCGTGCACGAGCGTGCGGGCCCGCGCGTCCAGCAGCGACTCCGGCAGCCCGTGGATGCGGCAGTAGTGCGGCAGCGAGTCGAGGTCGACGGAGATGGACGCCAGCCTCACGGTGCCGCCCTCCTTCGAGCCCGGGGCGCCCGGGCTCACTTGCCCGCGATGCGGATGACGTAGAAGAGCTTGCCCACGTTCTTCAGCACGTTGGGCACGCGCTTGAAGAGGTGGATGGACGGCTGGCGCTTCTCGTGGAGCTGGATGGGGATTTCCACCACCTTCAGCCCCTCGCGCCAGGCGCGGATGACGAACTCGCTGGCGAACACGTCCATGTCCACCACGCACTTCTGGATGACGGGCACGAGCGCCTCGCGGCGGAAGGCCTTCAGCCCGTGCGTGTCCGTGCCCTGGAAGCCCAGCGCCACCTTCAACAGGCCGTTGTGCACGCGCGTGGCGGCCCGGCGCACCAGCGGGCGCTGGTCGCTGGCGCCCTTGGCCGCCTTGGAGCCCACCACCATGTCGGCCTCGCCCCGCTCCAGCCGCGGCAGCGCCGCGTCGTAGAAGGTGAGGTCGCACAGGTCGATTTCGTCGCAGACGACGTAGGTGCCGCGCGCCATGGCGATGCCGGCCTTCAGCGCCGAGCCGTAGTTGGGCCGCTCCGAGTGGAACCAGCGCAGGCGCGGGTTCTTCGCGCAGAGGTCTTCCAGGATGCGCGGCGTGGCGTCGCGCGAGCCGTTCTCCGCGAAGATGATTTCGTAGTCGATCCCCCGCGCATCCAGCCCCTGGCGCAGCTCCTCCGCCGCCGAGGCGATGATGGACTCCTCGTTGTAGACAGGGATGACGACGGAGAGGTGCGGGGCCATGGGATTGGGTCCCTCAGATATGGGGAGGCAGCCGGGCCGTCAACCGTTCAGCGTCCGCGCGCAGGCCCGGCCCGCGAGGATGGCGTCCTCCATGGACGAGTACTCCCACTGCCCGTAGCGCCCGGCGATGAGGATGCCCGCGTGCTCCAGGAAGCGGAGGACTTCCGCCTTGGCCGGCCCGTACGCCTCGTCGTAGAGCACGTACGCGTGCGGAATCTCCCGCGCGTGCGCGAAGAGCACGTCGTCCGCCGAGTGAATCATCTGCGAGCGCACCAGGTCCTCCACCGCGTACTTCTCCGCGGTGGCGGGGGCCAGCTCGCCGTGGTGGCTGTACTCCACGTAGAAGGTGGCGGTGTCCGGCGGCGCCAGCGGCGCGTACACCGCCGAGGGCGAGCCGATGCGGTACGTGTGGAACTCCGGCTCCGGCAGGTAGATCCAATGCCAGGGCTGGCGGTTGGCCCCCCGCGCGGCCACGGCCACGTAGGTGACGGTGGTGGCGCGCAGCCGCTTCGCCGCGGCCATGACGGCGTCGGGCACGCCCGAGGGGCCCTTCGCCAGGAGCTGCACCAGCCCCGGCAGCGAGATGCTGGACACCAGCCCCGAGTACGGCAGCACGCGGCCGTCCGACAGGGTGACGCGGCGGGCCTTCCAGTCGATGGAGGTGGGCTCGGTGTTGACGCTCAACTCGCCGCCCTGGAGGTGGCGCAGCATGGCGCGCGCGAGGCTCTCGATGCCGCCCTCGCGCGGGTAGAGGAAGGACGCGTTGTAGCCCACCGCGTCACTGCCGGCGCCCAGCGCGCCGTCCACCACCTCCTTGAGGTTCGGCCGCGGCACGAAGCGCCCCACCCAGGCGGCGGACATCTCGCGCGGGTGCACCGTCCAGAGCTTCTGGTTGTAGGGCACCATGAAGTTCTTCGCGAAGCCCTCCCCCATGTAGCGGAGGATGAACTCCTCGAAGTTGGTCGGCTCCCGCTCACGCAGCGCCCGGCCCTTCTCGCCGTAGATGGCCTCCACGTAGCCGACGAGGTTCTCCGACACCACCTCCGGCGGCAGGCCGTGCGTGTTGACCTGGTACGGGAAGCGGGTGAACACCCCGCGCGAGAAGATGCCCGCCTTGCGCTGGATGCGGACCATCTGCCCCGGCAGCCAGGTGTCGTTCACCAGGGCCTGGATTTCCGGGTCCCTCAGGTGGAGCCAGTGGCCGGTGGGGTCGAAATAACACCCATCGATGACCTCGGTCTTGATGAGGCCGCCGACCCGGTCGGACTTCTCGATGAGGCGCCAGGGCCTCTGGAGGAAGTGGGCGGTGGACAGGCCCGCGAGTCCCGCGCCAAGGATGACGATGGGTTCCATGCCGGCAGGGGTCTACCACCTCCCGTCCCCCGGGGGGAAAACGAACGCATGACGCCCTCCTTCGGGCGGACAGAGCCCTCGCCTGCCCGTCTGGGAAGGCAAGGAAGGGACCGTTGCGTGGCCGACGTGCGCGTTCTTTCCGGGCTGGAAACGGCTCTGCTACCCTGCGCGCACCGCGAAGGCGCTCCGCAGCCTGCTCGCGAGCATTCGCGCCAGTCGGACCCGTCGAAGGAAACCCATGAAAGTCTCCTGCCCGTCTTGCCAGACGAACTACAACATCGATGACAAGCGGATCCCGCCTGGCGGCGCGAAGCTCAAGTGCGCCCGGTGCCAGACCACCTTCCCCATCAAGCTCGAGGGCGTGAGCGCGCCCGCGCCCGCCGCTCCCGAGCCGCAGGCCCCCGCCATTCCGCTGCCGGGCACCGCCGCGCCCCACGCCGCCGCCGCCATTCCCCTGCCCGGGGCCGCCGCGCCGCAGTCCGCGGCCATTCCGCTGCCGGGCGCCGCCGCGCCACAGTCCGCGGCCATTCCGCTGCCGGGCGCCGCGCCGGAGGCGGACCCGTTCGCCTTCGACGACGCGTCCTCCGCGCCAACGGCGAACGCCATCCCCCTGCCGGGCATGGCCGCGCCGTCCTCGCAGGCCATTCCGCTGCCGGGCATGGCCGCCCCGCGGTCCACGGCCATCCCGCTGCCGGGCGCCGCGCCCCAGGGTGGCGCCATTGCGCTCGGTTCCGGACCCGACGCCATCCCGCTGCCGGGCGCCGCGCCGTCCTCGCAGGCCATCCCACTGCCGGGCGCCGCGCCCGAGGCGGACGCGTTCGCCTTCGATGACGCCTCGGTGCCCACGGCGGGGGCCATTCCCCTGCCCGGCGCGGCCTCCTTCGGCGGGCAGGATGACGCCGCCGAGCCCGAGAACCGGGACGTGACGCGCGTCGTCCGCATCCCGATGCCCAGCGACGCGTTCCGCGAGCCGCCTCCCGCCGCGCCGACCTACGGCACGACCGACGAGGTGCGCGGCACCGCGCGCGACTTCGACTTCTCCGAGGAGTCCCTGCCGCCGCCCGTCGAGGCGGCGCCGGCCTACGGCACGACCGACTACGGCACGACCGACGAGGTGCGCGGCACCGCGCGCGACTTCGACTTCTCCGATGACGCGCTGCCCGTCCCCGCGCAGGCCGCGCCCGCCGAGGACGCGTTCGCCTTCGACATGGAGCCGCCCCCGGCCGCCGCCGCGCCGGTCGAGGAGGACCCGTTCGCCCTGCCCCCGCCGCAGGACGCGTTCGCGCAGCCGCCCATGCCGGAGGAGGACCCGTTCGCCCTGCCCCCGCCGCCCGCGGACATGGTGCCCGAGGCGGACCCGTTCGCCCTGCCGCCGCCGGACGCCTACGCGCAGTCCGCCGCGCCGATGGAGACGGACCCGTTCGCCCTGCCGCCGCCCCCGGCCGCGGCTCCGTCGTACGACTTCAGCGAGCTGCCCGCC
>NZ_JABBJJ010000054.1 GCF_012933655.1 Pyxidicoccus fallax | reverse complement strand
CGCCAGCACGGTGGCGGGGTAGAAGTTCCCCGGGCGCTCCAGGGGCTTGCCGCCCAACAACAGCCGCGTGCCGGCCTTCACGCTCTCCTCCACCTGCGCGTGCAGGCCCTTGAGGATGCCCTCGGTGGCCAGGGGCCCCAGGTCCGTCTTCGGGTCCATGGGGTCGCCCACGGTGATGCGCTTCATGCGCTCCACGAAGCGGCGCTCGAAGTCCGCGGCGATGCTCTCCGCGACGATGAAGCGCTTGGCGGCGATGCAGGACTGGCCGTTGTTGATGAGCCGCGCCGTCACCGCCGTCTCCACCGCCTTCTCCAGGTCCGCGCTGGGCATGACGATGAACGGGTCGCTGCCGCCCAGCTCCAGCACCACCTTCTTGATGGCCTTGCCCGCCGCCGCGCCCACCGCCCGGCCCGCGCCCTCGCTGCCGGTGAGCGTCACCGCGCGCACGCGCCGGTCCTCGATGACGCGGTTCACCTCGGACGTCTCGATCATCAGCGCCTGGAAGGCGCCGCGCGGGAAGCCCGCCTGGAGGAACAATTCCTCCAGCGCCAGCGCGCACTGCGGGACGTTGTGCGCGTGCTTGAGCAGGCCCACGTTGCCCGCCATCAGCGCCGGGGCGGCGAAGCGCACCACCTGCCAGAAGGGGAAGTTCCACGGCATGATGGCCAGCACCGGGCCCAGCGGCTGGTAGCGCACGTAGGCGCGGTCCCCGCCGACCTCAATCGGCTGGTCGCGCAGCAGGCCCTCGGCCTTGGACACGTAGTAGCGGCAGGCGCTGGCGCACTTGCGGGCCTCGGCCTTGGCGGCCTCCAGCGGCTTGCCCATCTCCTCCGTCATGATGCGGCCGTAGCGGGGGGCCTCGGCCTCCAGCAGCTCCGCGGCGCGGCGCATCCAGGTGGCGCGCTCGGCGAAGGAGGTGTGGCGGTAGGTGCGGAACGTGTCCTCGGCGAGCTGGAGCTTCGCCTCCAGCTCCTCCGCGGTGTGCGTGGGGAAGGTGCGCAGCGTCTTGCCCGTGGTCGGGTCGATGGTGGCGATGGCCATGGAAGTCCTCCTGGAATCCCGTGATAGCAGCCGGACGGGGGGAGACAACGCCGCTCGTGAGCCGAGCGTCCAGCCGGACACGTCGTTTTCGTCCTTTCGTCCCCCCTCTTATAGGCGGGGAGAGGAAGGGAGATGTCCATGACCACCGCCACCGTCATCCAAGAGCGCCGCTTCAGTGCCGTCATCGCGGGGCTGCTGTCCTTCTTCTTCCCCGGCCTGGGGCAGCTCTACAAGGGGCAGCTGTTCCGGGCGGTGCTGTGGTTCCTCATGGTGGGCGCCGGGTACTGGTTCTTCGTCTTCCCGGGCATCATCCTGCACTTCTTCTGCGTCCTCGGCGCGGCGTTCGGCAGCGCGGGGAAGGACCGCATCCGCCTGCCCCGGTAGCGTGGGGCCCGCCCCGTGACGGAACCATGACGGAATGCGGGACGGGCGTCCGCCAACGCCCCTCCGCGTCCGTGTTCCCCTGACGCTGTCCCTTCCAACAAGGAGCAGCCGCGCATGGGAATGTCCGCCGGTGGTGGTCGGGGTGGCGTCAAGAGCGACATCAACGTCACCCCGCTCGTCGATGTGGTGCTCGTCCTCCTCATCATCTTCATGGTCGTCACGCCCATGATGCAGCAGGGGAAGGAGGTGGAGCTGCCCAAGGCGGCCCGGGTGGAGTCGGAGGAGCAGAAGGACCCGCTCATCCTCTCCGTGACGGCCGACCGCAAGGTGTTCGTGGCGAGCGACGCATACCCGGACGAGGCCGCGCTCCAGGCGCGGCTCCAGACGGAGCTGCGAAAGAATCCGGAGCGGCGGTTCCTGCTCAAGGCGGACCAGGCGCTCTCGTGCGGGGACGTGCGCAAGGTCATCAAGCTGGCGCGCGCGGCCGGGGTGGAGCGGGTGTCGTTCGGCGTGGAATCGCTCGAGGCTCGGTGAGCGGGGAAATGGCCATGCACACCGCCCGGAAGCACTTCGTGAAGGCCCCCGCCGTGCAGTCGGAAATCAACGTCACGCCGCTGGTGGACGTGGTGTTGGTGCTGCTCATCATCTTCATGGTCGTCACCCCGCTGCTGAACCGGCACATCGCCGTGCAGCTCCCGGCGACGTCCGACAGTCCCCCGTCGGAGCCCCCGCCGCCCCAGTGGGTGGTGGGCCTCACGCCGGAAGGACGGCTGACGCTGAATGACACGCCCGTGGAGGACGCGGACTACGTGCCGCGACTCCGGAAGGTCCTGGACGCTCGGCCCCGGGGACAGCGGCACGTGTTCTTCAAGGTGGACGACCGCGCGGGCTACGGCCGGTGGGTGATGGCCCTGGATGGGGCGAGGGCCGCGGGCGCGGAGGAGCTGGGCGTCCTCACCGAGTAGCCCCCCTGGGCAGCAGCCGACACTTCGTGCACTCCGGAGTCCCAGATGACGCCGGGGTGCATAGTGTCACGAACATGTGGCGCAGGCTCTGGGAGCGGATGACGAGGCTGGACGTCGCGGTGACGCGACTGTTGGGCATGTTGCTGTTGCTATTCATGTGCCTGCTGGGATTCATCGCCCTGTCCGACGAGGTGTCCGAGGGCGAGACGCAGGATTTCGACGAGCGCGCGCTGCGCATACTGCGCGACCCGAAGGACCCGTCCCAGGCGCGCGGCCCCTGGTGGCTGGCGGTGTCGGCGGAGGAGGTGACGGCGCTCGGCGGGGTGACGGTGTTGTTCCTCGTCACGCTGGCGGTGTGCGGATTCCTGCTGCTGGCGCGGCGTTACCGGACGCTGCTGCTGGTGCTGGCGGCCACGGGGGGCGGCGCGCTGTTGAACACGCTGCTCAAGCAGCTCTTCTCCCGGCCACGGCCCTCGGTGGTGCCGCACCTGACGGAGGTGATGACCCAGAGCTTCCCGAGCGGGCACGCGATGCTGTCGGCCACGGTGTACCTGACGCTCGGCGGGCTGATGGCGCAGCTCGCGCAGCGGCGGCGGCTCAAGGCGTACATCATCGGGGTGTCGCTGCTGTTGTGTCTGATGGTGGGGCTGACGCGGGTGTACCTGGGCGTGCACTACCCCACGGACGTGCTCGCGGGCTGGGTGGCCGGGCTGGCGTGGGCGCTGCTCACGGCGCTGGTGGCGCGGGGCCTGCACCGCCGCAGCCCGGCGCTGCGAGCGGAGGCACAGCGTCCGGTGGAGTGAGCGCGGCGGGCCCGGACCGGGGCCGGGCTTCGGTTGGGTGAGAAGCCCTGGCGGCCCGTTCGCCGCACGGTGGTGCCCGTTCACCGCATGCCCGTCGCCACCGGCTGAACACTCTCCCCCTGAGGTGCTCGCGTGGGGATGGTGCCTTCCGCAACCCCGTTGCTCCGGAAGGCTCCATGCCGCGCAAGTTGCTCGTGTCGTCGTTCCTGTTCCTGGGTCTGACGTTCGCCCCCGCCAGCTCCGCCGCGGGGGGAGGCGGCACCGTTACCCCCCTGGCCTCACGGCCCGAGGTCGTCCGAGCGAGGGCCGCGGCCACCCTGCCCAGGGACCGGCACAAGCAGGTGGACGCCCTCTTCGCGCCGTGGAGCGGCAAGAGCACGCCCGGCTGCGCCGTGGGCATCTCTCGCGACGGCGTGCTGGACTACGCGCGCGGCTACGGCATGTCGGACCTGGAGCACGACGTCCCCATCACGCCGCGGACCCTCTTCCACATCGCGTCCATCTCCAAGCAGTTCACCGCGTTCTCCATCGGGCTGCTGGCGCAAGAGGGCAAGCTGTCGCTGGATGACGACATCCGCGAATACCTGCCGGAGATGCCCGACTCCGGGAAGACCATCACCATCGCGCACCTGCTCCACCACACCAACGGCCTGCGCGAACAAGGCCAGTTGTTGAACCTGGCCGGCTGGCGCGGCGACGACCTGTACACCGAAGCGGACATCCTCTGGGCGCTGACGCGGCAACGCGGCGTGAACTTCGCTCCGGGCACTGAGATTGTGTACGGCAATGCCGCGTACACCCTGCTGGCGGTCATCGTGCGGCGCGTGTCCGGCAAGTCCCTGAAGGCGTTCGCCGACGAGCGCATCTTCAAGCCGCTCGGCATGAGCGACACCCGATTCCGTGACGACCACGCCGAGCTCGTTCCCCGGCGCGCATCGGCCTACGGCACCCGCGAAGGCGGCGGCTGGAAGCTCAGCATCCCCAATACCGACCATTACGGCTCCACCAGCCTGCTCACCACGGTCGGCGACCTGTTGAAGTGGAAGCAGAACCTGCTCGACGCGCGCGTCGGCGGGCAGGCGCTGGTCGCGTCGATGCTGACCTCCGGTAGGTTGAACGACGGCACCGTCACCGGCTATGGCGGCGGCCTGCATCTGGGTGATTACCGCGGCCTGCGCACGGTGAGCCACGACGGCATGGAGGGCGGCTACCGCACGGAAGCCGTCCTCTTCCCGGACCCGCGGCTGGCCATCGTCGCGTTGTGCAACGGCTCCACGATTTCGCCCACGGACCTCACGCGGAAGGTGGCCGAGGTGTATCTGGGCGAGCGCATGAAAGACGTGATGCCGCCCGCCGTCGCGCTGCCGGGGACGGAGCTGTCGGCGCTGGCCGGCAACTACTGGAGTCCCCTGACGGACGAAGTGGTGCGGCTGGAGGTCAAGGACGGAGCGCTGCGCCAGGTTGGCGTGCCCACGGCCTTCGTGCCCATTGGCAATGGCGCGTTCCGTCCGGGCGAGTCGATGCACGTGTGGCGCTTCTCGGAGCCGGCGGCCGATGCCCCGCGCGAGTTGAGCATCCAGGATGCCTGGCCGACGACGCGGCCCTTCATCCGTGTGACGTCGCCCATGCCCGCGGACTCGGCACTGGCATCCTTCGCCGGGCAGTACCGCAGCGACGAGGTGGACATGACCTACACGGTGCGCGTCGCGGACGGCAAGCTGGCGATACGCTGGCCACGGCGGGACGAGGTCGTGCTGGATGCCGTCGGCGGGGACCGCTTCGTCGGCTCACTCGGCACCGTCACCTTCACACGGGCGGCATCCGGTGGAATCGACGGGTTGACCATCAGCAATCGTCGCCTGCGGCGTCTGCGCGCGGAGAGGCTCGAGGGTGGCGTGCGGGTGAGGTGAGCCCGTCGCGGACTCAATCGGGAGAGAAGGAGACGTCGGAGACGCGGCCGTTCTCGAAGCGGACGATGCCCCAGTCGGAGTTCGCCCAGCCCTCGTTGGTGTGGCGGTAGACGATGCTGCCCGCCAGCGCGAGCTCGCCTCGTGGAGTCGAGGTGGAGGCATGCGTGGCGCCGCTCGCGGCATCGACGACGGTGCCGGTGGGTGACAGGGGATGGGCGGGCCAACCCGTGCCGTGGAGGTAGCGACCCATGATGGCCTCGACCTCGGCCTGGGTCATCCCGGGTTTCACGGAGTAGAGGTCGCGCAGGAAGGGCTTGCGCGAGTTCCACTCGGCGGCGCGGATGGCGCCGATTCCCACGACGAAGCCCAGGAGCAGCCCGACGCGCACCTTTCGCGGTGCCGCGCGGGTGCCGAAAAACCCCAGCAAGAGGCCCGTGCCCAGGACGCCGGCCAGCCAGGGCGTCGACAGCGAGGCGGCCATCAGCAGGTCGTACACCAGGAAGAAGTTGAGGAGCGCGACCAGCAACAGCGTGGCGTGAAGCGGGAGTTTCATGGGCGCCTCTCGTGCGGAGCAGACAATCTATGGACCTCGCCCGGGTCGAGGCGAGTCCCACCACGCTACGTCACCTGTCAGATACTCCTGAGTCTCCTGAACTTCTGCTGAGCTGCGCGAGACGTTCGGGAGTGACATGTGTTCTTCAGGGCTTGTGTGGCCGCCGCGTTGTGCTCATTCGGGTGTTCTGGCGTGTCAGAGCGGGCATCCGACTCCGAGGCCTACGGCTTCGAACCCGGGAGCAGGACGGTATGGGTGCGAGGTCCCTGGGCCGAGGTCGAACCTTCCCGGGATGTCGACGCGGTCATCGACCAGCTCTGTCCGGCAGTGCTGAAGCTGCCGCGAGCTCGGGAGCGCGACTATGGGCAGGAGTACTGCGGGCTCATCTACTCACTGGGTGATGGCATCTACCAGGCCAGTGAGGGCTCTCCCCTCGGAGAGACACAGTTGGTCGGCGCATCCAGGCGCAAGTCCTGCTTCTCCCCGCGCCGCGTCGTGGATGGGCGAGGGCGGGCCGTGCCCATCGCTGACTTCCACAGTCACCCCTGGGCTCCTTCGCCGATGTCCCCCAAGGACCTCAAGGCGAGCAACCAGCGATGGCTCGTGCGCATCCAGTTCGATACGTCATGCCGCATCCAGAAGCTGATTCCCTACGTGGGAGAGACGAGGCCGGGTGAAGTCTACGAGCGGGAGGGGCATCGCTGGCGGCTCGTAGGGCTCATCAGGCCCGAGGACAAGGAACTCGGCCGCATCACGACCGTGGATGGCGAAGGCGGCTAGGCAGCCCATCATTCGTCGCGCTGGTGGCAGGATGGTGGCATCCGACGCTGCCGTGGGATGGAGGTGCCATGGGACACAAGCTGTTGCTGTCGCTCTGTCTGCTGCTTCCGGGCTGCGCGCTGTTCCGTCCCCCCGTGCGGCCGGCCAAGGCCCCCGTGGAAGAGGCTTCACGGTACAGCTTCCCCATCGTCCTACCCACGGAAGGGCAGCATCTTCTTCCAGGTCCCATCGCCGCGGCTGTCGCGCTCGCCATGGAGGATTTCCTCCCACTGGGCACGAAGCCCCCTCGGAATGCGGCTCCCACGGAGGTCTGTGCCTTCCAGCGCGAGACCTACGACGTCACGGCGGTGCCCGGCAGCGAGGACGTTGTCTTCGTCCGCTTCGTCGCCAGGGCCGACGCCTGTCGCGAGCTGCAAGGACCCCCACTCTCGGACGTCCCCATCATCTACGCGGTGGATTCCCGCAGGTGGATCATCCTCTCCGTGCAGAAGTAGCGCGGGGCCGTCCGGCCCCGTGCAAAAAAGCCCCCGCGACGCCGCTGCCTGCGCGAAGCTTGCCTTCGCCGTGCACCATCTCCGCTCCGCTCCCGCGTCCCATCCGCTCCCCGTCAGGCCCCTCGTGAGGTGGCTCGCATGAGCCCGCTGCACTGGCTGACGCGGTGGCTACCGGAACTCGGCGGCGCCTCGGTCCCCATCTTCTACGACGAGTCCTACCGGCTGCCCCTCACCGGCATCGAGACCACCGTGGGCATCGAGCCACGCGGCGTGGACTTCACCACCTGGTACCTCCTCGAGAAGGGCATCGTGCGCCCCGAGGACGTGCACCGCCCGCTGCCGGTCAGCTACAAGGAAATGGCCCGCGTCCACGACGCCGCGTACCTCGAATCCCTCGGCCAGCCGGAGACGCTCGCGCGCATCTTCGCCACCGACCCGTCCGAGGTCCCCGTGGACACGCTCCTGTCCAACGTGCGCCTCGTCTGTGGCGGCACCATGGCCGCAGCCCGGCTCGCCCTGGCCCGCCGTGGCCCCGTGGTGAACATGGCCGGCGGCTTCCACCACGCCGCCCCCGGCCGAGGCGGCGGCTTCTGCGCCGTCAACGACATCGCCGTCGCCCTCGCCGCCCTCCACGCCGACGGCTTCGACGGACAGGCCGTGGTGCTCGACCTGGACGCCCACCCGCCCGACGGCACCGCGGAGTGTCTCGCCGGCCAGGAGAAGGCCTGGATTGGCTCGCTGTCCGGCAGCGACTGGGGCGCGCTCCCGCTCGAGGTCGACGAGACGCGCGTCCCCGAGGGCTCCAGCGACGCGGACTACCTCGCGCTGCTCAATGGCCTGCTGTCGCGCATGCCCCGGCCGGACGTGGCCTTCGTCATCGCCGGCGGCGACGTGCTGGCCGGGGACCGCTTCGGCCGCGTGGGACTCACGCTGGACGGCGCGAGGCGGAGGGACAGGGCCCTGGCGCACGCGCTGCGCGGGGTGCCCAGCGTGTGGCTGCCCGGCGGCGGCTACCACGCGGAGTCCTGGAAGATCTTCGCCGGCACCGTGCTGGTGCTCGCGGGCAAGGGCTCGCGGCGCATCACCGCGCGCTATGACCCGCTGAGCGCGCGCTACCAGCGCATCTCCCGGCTGCTCTCGCAGGAGAGCGGGTCGGACGACATCACGCTGACGCTGGAGGACCTGGAGGGCTCGCTGGGGCTGGGCGCCGCGATTCAGCCGAAGGTGCTGGGCTACTACACGGCGCAGTCGCTGGAGTACGCGCTGTTCCGCTACGGCCTGCTGGCACACGTGGAGCGGCTGGGCTACAGCCGGCTGCGCGTGGAGGTGGGCTCCACGGGCGCGGGAGACCGCCTCAAGGTGCTGGGCCGCGCCGCCGGGCAGGAGCACCTGCTGGTGGACTGCGTCGTCGAGCGGCGGCCCGTGCTCGGCGAGCCCTTCCTCTTCGTCAACTGGCTCAGCCTGCGCCACCCCCGCGCGCGCTTCAGCGAGCGGCGGCCGCAGCTCCCCGGACAGGACGTGCCGGGACTGGGCCTCGCCCGCGAGGCCACGGAGATGCTGCTGCTGATGGCGAAGCGGCTCGCGCTGTCCGGCGTGGCCTTCCGGCCCATGTGGTTCCACCTGGCCGCGCTGGCGCGCTTCCGCTTCCGCTTCGCCGACCCCGTGCGGCAGGGCCGCTTCGAGGCCATGGTGCGGGACTTCGCGGACCCATCGGTGCTGGAGACCACGCGCGCCGTGGTGGACGGCCGCGTGTTCCTCAACGGCGAGCCCTACCGCTGGGAGCCGGACGACATGGTGTCCCGCGTGGAGCCGACGGCGGCGGACATGGAGGTCATCGCCGCCGAGCGCGAGCGCTGCCACTTCACGCTGGAGGACGCGGCTCCGGGCGCGTCCTAGTTGCAGCAGTACCGGTGCGACGGGCACACGGTGCCGTCATCGCAGACCGGGACGCAAATGCCCTGCTCGTAGTCGCACACGAAGGGCGAGCTCCGGACGCAGGGGGAGGGGTCCTCCCAGCTGCACGCGATGATGTATGCCTGCTCGACCTGACCCAGGTGCTCGGCCTCCACGGGGGCCTCCACCCCGCCACAGCCCGCGAGTCCCAGCGCCAGCATCCCGGCAAGCCCCATGCTCCGAATCCACGTCTTCATCATGATGTGCACTCCAGCGGAGGACCCCGCCTGATTGAAGGAACTCCTGGAATAGCACGAAGTTTGAACCCAAAAGAAGCGGGGCTCCGGGGTCATCCGCTGGCCGTGTCCGTGAGCGGATAGAGCACCCGCAGGCCGTGCACCTGGGCGAACGGCGTGAGCCGGTGCGGCTCCGCGCGGGTGGCGCTCTTCAGGTGTTGCACCACCACGCCGCGCGCCCAGAGCGCATCGGCCACCAGCGAGCGGTGGCAGCGCCACCGCAGCGCCTCCGCGCACATCACCGCCACTGGCCCCTCGCGTGACAGCACCCGCAACTCCTCCAAGCCCTCCGCGAAGTCCTCCGTCAGCATGTAGTCCGCGTAGCCGCGGAAGCTGAGGTTGCGCCACGCCGCGTTGGGCGAGTCCTTCCGGGGACGCCGCAGCCCGCCAAGCCGAGCCAGATGCTGGTGGTGGATGCCCACCCGCGCCAGCGTCTTCGGAAAGGCATCCAGGTTGAACTGCGGGTTGGTGCGCGAGCGCGGCACCGTGCGGATGTCCGCCAGCACCCGGACACCGTGCGCCTCCAATATCGCCACCAGCTCGTCCGCCGAGCGCGTGGAGTGGCCCACCGCGCACACGCGGGCCTTGCCCCAGCCCCACGCGCGCTTTGGCGGCTCGCTCTGGACTGCCATGTCCCGTCCCGTCCTCCTTCACGGGAGGCTGGGGATGGCTCCCGGGACGCGCAAGCGGCAGCGCACGTTCACCCGCTGGCCTTGCCCGGCTCGCGCGTGGCGGGCTCCGGGCCCAGGGGAAGGCGCAGGCAGAAGACGGTGCCCCGGGGCCGGTTCTCCTCCACCCAGCACCACCCGCCATGGGCCTGCACCGCGCGGCGGCAGAAGACGAGCCCCAGCGCGTTGCTCGCCCGGGCCCGCGCGGCCGTGGGCGTGCCCTCCGGCACCACCGCGTCGAACACGTGCTCGCGCGACGCGGTCGGAATGCCCGGGCCCTCGTCGCGGACCTTCACTTCCAAGAGGTCCGGCTCCGGCTGCGCCACCTCCAGCATCACCCGCCCGCTGCCCAGCGCCGTGAAGCGGTACGAGTTGTCCAGCAGGTTGTCCAGTGCCCGCCGCAGCAGCTCCCGGTCCGCCACCATGAAGCGCCGCGACACCCGCACCGACGTGGTGAACTGCCGGTGGCTGCCCTGGATGCGCGCCGAGAACTCCCGCGCCACCTCCGTCACCAGCCCGTGCACGTCCAGCTCCGCCAGCCGGGGCACCATCGGCGAGTCCTCCCGTCCGGCGTCCATCAGGTTCGCCACCATCCGCTGCGCGCTCTCCGCCGACTCCTGGATGTCGCGCGCCGCCACCCGCACCTCGTCGGGCACCGGCGGCCGGCAGGTGATGAACGAGGCGTTCATCTGGATGCCGCTCAAGGGCACCTGCAAATCCTTCATCACCAGCTCCGCCAGCGCGTCCCGCTGCCGCAGCGCTCGCCCCAGTGCGTCCCGCTGCGAGCGCCCCTCCGCCTCGCGCCGCTCCAGGTCCTGCATCCGCAGGCGCAGCCGCAGCTGGGCCTCCACCTGCCGCCCCAGCCTGCGCAGTGAGTCGAGCTGCTCCGGCGTCAGCTCGCGCGGCACGTGGTCGATGACACACAGCGTGCCCAGCTTGTGGCCGCTCTCCGCGCGCAGCGGCGCGCCCGCGTAGAAGCGCACGTGCGGCGCGCCCGTGGCCAGCGGGTTGTCGTGGAAGCGCGCGTCCTGGAACGCGTCCGGCACCACCATCACGTCGTCGCCCAGAATCGTGTGCGAGCAGTACGCCACGTCGCGCGGCGTCTCCGGCGCCTCCAGCCCCACCCGCGACTTGAACCACTGCCGCTCCCGGTCCACCAGCGACACCAGGGCGATGGGCGTCTCGCACAGCCGCGAGGCCAGGGACGTCAGGTCGTCGAAGTCCTGCTCCGGCAGGGTGTCCAGCAAATCGTGTGCGGCCAGCGCGGCCAGCCGTGCCGCCTCGTCCGGGGGCAGTGGGGCGCTCTTCATCGGAGACTCTCCGTCGCGGGTGAAACCACCCTAACGACCCGCTCCAACCCTGGCACCGTCATTTCCTGGCGAATCGCACTGTCCAGGGTTTGTCTGTCTGCCATTGGAGACCCGGGTGCCCCCGGGGCCTTGCGCACCCCCGACCTTGGTCGTGTGCGCGGGCGTGGTAGTCAGGGGGCGTGGACCTGGACGCGCTTCGCCGCGAGCAGCACAAGCTCCGGCTCTCCTGGATGCCGTGGCTCTACTTCTCCCTCAAGCCCCGCCACCGCGAGTGGGCGGAGGCGTGGCAGCGGGAGGTGCAGGAGCGGCTGCGCCAATTGGAGACGGTGCAGATCGCCGAGGGGTGCTTCATCGCCCCGGAGGCGCGCATCTTCGCCGAGCCCGGCCGCACCGTCTCCATCGGGCCTGGCTGCAGCGTGGCCGCCGACGTCTTCCTCCATGGGCCCGTGGTGCTCGGCCCCCGGGTGAGCGTCAACGCGCGCGCCAGCCTGGACGGAGGGGCGGCCGGCATCCGCATCGGCGAGGGCAGCCGCATCGCCACCGGCGCCACCCTCTACGCCTTCGACCACGGGCTGGCGCCGGACCGGCCCGTGCGCGAGCAGCCCGTCACCTCACGCGGCATCACCCTGGGCGCGGACGTGTGGGTGGGCGCCAACGCCGGTATCACCGACGGTGTCACCGTGGGGGACCATGCCGTGGTGGCCATGGGGGCCGTCGTCACCCGGGACGTGCCCGCCTGGGCCATCGTCGGGGGCGTGCCTGCCCGTGTCATCGGCGACCGCCGGCTGCGCCCTCGGTCGGGTGCTCCCGGTGGGTGGGAGCCCGATGACGGAGCGTGAACCCCCTTCGCCTTCATTGACTTCCGGACATTCGGTGGCCGTAAACTTCGTACCTGACGTCGCCACCGGGAGGGGAACCAGGGTCTGGATGTGCTTCCCGGCAGCCTTCAGTGCTGTCAGGACTCCGGCCTCTCTCCGTGGGCGCAGGAGGCCGGATTTGGCGGACGAGCAGCGGGAAGCGGGGCGCGAGGACGCCCCTGGGACGGTTCCCGAGCCGTGTCCCGGTGATTGCGGGACGCATGCGACCCGGATGCCGCCGGCTTCCGTGCCCGGCGCGTCGGTGGAGGCGCAGCGCGCGCGCATCCTCGATGAGTTGCTGCAGGACGTGGCGTTCCAGCTCGACGCGCAGGGGCGCCTGTCCTTCCTCGGCAAGCCCTGGGAGCGCCTGACGGGCATGCTGGTGGCGTCCTGGCTCGACCGCCCGCTGGTGGACGTGTTCCACCCGGAGGACCGCGAGCGGGCCAGGAGGCTGCTGGACGCCGCCGCCTCCCAGCGCAGCCTGGCGCCGCGCGAGGAGCTGCGCATCGAGGCGGCGGAAGGCCGGGGCACCCGCTGGGTGGCGCTGTCCGCGCGCGCCCTGCCGGCCGCGCCCGGCGAGGTGGTGGGCACGCTGGTGGACGTCACCTCCCGGCGGCGCGCCGAGGAGGCCGTCACCACGCGCGAGCGCTACCTGGAGGTCATGGTGGAGGTGCAGCGGCGGATGATGCCGCACCAGCGCCCCATGGACCTGTACGGCGCCGTGGTGGAGCCGCTGGGCCACGTGGCCGACGCCAGCCGCGTCTACGTCTTCGAGATGCACCGCGCCCCGGACGGCACGCTGCTGGCCTCCCAGCGCGCGGAGTGGTGCGCCCCCGGCGTTCCTCCCAACCTGGAGGACCCGGAGATGCACGGCCTGCCGCTGATGGAGGCGCTCCATCCCGAGCAGTCCAGCCGGCTCATGCGGGGCCAGCCCGTGCAGGCCCTGCCGCGGGGCTTCCCGGACATGCTGGCCCCGGTGCTGGAGGCCCAGGGCGTCAAGTCCGTGCTGCTGCTGCCCCTGCACGTGCACGGGCAGCTCTTCGGCGTCATCGGCTTCGACAACTGCCGCGAGGCGCGCCCGTGGGGGCCCGTGGAGGTCAACCTCCTGTCCGGCGCCGCCGGCGCGCTGTCGCTGGCGCTGGAGCAGCGCACCGACAACGCCCTGCGCATGCGCACGGAGACCACGCTGCGGCGCACCGAGGCGGGCGTCCACCTGCTCATCGAGGCCTTCCCGGACCCCGTCATGGTGCACGTGGGCGACGGGGTGCTGCTGTCCGTCAACCCGGCCCTGGTGCAGTACCTGGGCTACCGCGACGCCGCGGAGCTGATGGGCCGGCACGTGCTGGAGCTGGTGCGGCCGGAGGACCGGGGGGCGGCGCAGCTGCACCTGGGGCAGGCCCTGGAGGGCCAGCGCTCCGCGCGCGCGGTGGAGATGCCGCTGGTGCGCCGCGACGGCGAGGTGGTGGTGGCGGACCTGGTGACGCTGGCCGTCGTCGTCGACGGGGCGCCCGCGCGGGTGACGGTGGCGCGCGACTTCACCGAGCGCAAGCGCACCCAGGCGCAGCTCATGCTCACCGACCGCATGGCCTCCATGGGCCTCCTGGCCGCCGGCATCGCCCACGAGCTGAACAACCCGCTCGCCTACGTGCTGTCCAACCTGGACTTCCTCCACGGCACGGTGGGCCCGCGCTCGCGGCCCCTGTCGCACGACGAACTCCTGGAGTGCCGTCAGGTGCTGGACGACGCCCGCGAGGGCGCCGAGCGCATGCGCCAGATTGTCCGCCAGCTGCGCGTCTTCTCCCGGGTGGATGACGGCAAGGAGGAGGCGGTGGACGTGCACCGGGTGCTGGACTCGGTGACGCAGATGGCGGCCAGCACGGTGCGCGCCCGCGCGAAGCTGGTGAAGGAGTACGGCGAGGTGCCTCCGGTGCAGGGCAACGAGGGCAAGCTGTTCCAGGTGTTCCTCAACCTCGTCATCAACGCCGCCCATGCGATTGACGAGGGCCAGTCCGAGTCGAACGAAATCCGCCTCACCACCTTCCTGGACGACGGCGGGCGGGTGATGGTGGTGGTGCGCGACACCGGGCACGGCATTCCCCCCGAGCACCTGCGCCGCATCTTCGACCCGTTCTTCACCACCAAGGCCTCCGGGGTGGGCACGGGCCTGGGCCTGTCCATCTGCGACACCATCGTCAACGGCATGGGCGGCCACATCTCCGTGGAGTCGTCGGTGGGAGCGGGCACCACCTTCCGTGTGGCGCTGAACGTGGCGCCGCCGCCTCCGCCGAAGGACGCGGCGCGCCGGCCGGGCGCGTGAGCGGCGCCTCCCGCGCACCCCCCGCGCGGGCGACTGTGGTCCTCATGACGGCGCATCGCTGAAGGCCCTGCCCGCGTCGGGGGGCGTTGGCATCTTCCGTCCCAGGAGGCGCCCTCCCCAGGCGCCTCGGAGACTGGTATGCGCACCCACACCGTCCGGCTCACCCTGGCGCTCGTCCTCGTGCTCGCTGGGGGCGCCCGGGCGGCCGGCCCCGCTTCCCCGCCCGCTCCTCCGGCCCTGGCGGCGACCCAGCCGCCCGACGCGTGCGCCGGCCAGCAGCGCTTCCTCATCGGCGCCGGTACCGGCGACATCACCGGCCCCGCCGCCGAGGTGGGGATGATGGGCTACGGCCAGCTCACGCAGCAGACGTCCGGCATCCACCAGCGCCTGCGCTCGCGCGCCTTCGTCATCGCCTCGCCGTGCAACGGCCGCCGCGTCGTCTTCGTCAGCGCGGACCTGGGCATGGTGTTCCAGGCCGTGAAGCAGCAGGTGGTGGAGAAGCTGCGCTCGCGCTACGGCGGCCTGTACTCGGACGACAACGTGCTCTTGAGCGCCACGCACACCCACGTGGGGCCGGGGGGCTTCTCGCACTACACCTTCTACAACCTGACGTCGCTGGGCTTCGTGCCGCAGAACTTCGACGCCATCGTCTCCGGCATCGTCACCTCCATCGACCGGGCCCACGCCAACCTGGGCGAGGGCACCCTGCGGCTGGCCGCGGGCGAGCTGCTGGGCGCCAGCCGCAACCGCTCGCCGGAGGCCTACCGCCTCAACCCGCCCGAGGAGCGCGCCCGCTACCCGTACGACGTGGATCCGCGGATGACGCTGGTGCGCCTCACCCGCGCGGACGGCACCGAGGTGGGCCTCATCAACTGGTTCGCCGTGCACGCCACGTCCATGGGCAACCACAACACCCTCATCAGCGGCGACAACAAGGGGCTGGCCTCGTACCTCTTCGAGAAGGCGCGCGGCCCCGGCTTCGTCGCCGCCTTCGCCAACGCCAACGAGGGCGACGTCACCCCCAACGTGCTCGGCGGCACGGACGGCGGCGGCGCGGACGACTTCGAGGACACGGAGATTTCCGCCCGCAGGCAGCACGACTTCGCCGCGCGGCTGTGGGCCCAGGCCGACACGCCGCTGACGGGCGGGGTGGACTTCCGGCAGATGTACCTGAAGATGGACGCGGTGGACGTGGCGCCCGCCTGGACGGACGGCACGCCGCGCCGCACGTGCCCCGCGGCCATCGGCATCTCCATGCTCGCGGGCGCGGAGGACGGGCCCGGCTTCGGCGTGGAGGGCGCCTCGTGCGCGGCCATCCACGACGTGTGGAGTCAGTTCACCTGCGCCGTCTTCACCACGCCCTGCCAGGCGGAGAAGCCCATCGTCCTGGAGATGGGCAGCATGACGCCCTACCCGTGGACGCCGGAGGTGCTGCCCCTGCAGCTCGTCACCGTGGGGCCGCTCGCGATGGTGGCGGTGCCCTTCGAGGTGACGACCATGGCCGGGCGCCGGCTGCGGCGCACGGTGCTGGAGCGGCTGGCCCCCCTGGGCGTGACGGAGGTGGTCATCGCCGGCCTGTCCAACGCGTACGCGGGCTACGTCACCACCCGCGAGGAGTACGCGCGTCAGGCCTACGAGGGCGCCTCCACGCACTTCGGCCCGTGGACGCTGGCCGCTCTCCAGCAGGGCTTCGACGCGCTGGCGGTGGCCCTGCGCGACGGACAGCCCGTGCCGCCCGGGCCCGTGCCGCGAGACCTGCGCTCCGTGCAGGCGAGCCTCCAGCCGGGCGTCGTCTTCGACGACAAGCTCCTGTGGGTGGACTTCGGTGAAGCCGTCACCGACGCGCGCGCCGCCTACACGCGCGGCGAGACGGTGAGCGTCACCTTCTGGGGCGGCCACCCGAAGAATGATTTGCACCTGGAGGGCACGTACCTGCGCGTGCAGCGGCAGGGGCCCGGCGGGACGTGGCTGGACGTGGCGTGGGATGGCGACTGGGAGACGCGCTACCGGTGGCGCCGGGTGAACTGCGTGCCCACGCTGGCCTGCTCGCACGTCACCGTGGAGTGGGACATCCCCCAGGACGCGGTGCCGGGCACCTACCGCGTGGTGCACGAGGGCGACTGGAAGTCCGGTTGGGACGGCCGCGTGCGCCCGTACTCGGGCCACTCGCGGTCCTTCACCGTGCGGTAGCGCGCTCGCACCCGGGGGCAGGCCACCGGCGGTCCGTCAACGCTCCCTGGCTCGCGCGGGACGGGCGGGCGGAAGCGGCCGGGTTGTCCGGGGCCGCGCGTGTCACGACCTTCGCGTCAGCAGAAGGAGGTCGTCATGATGCGTCGGATCGCGCTGTGCCTCACCTCGCTCGCGCTCGCCTCGCCCGTCTGGGCACAGGGGCAGCCGCAATCGCAGTCACCCTCGAAATCGCAACAACAGCAGCAGCAGCCGTCCTCTCCCGCCTCGGGAGGCTCGGGCGCGCCCATGGACCTGTCGAAGATGGGGCCGTGGACCCGCAAGCCGACGAACGAGGCGAGGACCCGGAAGGAGGTGGAGGCCTTCATCAAGGAGGAGGACGCCATCATGAAGCGGCGCGACTTCGAGGCGTCGCTCGCGCGCATCGACTTCCCCATGTTCATGGCCACCGACAACAGCCAGGGCATGCCCACGTCCGAGTCGTATGACCGCCAGCGCTACACTCAGATCATGAAGCCCTTCTTCGACCAGACGCCCACGGACATGCAGGTGAACCACAACCTGGACATCACCGTGCTGTCCGACTCGCTCGTCACCTACACCGACAACTACACGATGACGACGAAGGGCGAGAAGCGCGCCGGCCGCAACGCCGGGCTCCTGGTGAAGCGCGAGGGCCAGTGGAAGTGGAAGGCCTTCATCGAGCCCGGGTGGGGCGACCCGTCGCCCACCGGCGTGGGCGGCTCGGGCGTGCCCCAGGGCCAGGACACGCCGAAGCAGTAGGGCCCGCGCGGGGCCGGGCGTGGCCTACTTGCAGGTCCGCTGGGAGGTGCACTCCCGGCGGCACTGCTCGCACGCCTGGCCTCCCAGGCCGCACCGGGACTGCTCGTTGCCGGCGCGACAGACGTTGCCGTCGCAGCAGCCGTTGGGGCACGACTCGGGGGTGCAGCGGCACTGGCCGTCCATGCACACCTGGCCCGCGCCACACGCGTTGTTGTTGCCGCACCGGCACTGGCCGTTGGAGCACCGGTCCACGTTGCTTCCGGTGCAGGCCGGGCCATTGCCGCAAGTGCAGGTGCCCAGCGCCGAGCAGGCGTTGGCCCGCACCCCGTCACACACCGTGCAGTCCACCCCGCCCACGCCGCAGGACTGGAAGGTGCGCGGCACGCAGAAGCCCCCCCGGCAGCAGCCGTCCGGGCAGTCCATGCAGAAGGTGCCCGCGTCGCTCGACCCCGCGTCCGGCGTGCCGCCATCCGGCGTACCCGAGTCGGGCGTGCCGGCGTCGGGCGTGCCGGCGTCGGGCGGCTCCGAAGCGGGCTCGAGCCGCACGCGGATGTCCACCTCGTAGCCCTCGCGGACCGTCACCTCCGCCGTGCCGACCGCCGCGAGCTCGGGGCCACTCATGCCTTCCAGCACGAGCTTCACGCGCGCGCCTTCCTTCGCGTCGGGCAGCAGCACGCGGAACGTCTCGCCGCTCTGGAGGATGCGTCCGGCGGTCTCCGGCAGCAGCGAGGCCGGGATGCTGCTCGCCTTGTTCGCGCCTCCATCCGCGCCCGCGTCCCCGCCCTCGCTCCCGTCCGTCACCGTGCCGGACACCTTGAACTGGGTGAGCTGCAGCAGCGGATCGAACTCGGTCGTGACGTACAGCGCCGTCCCGGACGCCGTGGCCGCGTCCTGGCACGCGCTCGCCACCACCGCGAGCACCGCCGCCATGATCAGGACGATTCCCCTGGGCCGGACGTGCCTCCGACCCCTGCCAACACCCTCACGAGCCATGATGATCGCAGGCTAGCGGGTTCCGACTGCCCTGGAAGCCTAGCGCAGGAACGGAAAGCCCGCGCGCGTCGGGAAGGGAACGATGCGGGGCACGCGACGGAACAATCGTGAACGGAATGCAAATGCGTCCGCGGAACCCCAGCACCGCCGGGCAGGAGGATTGCTCACAGGTGGGCTTCGGAAGGTGGCGCGGGAGGCGCCGGGGTGCCGCGGCGGTGGGGCTGCACGCGGTGGATGAGGTCTCTGAGCCGGGCCGAGGGGTTGATGAACTGCACGCCCACCCCCGGCGACATGCTCCACGCGCGCGCCTGGACGGAGTCCACGTGGCGCACCACCTCGCCCACGCACTCCACCTCCTCGCCGGCCAGCAGCAGCGTGAACTCGAGCCGGGTGAAGAGGCGCGGGAAGGGCTCCGCGCAGCACATGAAGAGGCCGCCCTTGCTCAGCTCCGTGCAGCGCACCTCCACGTCGCTGGTGCCAGCGCGGCGGCGCACGCGGGCCGTCCAGGTGAGCGGCGGGGTGACGCTGACGGGCTCGGCGGGCGTCTCCGCCTCCGCCAGGGACAGCGAAGGCGAGGGCGAGGAGGTGTGCGAGGGCACGGGCGTGGACCCCCGCGGGGGCTCGTCCACGGAGTGCGCGGCCTGGGGCGGCGCCAGCGCCGCGAGCAGGGCCTCCTTGAAGTCGCGCGCGGTGGGGTAGCGGTCATCGCACCGGCGCGACAGGGCCCGCAGCAGCACGTCCGACAACGCCGGAGTCACCGCGGGGGCCAGCACGTGCGGCGGCACCGGGCCCACCGGCCCCAGCGACAGGGCCAGCTCCGCCATCTGCCCCCGCTCGAAGGGCAGCTGCCCGGTGAACATGTAATAGGCCGTCACCGCCAGGGCGTAGATGTCCGCGCGCCCGTCCACCGGCTGCCCGGCCCACTGCTCCGGGGCCATGTACGCGGGCGTGCCCAGGACGATGCCCGCCGCCGTCTCGTCCTCGGTGGGCGGGCGGCGCGCCTTGGCCACGCCGAAGTCCAGCACGCGCAGGGTGGGCGGCTCCGCCGCGTGCCGCACCACGAAGAGGTTGTCTGGCTTCAAATCCCGGTGCACCACGCCGCAGCGGTGCGCCGCATGCAGCGCGTCACAGGCCTGCGCGAGCAGCGGCACGAGCTGCGCGGGGGCGACGGGCCGATGCAGGCGTGACAGTGGCACGCCCTCCAGGTACTCCATGACGAAGTAGTGGATGCCGCCGGGCGCCTCGCTGATGTCGAAGATGTGGACGATGTGCGGGTGGCTCACCACGTTGACGGTGCGGGCCTCGGCGTAGAAGCGCGCTCGCAGGCTCTCGTCGTGGGCCAGGTGCGGGTGCAGCACCTTCACGGCCACGCGCGCGCCGATGCGCGTCTGCTCCCCCAGGTACACGGTGCCCATTCCCCCGGCGCCCAGCCGGCGCACCAGCTTGTAGTGCCCCAGCGTCTGGCCGGTGAGGTCCACTGGCGGCGGCTCGCCCTCCACGTCCTGGGTGGAGAGGCCCACCTGCGTCCAGTGCACGTTGTCGCAGAGTACGTCCTCGGCATGTTCGGACAGACAGAGCTCGCAGTGCATGGTCGTCTCAAGCAGACACCAGGAGGGGCCCCTCCTGGCTCAGGCGGGGGCTGTGCACCGTTTGTCTTTAGACCGCGTAAGTCTCCGGCAGCCGACGGTCGCCGGTACGAGACGCCAGTCCGCGCCGTTGCGATGACCGCTAGCGCACAGGCGCACCAGGTCGGCACCTGTAAGCGCGAACTTTCGAGCAGGACCGCGAGAAAGCGCTTCGTCCAGTGCCTCCGCCCATGCGGACGCTCGCTGAACTCGCCTGCCTTTCGCCAGCGGGCAGTCCGGGACGGCTCCGTCGACCAACGGACCGCGCTCTGCGGCGGTGGGGTGGGGCGTCAGGAGCGCCCCACCCGGCGCGGTGCGGGCTCAGGCGCGAGCGCGGGACTTCGCCTTCTCGGGGAAGGGGGCCGCGTCGATGCGCACGCCCACGTACGAGGGGAAGCGCGGCACGCCGTCGTCGGACAGCTCCTGGTAGCGGAAGGTGATGACGGTGCCGACGGCGGGCGGGGACTCGCGCTCGGCGTCGGACAGGCCGGTGCCCACGCTGAAGCGCTTGCCGTTGCGCAGCTCCACCTCCAGCGCGCCCAGGCGGCCCTTGTGCCGGCCGGCGCCGGGCACGTGGCCGACGACGCGCGCCTCGTCGTCCTTGAAGCTCTTCACCTTCAGCAGCGTGTGCGAGCGTCCCGCCTCGTAGCGCGAGCCGGGCTTGCGCAGCATGAGCCCTTCACCGCCCAGCGCCTCCACGCGCGCCAGCTCCTCGCGCAGGTGCGCGGTGCCCTTGCAGCGCTCGTGCTCGTGCCACTTCGCGTACGTGGGCTTCGCGTCCTCCATCCACTTGCGGCAGTGCTCCAGCCGGCCCTCGAAGGTCGCGTCCACGGAGGGCGCGTCGAAGGCGACGAAGAAGAGCTCCTTCCAGTCGTCGCTCCTGTCTTGACGGCGGACGATGCTCACCGTGCGCTGGAAGCGCTTGCGCCCGCCGAACAGCTCGCCGTCGAGCGGGAAGTCCGGCAGCCCCGCGGTGAACCACGCGGGCGCGAAGAACTCGTTGCCCAGGCGCGACCAGAAGCGCTTGCCGTCCCAGTACGCGCGCACGCCGTCGAGCTTCTCGCTCATCCACCAGTCGGTGAGGTCGACGTCGTTCTCCCACGGGTGCGCGAGCAGCAGCGGCGGGGCCTTGTCCTCGGCGGCCTCGGCGGTGTCCGAAGCGCTGGCCTTCTTCGCCTTGGGAGCGCTGGCGGGCGCGGCGCCGGAAGCGGGAGCGCCGATGCGGGCGTCCTCGGCGGCATCGCCGCGCACTTTGCGCAGGTGCTTGCAGGTGCGGCGCTCGATGGCGACCGACTGGTTGCGCCACGCGGGGCAGCTGCACGAGTACACGCCGCCGGTGTTCTTGAGGATGTAGGGCTTGGAGCCGGAGCCTTGAAGAGACAGCTGCTCGCCGTCCGCGATGTCCGCCATGAACTTCCCCCTCCGTGCCGCGTCACTCGCGGCGATGAAAGGAAGAGTACCGGTGGGGTCTGACATTCCCAGGACGTGACGGGGTGGGCATCTGGCATCCTAGGGTGTGGCGCGCGGGAGCGTGGCGCCGCAGGATGGCGGTGGTTCTCATCGCGTCTGGAGGGCGCACGGGATGGTCGTCATCGTCATGGGGGTTTCCGGAGCGGGGAAGACGACGGTGGGGTCCTCGCTGGCGGAGGCGCTGGGCTGGCGCTTCCTGGACGCGGACGACCTGCACCCGGTGCCCAACAAGGTGAAGATGGCGCAGGGCGTGCCGCTGACCGACGAGGACCGTTGGCCGTGGCTGTGGATGCTGTCGGGAGTGATTGGGGAGGCGCTGCGGCAGGGAGACGGCCTGGTGGTGGCGTGCTCGGCGCTGAAGGAGGCCTACCGCAAGGTGCTGGAGGTGGACGCCGCGCGCGTGCGCTTCGTGTACCTGGACGCGTCGCGAGAGCTGCTGGCGAGCCGGCTGTCGCAGCGCCACGGCCACTTCATGCCGCCGTCGCTGCTGGACAGCCAGCTCGCCACGCTGGAGGTGCCTGACAGCGCCCTCCGCGTGGATGTCACGCCACCGGTGAAGGAGGTGGTGGCGCGCATCCGGGAGGGGCTGGGGCTCTAGCGTCCCTACTCCCGCGGAGGCGGACGGCGGAGGTCGACGACGCCGGTGTCCACGGGCTCCTCACCCGCGGCCAGCTGGGCCGCCTTCAGCACGGCGCGCCCCTTCTCCGCGGGCTGCTGCAGGCCCACCCACGTGGTGAGCCGCTCCACGGCGAAGGCGCGCACGCTCTCCGGCAGCCGCGAGATGGACGCCCCGTGGTTCCCGCCCTGCACGTAGAAGCGGTACGCGTCATTGCGCTCGCGCACGTCGAAGGCGTTGGTGGACCACGGGTCCAGCTGGCCGTAGACGAACAGCATCCGCTCGCCGCGCGCCTTCACCCACGCCTCGATGAGGGGAATGGACCAGAAGTCGAACCCGTAGGGCTCGATGGGGAAGGGCACCATGGCGGCGGGCGCGTACTGCCGCGGGTAGCGCACGAGCCCGCGCAGGTGGCGCTCGTCGGAGCGGTAGCTGCCCAGCTGCGTGCCCGCCTGGAAGTAGTAGGGCGCGTAGTACTGGATGGACGGGTCGCTGAAGCCGAAGTAGCCGACGACGTCCGACAGCGTGGCCAGCACCTCTTCCGCCGGCGCGCCGGGCGCGGGGATGGAGGGGCACGTCGCGGGGTTGCTGTACTGCCAGAAGACGAAGGGCAGCTCGAGGACCATGAACTCGAACGCCTTGTCCGCGCCGAGGAAGTCGAGCGGCGCGCCCTGGGCCTCCGCATCCGCGGACACCTGGGGTACCAGCTCGTCGCGGCGCGACAGCGCATCACGCTGGAAGTCGCGGATGCGCTCGCGGCACGCGGCGTCGCCCACGGTGGCGAGGAAGTGCACGTAGCGCGGGTCCATCGGGCCGTGGCTGTTGGGCGCCACGTAGGCCACGGTGGCGTCCACGTCATTCGGGTAGAGGGCGCGGTGGTAGACGGACGTCATGCCGCCCTTGCTGGCGCCGGTGCTCACCCACTTCGCGCCATACAGCGGCTTGAAGGCGCTGACGATGCGGTGATGGTCCGCCGCGGCCTGCCACAGGTCGAGGTGCTCCCAGTTGGCGGCCTCGGGGATGGAGGGGCCGAAGAAGCGGTGCTCGACGAGCAGCTGGTTGCTCTGGAGAATCGCGGTGGGCTCCATCTGCCCGGCGCTGGTGCCGATGCCGTAGCCCGTGGAGGCCAGCACCATGGGCGCCGTCGTGGAGCGGTGCAGCAGCGTCACGCGCTGCTGGAAGCGCTGGCCCTGAGGGTTCCGGTGGTCCGCCGGCTGGTCGAACGTCAGGACGAAGAAGCGCGTGCCGGGGAAGCGCGACGGCGCCTCGCGCACCACCGTCAGCCCGGGGATGGACTGCAGCGCCACCAGGATGTCCGGCTCCGCGTCCTGGGCGGCCGCCGGCTGCGCCAGGGCCTCCACCGTGGTGGCCTCGGCCGGTGGCGCCTCGCCCTGCTCCGGTGGCAGCCCCTCGCCACACGCCTGGAGTCCCACTGCAATCGCGCACGTCAACGCGGTGAACGGACGTCGAAAGAGCTTCCTCATGTCTGGAGATCCCTGTCCGAATTACCGGAAAATTCCGGATACGTGCTGAACGTGGACCCCGGGGCTTTATTGCACCCGCAACAGGGTTACTTGCCGGCTGAAGTCATTTCTTCAGCCAGGTGAGACGAACCCTTGCCTCGTGACACGGGACCTGTTTCAGGACTCCAGCTCGCGAATCAGCGACTCCATCAAGGCCGGTGTCGTCCGGTGACGGAGATTGGGGGCAATCTGCCCACTCCACAGCGAGACGAGGTCCGTGCGTCCCGCCTGGATGGCGGCGGGCTTCAGCTGGGAGGCGAACCAGCTCTGGATGGGGAAGGGCGGCAGCTGTGCGACACGCCCCACCTCGTCGCTCCAGCGGTTGCGCAGGCCACGCGCCAGGCGGCCGGTGAAGGCGCGCGTCAGCGCGGTGTGCTCGGACTGGTCGCTGAAAAGGGCCGCGCGGTGGGCGGGGCTCGCACCGGACTCCTCGCAGGCGAGGAACGCGGTGCCGAGCTGCGCGGCCTGCGCGCCCAGCGTCAGCACCGCCTTGATGCCGCGCCCGTCGCCAATGCCTCCCGCGGAGATGACCGGTGCCTTCACGCGGTCCGCGACGAGCGGCGTGAGCGCGAGCGTCCCCATCAGCGAGTCTTCCGCCCGCGCGAGGAACGACGGCCGGTGTCCGCCCGCCTCGAAGCCGGTGGCCACGATGAGGTCCACGCCCGCGTCGTCCAGCGCTCGCGCCTCCGCGATGGAGGTGGCGGCGCCCGCGGTGACGATGCCCCGCTTGCGGCACTCGGCAAGGATGGTGGCCGAGGGCACGCCGAAGACGAAGCTGAACACCGGAGGCCGCGCCTCCAGCAGCGCGTCCACCTGCTCCTCGAACCGGTACGTGTAGCGCTGGGGGCGCTCGGGCTTCGGCACCCCCAGCTCGCGGTAGTACGGCTCGAAGAGGGCCCAGACCCGCTCAAACTCCTCCGGGCTCAGCTCCAGCCCGCCGGGGTCATGGTCCGACACCCACAGGTTCATCGCGAACGGGTTCGGCGTCAGCGACCGGATGTCCTTCGTCACCTGGAAGATTTCGTCCGGTGACAGGATGTGCGCGCCGAAGGAGCCGAGCCCGCCCAGGTTGGAGACCGTGGCCGCCAGCTTCGCGGTGGACAGTCCACCACCGAACGGCCCCTGCACGATGGGATACCGCACGCCCAGCCTGCGCACGGCCTCCGTCCCGCTGCTCCACCTGCCGCCCCGTGATTCGCTCATGGGGCAACGATAAGCGCCGCGGATCTTCCTCGCGGCGCTCATTTCAGAGGGGAGCTACTGCTTCCACTTCTTGCTGGTGCGATACACGTCCACCAGCGGGGAGACCAGCGTCACCCGGGGCCGCCAGGTGGTGCCGTCCTCGTCCTCCTGCAACGATTTCAGGGAAAGAATTTCCGACATACAGGCCAGGGGAGAGTGCTCCCACACCTTCCGCAGGTCCTCGGCCGTCACGTCGCCGATGAGCTCCCCGCGCGACTCGTCCACCACCGGCAGTCGGTCCAGGCCGTAGCGCTTCATCAGCGCCATCGCCCGCACCACCGTGTCATTCGGAAACAACGTCACCGCCTTCGCCACCAACGCCCTGCGCGCCTCGAACTGCTCCGCCATCGCCCACCTCACGCCCAGACTGCCCGGCCGGGCACATAGCAAAGCGCTCGCCAACGTTCCGGGCCTCAGGCGTCCTTGTCGTCCGAGGGGCGGGTCGGTTCCGCCATCACCCGCACCGTCTGCTTCAGCCGCTCCAGGCCGAGCCGCACCAGGGCGCCGCGCAGGTTGGGCTGGATGAGGAAGGACTTCTCGAACACCTCGCGGTCCAGCTTCATCAGCGTGCAGGGGGTGAGCGTCCGCACGGTGGCGGTGGCCAGCCGGCTGCGCAGCAGGGAGATTTCGCCGAACAGGGCGCCCTCCTTCAGCGTCGCGAGCGGCGAGTGCCGGCCGTCCTCGTGAGTGTGGAACACCTCACACTCGCCCCGCAGGAGCAGGTAGAGGGCGTCGCCCGGCTTGCCGCGGGTGAGGAGCGTCTCACCGGCGGGAACGGTGACGGGGACGAAGGCGGCGCCGAGCTGCGCCTGGAGCTCCGGCGACAGCGTGGCGAGCAGCGGGTTGCTGCGGATGGCATCCGCCATGAGCCGCTCGCGGGCGGCCTGCTCCAGCTTGGGGGACTCCACGCCGTAGTCCGTCCAGGCCTCGCGGCTGGCGGTGGGAGACAGCTCCAGGACGACGGCGTCCTCCACGGCCACCACGGTGGCCGTGCGCGCGGCGCCGGTGAGCAGCGCCAGCTCGCCGAAGAACTCGCCGGCTCCGAGCTGTCCCACCACCACGGGCTCGGCTCCCGGGGCCTGCTGGCGGGCCACGGCCACGCGGCCCTCCAGGACGACGAACATGGAGCGGCCGGGGTCTCCCTCCTTCACCACGACCTCGCCGGCCTGGAGGAAGCGGGTGACGACGGGCGGCTGCTCCGGCGCCTGGGCTCCGGCGGCGGGCGCGGATGGCGAGGCCGCCGCGTCTCCGGCGGCGGGCGACGAAGAAGAGGCGAACAGGGACCGGAGACGCTCCAGCAGGGACATGATGACTTCCGGGAGAAGAGGCGAGGCGGCCCCATCCTACAAGCGCCACGAGGGCGGCGAAGTGGGGCGCGAGGGCCTGGGTGTTACGTCGTGGAAGGAGGGGTGGACGGGGTGCCGCGGTCGGCTTCCTTCGAGCCGACGACGGTGAGGTTCATGCCGATCTGCACGGACACCGGCTTGCCGTCGACGGTGACGGTGATCTTGCTGTTGAGGTACCAGCCGAACGAGCCGGTGGAGAACGACTTCACCTCGGCGAGCTGCTCCTGGCCGTTGATGACGACCTTCAGGGGCTCGGCCTTCTCGAGGAACTGCGACAGGGACACGGGGCAGGGTGACTTGGCCATGGCCGCGCACCCTACCACCGCGCGTCACGGATGGGATTGTGACGCTGGCGCGCGTGTGGCGGACAAGGCACACGCGTCGTGCTTGACGTGCCCACGCGGCCCGTCCACCTTGGGCGTCTGCTCTCGACCTGCGTGAGGAGAACGCCACCGTGAAGAAGCTCGTCAACTCGCCCCGCGCCGTGGTGCGCGAGATGCTCGAAGGATTCGTCGCGCTCGCTCCGGGGCAGGCGCTGCTGGAGGAGGAGACGGTGGTGGTGCGCGCGGACACTCCGGCGGACGCCGGGCAGCGCAAGGTGGCCGTCATCTCCGGAGGCGGCAGCGGGCATGAGCCGGCGCACGCGGGCTACGTGGGCGCGGGAATGCTGGACGCGGCGGTGGCGGGGGACGTGTTCACCTCGCCGAGCACCGACGCGGTGCTGGCCGCCATCCGCGCGGTGGCGGGGCCGGCGGGCGCGCTCCTGGTGGTGAAGAACTACACGGGGGACCGGCTGAACTTCGGGCTCGCCGCGGAGCTGGCGCGCGCGGAGGGCATTCCGGTGGAGACGGTGGTGGTGGCGGACGACGTGGCCCTGCACGACACGGTGGAGCCCGCGCGGCGGCGGGGCATCGCGGGCACGGTGCTGGTGCACAAGGTGGCGGGGGCACTGGCCGCGTCGGGCGCGCCGCTGGCGGAGGTGGCGCGGCAGGCGGCCGCGGCGGCGGCGGCGCTGGGCACCATGGGTGTGGCGCTGGGGCCGTGCACGGTGCCGGCGGCGGGGCGGCCGGGCTTCACGCTGGGCGAGGACGAGCTGGAGCTGGGCCTGGGCATCCACGGCGAGCAGGGCGTGCGGCGCGTGCCGATGCAGCCGGCGGACGCGCTGGTGGACACGCTGCTGACCACGATTGTGGAGGACCGGCGCATCAACTCGGGAGACCGGGTGGTGCTGCTGGTGAACGGGCTCGGGGGCACGCCGCCCATGGAGCTGGCCATCGTCACGCGGCGGGCGCTGGCGGTGCTGCGCGGGGCGGGCGTGCGCGTGGAGCGGGCGTGGAGCGGGACGTTCCTGTCCGCGCTGGAGATGCCGGGTTGCTCGCTGTCGCTACTGAAGGTGGATGACGCGCGGCTGGCGTGGCTCGACGCGGCGACCACCGCGCCGGCGTGGCCGGGCGCGGGCCGGGTGGCCGAGCAGCGGGCTCCGCGCACCGTGTCGGTCGCGCAGGCGAAGCCGGTGGAGGCGGGTGAGGCGCGGCCGGGGATGGACCACTTCAAGAAGGCGGTTCTGGCGGTGGCCACCGCGCTGGATGTGGCGGAGTCGCGGCTGACGGCGCTGGACAGCGCGGCGGGGGACGGAGACCTGGGCATCAGCCTCGTGCGTGGCGCCGAGGCGATTCGCGCGCTGCCGGAGTCCTCGTGGACGAGCCCGTCGCGCGCGCTGACGGCGATGGGCGGGGCGCTGCGCCGGGCGATTGGTGGCAGCTCGGGGCCGTTCTACGCCACGGCGCTGCTGCGCGCGGCGCGCCGGCTGTCGGAGGGGAAGACGGATGCCGCCGCGTGGGCGGAGGCGTTCAGCCTCGCGGTGGACGCGGTGTCCGAGCTGGGCGGCGCGCGTCCTGGCGACCGGACGATGCTGGACGCGCTGAAGCCGGCGGCGGATGCGTTCGCCGGGGCCGTGAAGGCGGGACAGTCTCCGGCTGACGCCTGGGCCGCGTGTGTCCGCGAGGCGGAGCAGGGCGCGGATGCGACCTCGCGCATGCAGCCGCGCCTGGGCCGTGCGAGCTACCTGGGAGAGCGCGCGCTCGGAGTACCGGATGCCGGCGCCGCGGCGGTGGTCGTCTGGCTGAAGGCGCTCACGCCGTACATCCAGTAACGCGGCTCCCCCAGGACGCGGAGGAGTCCTGCCGCGCGGAGCCACCTCGATTCGCATGAACAGGAAGGGGGGCGTAGGCCAGCCCTCGGTGCGCCCCCGCTTGGAATGGAACGTCCATTCCGTGTGAGCCGGTCGCCTCAGCGAGCTGCCACCCTCCGGAACGGAATGGCCATTCCGCGTGGGGGCTGCCCGGCCTCGGCTCGGTGCGCTCCACCTGGAATGGAACCTCCATTCCGTGTAGCCGGTCGCCTCAGCGAGCTGCCACCCTCCGGAACGGAATGGCCATTCCGCGTGGAGGCTGCCCGGCCTCGGCTCGGTGCGCTCCACCTGGAATGGAACCTCCATTCCGTGTGGGCCCGTCAGGTCCTCGCCGGTCGGCCCCGCCGCGTCATGGCTCAGTCCGGCTTCAGCTCCACGGCGCGCAGTTTGAGTTCGCTCACGGCGAAATCGATGAAAGCGCGCACGCGTGGCGTCTCCCGCATGTCCGCGTGCACGCCGAGCTTGATGGGCAGCACCAGCCCGGCCTTCAGCGTGTCGATGCGCCGGAGCGTCGGCCGGCGGTCACCGAGGACGCGAGGCAGGGCGGCCATCACCTCGCCGGATTCGGCGGCCGCGAGCTGTGACCAGATGCTGTTGGTGTGCAGGACCCCTCTTGCCTCGGGCGCGAGGCCACGCAGCCACCGGACCAACGGTGACCGGGGGGACCGCTCCTGCAACGCGACGATGGGCTGACCGGCACAGCCCGAGGCGAAGTCCGGAGGACCGAACCGCTCCAGGTACGCGGGCGAGGCATAGAGGCCATAGGACACCTCGGCCACCTTGCGCTCGATGAGGCCCTCTTCGTCGAACGATCCGGGGCGGAAGGCGAGGTCGGCCTCGCGGCGTGACAGGTTGAAGCGGCGGTCGTCGTTGATGAGCGTCAGCGTGACCAACGGGTGCCGCGCGCCAAACCTCGTCAGGATGGGCGCCAGCACGAAGTCCCCGAACCAGTCGAGGCTCGTCACCGTGATGCTCCCCTGGAGGCCGGTGTCGCGCGCCGCGATGCGACGCTCCACCGTGAGGGCGCCTTCGTCCATGCGCTCCAGCCCTTCTAGCAGGCCGGCGCAGAGCGGCGTCGGCGTGAGCCCACGGGCGTCGCGCTCGAACAGCTTCACGCCGATTCGGCGCTCGAAGGCCTCCAGCCGCCGGCCCACCGTGGGCTGCGTCGTCCCGAGTGCCCGAGCCGCCGCGCTCAGCGAGCCCTGCCGCGCCACGGCGAGCGCGATTCTCAAGTCGTCCCAATCCACTGTTGCTCGACCTCGTCGTTGAACCGCCGGGCGGCCCATACGGTTTCGCATGGGGGCTCCACGAAATCATGGGGTGCCGGGCAAGGGCTGGCCCGTTACATCCGGCGCGGTCGCGATACACCACAGGAGCACCGCCAATGCACTCAGTCCTCGCCACCCTGCTGGTGGCCGCCAGTCTGGGACTCGCCCCCGCCAGTCCCGAAGCCACCCCGACGCAGTCCCTCCCGGCACGCCTGGATTCGGTCATCGACCGCGCGCTCGCGGAGAAGCGCATCGTCGGCACCGTCGTCCTCGTCGCCCGGGATGGAAAGGTCATCTACCGGCGCGCCGCCGGCTTCGCGGACCGCGAGGCGAAGCGGCCCATGCGAGAGGACACGCTGTTCCGCCTGGCCTCCCTGTCCAAGACGCCCGTCTCCGCCGCCGCGCTGGCGCTCATCGAGCAGAAGAAGCTCGGCCTGGAAGACCCCGTCACGAAGTGGATTCCGACCTTCCGGCCCAAGCTGCCGGATGGCAGCGAGCCCGTCATCACCGTACGCCAGCTCCTGACGCACACCGCGGGCCTGACCTACGACTTCCTGGAGCCGAAGGACGGCCCGTATCACCGAGCCCGGGTCTCCACTGGCCTGGACCAGCCGGGCCTGTCGATGCAGGAGAACCTCCGCCGCCTCGGCTCGGTGCCGCTGACGTACGCACCGGGGAGGCGCTGGGGGTATTCGATGGCCACCGATGTGCTTGGCGAGGTCGTCGCCCGCGCGGGTGGGGCGCCGCTCCCGAAGGTGGTCGAGCGGCTCGTCACCCGGCCGTTGGGGCTGTCGGAGACGGGCTTCACGGTGAAGGACGCCGCCCGGCTCGCGACGCCCTACGCGGATGGCAAGCCGGAGCCGGTGCGCATGGGTGAGAGCCACTTCATCCCCAACGAGCCCGGGGGTACGACCTTCGCGCCCGGCCGCGTCTTCGACACGCGCTCCTTCCCGTCGGGCGGAGCGGGCATGGTGGGCACGGCGGGTGACTTCCTGAAGTTCCTGGAGGCACTCCGGACCGGCGGCGCGCCGGTGCTGTCGACGTCCATGGTGGAGCAGATGATGCGTGACCAGGTCGGCCCGCAGGCGGAGAGCATGGGCCCGGGCTGGGGCTTCGGCTTCGGCGCGGGTGTGCTCGTGGACCCGGCGAAGGCGAAGAGCCCGCAGTCGCCCGGGACGTTCGAGTGGATGGGCGCCTACGGCCATCACTGGTTCGTGGACCCGAAGCAGCGGCTCACGGTGGTGGCGCTCACCAACACCACGTTCGAGGGCATGTGGGGCGCCTTCCCCTACGCGATTCGCGACGCGGTCTACGCCGCGGACCGGTGAGGGTACAGTGGGCGGGTCATCCCGGGAGAGGACTCGCATTCATGAAGGACGGCCGGAAGTGGGGGGCGGTGATGCTGGGCGTGGCGCTGGCGGGAGGCGGATTCGCGGCGGAGGCTTCCGAGCCCGCGCCTCCCGACTGTGACTTCCGGTTGGAGTGCCAGCTCGGGACGCACGCGTTCTCGGTGAGCTTCGACTCCGCCTCGGGCGAGTGCCCCGAGGACGACATGCGCGTCTTCGTGGAGACGCCGACTGGGGCGAAGAGCGAGCTGCCGATGGAGCCGGACTGGTACGGCTCCATCTCGAACCTGGCGAATGGGGAGTCCATCTGCCGGGTCGCCGGCACGACGACTCCGAACAGTGGAGTCTCCGCCTTCGCGGTGGACGCGCGGCGGGCGCTGGTGTTCTTCATGAAGGACGACCGGCCCGGCTACGAGCACGTGGGCGTGGCGCTCATCGACGCGGCGACGGGGAAGGTGCTCGACGTGAAGCAGAGCCTCGGGCAGACGAAGGACAACCCCGTGGCCGTCCTGAAGACGCCGCGCGGGTACAAGCTTCGCGTGGTTCGCGAGTACCTGCGCGAGGTCCGGTGCGATTGCTCCGCCGCCTTCGCCGATGACTGGATGGCCGTCGAGGTCGTCGACGGCAAGATTCGCGCGCGGTGGATGAAGTAGGGCGGTGGCCGGAGCGGAACGCCCGGCGCGCCGTACCGCCTTCAGCGTCGGGGTCTGGTGCTGGCCGAGCGGGGAGGCCACGAGGGCGGCGCGCCGATGAGCCGCGCTGCTGCCCTCGGCGTCTCGGACATCAGTTCAGGGGCCGGGAGTCCGCGGGCGGCAGCCACCCGGCGCGGCGCATCGCCTCGAGCGTGACGTCGGCCAGCTTCTGGTAGCCCGCCGGGCTCGGGTGGAAGCCGTCGGAGGAAATCCACTCGGCGTGCTCGGCCAGCTCGCGGGAGGCGGGCAGCAGGTCCACCACGAGGACGCGCGGACCGAAGGCGCGGGCCGTGGTGGCGATGGCGTCGTTCCACGCACGGACCTGCTCGCGCAGCCTCGCGCGCATCTCGGCCGTGGCATGGGAGCCAGCGAGCGTGGCGAGGTCCGGAACGTTGAGCAGCGCCACCCGTGCATCCGTCTCGCGCAGCAGCCGCTCCAGCGTGGCGTGGAGCGACTGCTGGTAGGTCGCCAGCGGCACGGGGCGGAGGGCGTCGTTCACCGACAGCCACATCGTCACCAGCGTGGGCTTGAAGGCGATGGCGCGGGGCAGTTCGACGCCCGTCGCATCTCCCAGGGTGATGCCACTGCGGGCGAAGCGGTCATACACGGTGTCACCGGGCAGCGCCGCGTTGATGCGCGCGGTCCAGTTCTCACGCGAGGGCGTACGGCTGCCCACGCCCACCGTGTCGGAGGCACCGAGGGCGGCGTAGCGGATGGGAGTGCTCAGGACGTCGGCGGAGCGCGGCGCCTCGATGGTCGTGGGCGCCTGGAAGACGGCCTGATTGCGAGCAGCAAGGGCAGCCGTGCCCAGCCCGAGCGCCATGACCAGGGTCAACAGGATGAAGAGCGGCATGTACTTGGGACAGAGCAACCCGTGGGTTGCGGCAGGTGAATCAGCGTCTTCTGGGATACGCGCCGCGCGACCGCGTTTCATGGGCGGGCCGTGGAACGAACGTTCCTTCCACGGAGGCCCGGCCGGGGGCCTGGCCCCCTGCCTGGAGCAGGCGACGGGCGCGGTCTACCGGAACGCGGGCCACATGAACGAGGGGGCCTCCGCCCATCGCTCCGAGAGCCGCTCCTCCAGTGACGCAAGCGTGCGCGCCAGCGAGGGCACGGGGTTGAACAACTCCAGCACGGCCCGGCAGCGCGCCAGGTGGCGCAGCAGCGCGGCGCGCTCGGAGAAGCCCGGGGCCCACTCCCTGTCCCGCTCCAAGGTCTTCGGGGGAATCCACTGGAACAGGTTCACCGTGCGCGCGGCGACCACGGTGGCGCGGGCGCGGGCCCATGCCGACTCCACCTGCGCCGCGGCGCAGCCCTCGGCGAGCGCGAGGCGGTACGTCACCTCCGCGCGGGAGATGAGCTCGTCGGGCAGGGGCACCACCAGCAGCCACATCAGCGCGTCGTACAGCGCGTGCCGCATCCCGCAGTACTCGAAGTCGAGCAGCCGCGGCCCGCCAAAGGTGAACAGCGTGTTCGCCGGCGCCATGTCCCCATGGGTGAAGGCGAGGAACGGGCCCGGGTCGGCCAGCTCGCGCGCGAGCACCTCCAGGTCCTCGTGTGTGCCCGGAGCCTCCGTCGCGCCGGCCGCGCGCACCCAGCGGCTCAGCCGGTCCTCGTGGTCCAGCAGGTAGCGCGCGTTGTCGATGCGCACGCGGCTGGGGCGCGGGCTCAGCCCATGCCGGAGGAAGTCGAAGTCCGCCTGCACGCCCAGGGTGCGCGCATGCATCAGTCCGGTGAGGCGCGCCACCGCGAGCAGTGCGCTGGTGGCGGCGCGCACGTCCGTGTCGTTGAAGAGCTCCCCCAGGCTGGGGCCGGTACCCAGGTCTTCCAGGACGAGCAGGCGGGATTCCACATCCCCGGCGATGAGCCCCGGCGCCACGGCGAGGCTGACGCGGCCGAGCAGCTCCAGCCCGGCCCACTCGTCCAGCCCGAGCACCGGGTCGTCCCGGAAGTGCTTCAGCACGACCGAGGGCACATCCCCGCCGCGCACCCGGGCGCGCAGGACATCGCAGCGGGAAGAGGAGCGAAGGACCTGGGGCTCGGACAGCAGCACGGGCCGTCCCCACGCGGAGGAGAGGGCTCGCGCGCCGTCCGCGAGGAGCAGCGCCAGGTCCGGGGTGCTCAGGAGAGCCGCTCCACGGTGGCGCCCGCGCGCTCCAGCAGTTCGCGGTACCACGCGAAGGCGCGAGCGGTGCGGTCCCCCAGGCCCTTGGCGCCCCACAGCACGGTGAGCGTGCGCCGCGTCTCCGCGTTCGTCTTCGTGCGCTGCGCGTCCTTCACGGCGTTGGCGCAGGGGCCCTCCGCGTCGAAGAGGCACAGCAGCCCTTCCAGGTCGATGCTCTGCCCGGACGCGTTGAAGACGTACTGCGAGCCCGCCGGGGCGATGCCGATGCGGAAGGGCGCCTTCGCGCGGTCCAGGTCCACCACGCTGATGGGCAGGCCGCTGTGCAGGGACACGGCGTTGCAGGCATCCACGGCGGTGTTGATGGAGCCGAGCGAGCCGTCGCCCGACGCGCGCACGAGGTACTCGGAGGCGGGCTTGCCGCGTCCGGTGGGCTTGTAGCCGCCGTGGCGGAGCATGTCGCGCACGGTGCCGCGCACGGCATCGTCGCTGGACAGGGGCGCCGAGGCGCCGGGCTTGAGCAGGGCCACCAGCCAGTCCGGCGAGGGCAGCGAGCCCAGCGGCGCGGGAAACACGGTGGTGAAGGCCAGGGCGTCCAGGGACGGATGCGGGTCGACGGTCAGCACGTCGGTCACTCTACGACACGCGGCGCGGCCCGGGGACCCGCCGCCCCTGGGAATGTGGAGAGTCCATCGAAGCCCGGGCCTGGTACGCGCCTCGGGCATGTCACCGGGAGCCCGTCCGGCCGCCTGCCCCCGGAAAGGGAATTCCTCGCCCGGGGGTTCGGAACACTCTTCACGGGGCGCCTCCCATGGCATAAGGGCGCCGCAACCGCATCCGGGCTCCCTCGAACGCACATGATTCGTCTCGACAACATCGGCAAGCAGAACGGCCAGCAGATTCTCTTCATCGAGGCCTCCGCGGCGCTCCACAAGGGGGAGAAGGTCGGCCTCGTGGGTCCCAACGGCGCCGGCAAGACGACGCTGTTCCGGATGATTACGGGCCAGGAGCAGCCGGACGAGGGCCAGGTCGCCGTCGACCGTGGCGTCACCATCGGCTACTTCAGCCAGGACGTGGGCGAGATGAAGGGCCGCAGCGCCGCCTCCGAGGTGATGGACGGCGCCGGCCCCGTCAGCACCGTGGCCGCCGAGCTGAAGGCGCTCGAGGCCGCCATGGGCGATCCGGACCAGTCGGACAACATGGAGAAGCTCGTCGAGCGCTACGGCGTGGTGCAGGGGCGCTTCGAGGAGCTGGGCGGCTACGCCCTGGAGGGCCGCGCGCGGGAAATCCTCGCGGGCCTGGGCTTCAGCCAGGAGATGATGGACGGCGACGTGGGCGCGCTGTCCGGCGGTTGGAAGATGCGCGTGGCGCTGGCCCGCATCCTCCTGATGCGCCCGGACGCGATGCTGCTCGACGAGCCCAGCAACCACCTGGACCTGGAGAGCCTCATCTGGCTGGAGGAGTTCCTCAAGGGCTACGAGGGCGCGCTGCTGATGACCTCGCACGACCGCGAGTTCATGAACCGCATCGTGAACAAGGTCATCGAAATCGACGCCGGCTCGCTGAACACGTACACGGGCAACTACGACTTCTACGAGCAGCAGCGGGCGATGAACGAGAAGCAGCAGCAGGCGCAGTTCGAGCGCCAGCAGGCCATGCTCGCCAAGGAGCTGAAGTTCATCGAGCGGTTCAAGGCCCGCGCCTCGCACGCCGCGCAGGTGCAGAGCCGCGTGAAGAAGCTGGAGAAGATTGAGCGCGTGGAGCCGCCCAAGCGCCGCCAGACGGTGATGTTCGAGTTCCAGCCGGCGCCGCGCTCGGGCGAGGACGTGGTCAGCCTGAAGAACGTGTGCAAGGCGTACGGCAAGCGGACCATCTACGACGGGCTGGACTTCCTGGTGCGCCGCACGGAGCGCTGGTGTGTCATGGGCGTCAACGGCGCGGGCAAGTCCACGCTGCTGAAGCTGGTGACGGGCTCCACGCAGCCGGACGAGGGCACGGTGGCGCTCGGCGGCAGCGTGAAGATGGGCTACTTCGCGCAGCACGCCATGGACCTCTTGGACGGCGAGCGGACGGTGTTCCAGTCGCTGGAGGACGCGTTCCCCCGCGCCGGGCAGGGCTCGCTGCGCGCGCTGGCCGGCTGCTTCGGCTTCTCCGGCGACGAGGTGGAGAAGAAGTGCCGCGTGCTGTCCGGTGGCGAGAAGGCCCGACTGGTCATGGCGAAGATGCTCTATGACCCGCCGAACTTCCTCGTGCTGGACGAGCCCACCAACCACCTGGACATGGCGACGAAGGAGATGCTCATCACCGCGCTGTCCCGGTACGAGGGCACGATGCTGTTCGTCTCGCACGACCGGCACTTCCTCGGTGCGCTGTCCAACCGCGTGCTGGAGCTGACGCCCGAGGGCATCCACCAGTACGGCGGCGGCTACACGGAGTACGTGGCGCGCACGGGCCACGAGGCCCCCGGCCTGCGGAACTGAGCCGGGTGTTCGTAGTTCCTCCGAGGCCCGCGAGCCTCGGAGGTCGCTGTCGAGGGAGCGGCCAGGACCGCGCTTCGGCGCGAGACCACGGGTGAAGGGCGCGGTAGGAAGAGGCCCATGACAGAACTGGCGTCCCTGGCCCGTCTCGACGGCATCGCGCAAGCGGAGCTGTGTGCCCGGGGAGAGGTATCGGCGGAGGAGTTGTTCGAAGCGTGCCTGGCGCGCATCGACGCGCTGAACCCGCTGCTGCGGGCGGCCGTCACCGTCGCGCGCGAGCGTCCCGAGCCCGCCAGCAGGGGCCTATTCTCCGGCGTGCCGTTCCTGGTGAAGGACGCCATGGCATGGCCGGGGCTGCGCTGGTCCATGGGCTCGCGGCTGTATGCGGGCAACGTCGCCCAGCGGCAGACGCCCTATGGGCGGCGGCTCGAGGAGTCGGGACTCGTGTGCGTCGGGAAGAGCGCGACGTCGGAGTTCGGCCTGCTCTGCGGCACCGAGACGCTGCTCGAAGGCGTGACGCACAACCCCTGGAATCTCTCCTGCTCCGCCGGAGGCTCGTCCGGCGGCAGTGCGGCGGCCGTGGCCGCGGGACTCGTTCCGCTCGCGCACGCCAATGACGGCGGCGGCTCCATCCGCGTCCCCGCGTCGGCGTGCGGGGTCTTCGGCTTCAAGCCCAGCCGAGGGCGCACGGTGCCGGCGAGCTTCGGCACCTCGGACTTCGGGGACATGACGAGCGACCACTGCATCAGCCGCTCGGTGCGCGACAGCGCGCTGTTCCTGTCGCTGACGGAGGACCGCTCGGGCGGGACGCCCATCGGCTTCGTGCGCGAACCGATTGCACGCCGGCTGCGGATCGCGACGTGGACGCGCACGATGATGGGCGGGGAGCCGGAGCCCGCGGTGCGCCGCGCTCACGAGGAAACGGTGACGCTGCTCCGGGACCTGGGCCACGAGGTAGAGGACGTCGCGCCACCCGGGTTCGACAGCCTCGCGCTGGGCGAGGCGTTCTTCCTCGTCGCGGGTGCGGCTGTCGCCGGCATCGTCGACACGGTGGACCGGACGCGCGACGAGCCCGTGCAGCGCGATGAGCTGGAGCCGTTCACCTGGGTGCTGGTGGAGGACTTCCTCGCGCGGGGACCCGACGCGCTGCCTCAGGCTCGCACCACCTTCGCGCGAGCGGTGCGCGCCTATCAGGAGGCGACGCGCGGCTACGACGTGGTGCTCACGCCGACAGTGGCCTCCGAGCGGTGGAGCATCGGGCACCTGTCGCCGGTGCTCGGACGCGAGGAACTGGTCCGCCGCACGGCGCGCATCAACGGCTACGCGCCGCTTTGCAATATCGCGGGCAGCCCGGCGATGTCCGTGCCGCTGCACTTCCCGGATGGCGGTGTTCCCATCGGCACGCACTTCGCGGCCGCGCCAGGCTCGGATGCGCTGCTCCTGGGGCTCGCGTACCAGCTCGAACAGGCGCGCCCGTGGAAGGACCGCTGGCCGCCCTATTCGGTTCCCGCTCTCTTCTGATTCCAAGACGCGAATGGGCCCTGCGGCGGAGCCATCTCGGCTCTGCTGTGGCGGGCAGCGGTGGCTGCTGCGTGTTCGGAATGCCCGAAGTCAGAGGGAGCACGCCATGTCAGGCCCTGCCCGGAACGGAAGCTCCATTCCGCACGGCCCTGCCGGGGTCTCCGGCTTTCCTGGCCTACCGAGTCCCTCGGCCGCCTCGTGGAACGGAAGCTCCATTCCGCACCGGGCCGCCGGGACCTCCGGCTTCCCTGGCTTACCGAGCCCCTTGGCTCCAACGCGGAACGGAAGCTCCATTCCGCACGGGGCCGCTGGGACCTCCGGCTCCCCTGGTCTACCGAGCCGCTCGGTCGCCGCGCGGAACGGAAGCTCCATTCCGCACGGCCTTGCCGGAACCTCTCCGGTCCGCGGCCAGAGGACGCGATATCCGGTCGCCGGAAGCGGGTTCCTGGGGCCTCGCCCGGTGCGGGACGCGAGGGCAGGGTGCCCGGGCGTCGATCTTTCGCGTGGTACGGACTCCAGCCCGAGATGAGGGCTACCGGGGCTGGCGCGGCGGCATCGCTCCTCGGAGTGCCCGCATCTCGGTAAGCAACTCCGTGGCGGCCTCCAGCGCGGCGGTGGATGTTCCGGCGGGCTCGACGGGTTCCTCCGGAGCGTGCTCCCCCAGGCCCGTATCGCGGTGCAGCCGCACGCGGGCGAGGATGACGTCGCGAATCTCCGCGGCGTTGTCCACCCCGCGGAAGTACGCCTCGTGCAGGTGCTCGCGGTGGGCCTCCCCGCCCTTCGAGCCGCCGGAGCCGCCGCCTCCCGCCGTCTCCACCTTCACGTCCGCGATGCCGAAGAGGCGCTGAATCGGGTTCTGCTGGATGGACACCTGCTGGATGTTGGCGAAGGTCATCGTCTTCTCCTGGAGGGAGACGAGGCCCTCGCGTACGCGCAGGCTCCGGTCGGACAGGATGTACCAGCGGAACGCGTAGTCGAGCCGTGTGACGAGGAATCCCACGGGCAGCTGCACCAGGAAGCCCAGCAATGCGAGCCCTTCCAGCACCCACGCGATTGCATGGGACAGCGGGTAGTCCACGTGGAAGATGAATTCCCGCAAGAACAGCGCGCCCGCCACCAGGCCCGCCGCCACGCCGAGCTGCTGCACGCCCCAGCGGAGCAGCTGGTAGCGCCGGAAGGCCGGCGCCGAGCGGAAGACGCGGCCCTCGTGTCCCGAGGGAAGCCGGGGCGCGGGGGGAACCTTCAACAGGCGCAACAGCCAGGCGTGCGGGACGTCAGTCATCCTTCTTCTCCGGAGCTGGAGCCGAAACGCCCGCATCCAGGCCGAGCCGCAGCGCACGCACCTCCGCGGCGACCTCGCGCAGCGTGGCCGCGAGCGCGTCCTCTCCACCAGAAAGAGGTGTCCGCGCGGCGGCGGGTCGGTCCCGGCTCCCCCGCATCTTCGAGTAGAGGAAGTCCCTCATCGCCTCGAAGGCCTGGATGCCCTCGATGGTGATTTCCGCCTGCGCGTTGCCGCTCGCCGTCTGCACCTGCACCTTCGCCAGCCCGAGCCAGCGCTCGACGACGTTGCTGGACAGGTGGATGTCCTGGATGCGCGCGTAGGTGAGGGACACCTCGCGGCGGAAGAGGATGCCCCAGCGGACGGTGATGCCCTCCGCGTCCAGCTCGTAGCGCAGCGTCTGGAACCGGAAGAAGAGGACGAGCAGCACGATGGGGAAGCCAGGCCCCGCCATCAGTGACGTGAGGACGTAGTAGGTGAGCAGGTTGCGATGCGGGCGCAGCACGGTGGGCAGCCGCGATAGGAATGCCACCTCCGTGGTGGGCGAGGGCAGGCGCGTGTCGGTCATGTCCGGCTCACCGTGAGGACTCCCGCGAAAAGGGTCCGCTCGGGCTGTACGGCCCCGAACGGGAAGCATTTCATATTCCGTTCTGGTGGCGCGGTGTCGCGCCGCGAAATGCAACCGTGAAACCGAAGCGGGAAGATGCGCGGTCGCCGGCAACAGGGCTGGCGACTCGGTCTCAGGGAGCTCGACATGATTCAGTCGCGATTTGTCTCGGTGCGGGGTGCGTTCGTGCTGCTGGGCATGCTGTTCACCGCCGCGTGCGGGGGTCCCCTGGAGGAGGAGGGCGGCACGGCGACTCCGGAGGAGCCAGCGGTGTCCGAGGAGGTGGCCCGCCCGGAAGTCACGGGGCTCGCGTACACCTGTGGGGAGACCCAGGGCACGTGCCCGACGGGCTCCAGGTGCTGCTACCCGTGCGGAGTCCCGGACTGCCAATGGCAGTGCATGGCGGGGACCCGCTGCCCCATCATTCCGTAGGCGCCGGGAAGTCCCGCGCCCGCCGGCCTGTCCCGGCGGGTGTCTCGGGCCTACTCGAACAGCCGGCTCGCCAGCCGCGCCAGCTTCTGCGCCTTGCCCGTGTACGGCGGGAAGAACAGGTGCGCCAGCGACGTGCGCCCCTGGCGCAGCACCGCGCGCTCGTGGCTGAACGTCCGGAAGCCCGTCTCACCGTGGTACGCGCCCAGGCCGCTCTGCCCCACGCCGCCGAAGGGCAGGTGTGGGTTCGCGTTGTGCAGCACCACCGTGTTGATGCACGTGCCGCCCGCGCTCGTCTCGCGCAGCACCCGCTCCACCGTCGCCTCGTCCTGGCTGAACACGTAGAGCGCCAGCGGCTTGCCCTCCGCGCGCACGTGTCCCACCACCTCGTCGAGTGACTCGTAGCGGAGCACCGGGAGCACCGGACCGAAAATCTCCTCCTCCATGATGGGCGACTCCGGCGTCACGTCCGCGAGCACCGTGGGCGCGATGTAGCGCGTCTCCGCGTCCACCCCGCCGCCCACCACCACCCGCGCTCCCTCCGTCACCGCGCGGTCCATCAACCCGCGCACCCGCTTGAAGGCCGCGTCATCCACCAGCCGGCAGAAGTCCAGGCTCGCGCGCCGCGCCTCCTCGGACCGGCCATAGAAGCGCTCCAGCGCCTCCCGCATCGCCGCGAGCAGCGCCTCCTCCTTCGACGCGTGCACCCAGACATGGTCCGGGGCGATGCACGTCTGCCCCGCGTTGAGGAACTTGCCCCACACCACGCGCTCGGCCGTGGTCGTCACGTCCGCCGTCGCGTCCACGATGACCGGCGACTTGCCGCCCAATTCCAGCGTCACGCTCGTGAGGTGCTTCGCCGCGGCCTCCATCACCCGCCGCCCCACGCGCGGGCCGCCGGTGAAGAAGATGTGGTCGAACGGCAGCCGCAAGAGCGCGTCGCCCACCTCGGGGCCGCCCTCCACCAGCGCCACCTCGTCGTCGGGGAACGCGTCGCGAATCAGCTCCGCGAGGAAGCGCGCCGTGTTCGGCGTCTTCTCGCTCGGCTTGCACAGCACGGTGTTGCCCGCGGCCACCGCCGCCACCAGCGGCGACACCAGCAGGTTGAAGGGGTAGTTCCACGGCGCCATGACGAGCACCACGCCCCGGGGCTCGTAGCGCACGTGGCTGGAGGTGCCGGCGAGCATCAGCGGCGTCGTCACCTTCCGGGGCTTCATCCAGGCCTTCAGGTGCTTGCGGATGTACGCCAGCTCCTGCAGCACCGGCATCACCTCGGTGGCCTCCACCTCGGCGCGCGGCTTGCGGAAGTCCTGGTGGATGGCGTCCGCCAGCGCCTCGCGCCGCGCGAGGATGAGCTGCTGGAGCTTCTCCAGCCGGGCCAGCCGCTCCTTCGCGTCGCGCCGCGCCACGTCCCAGCGGCGCGCCTGGAGGCGGTCGAACGCCTCCTGTACGCCCGCTGGAATCAGCTCCTCGACCCGCTTCACGACGTGCATGGACCGGCTCCTCCCGACGGTGCGCCCTCACCCTACGAGAACACCGCCCGAACCGGCCGTCTTGCCTACTCCAACAGCCGGGTGGCGCGGGAGGCCCATTCCTGGGCCTTTCCGCGATACGGCGGGAAGAACACCGCAGCCAGCGACTTCATCCACTGAACCGTCACCGCCCGCTCGTGGCTGAAGGTCCGGAAGCCGTAGACGCCGTGGTAGTTGCCCAGGCCACTCATGCCCACCCCGCCGAACGGCAGGTTGGGGTTGGCCACGTGGATGATGACGTTGTTCACCACGGCCCCGCCGGAGGTCGTGTGCTCGAACACCTCGCGCACCGCCGCCTTGTCCTGGCTGAAGACGTAGAGCGCCAGCGGCTTCTCGCCCGCCTGGATGTGCGCGTAGACGTCCTCGCGCTTCTGGTACGTCATCACCGGCAGCACCGGGCCGAAGATTTCGCCCTCCATGATGGGCATCTTCGCCGTCACGCCGGACAGCACGGTGGGCGCGATGTAGCGCGAGGGCTCGTCCCCCTGCCCGCCCGTCTCCAGCGTCGCCCCCGCGGCCACCGTGCGGTCGACCAGGTCCTTCACCCGCCGCCAGGCCACCGGGTCCACCATCCGCGTGAGGTCCGGGCTCGCCTGCCGCTCCGTGTCCGTCTCACCGTAGAAGCGGGCGATGACGCCCTTCAGCGCGTCCAGGAAGGCGCGCTCCTTGGACGCGTGGACGAAGACGTAGTCCGGCGCCACGCACGTCTGGCCGCCGTTGATGAACTTGCCCCAGGCGAGCTGCTCGGCGGCGGCGGTGATGTCCGCCGTCTCGTCGATGATGACGGGCGACTTGCCGCCCAGCTCCAGCGTCACGCTGGCCAGGTGGCGCGCCGCGGCCTCCATCACCTTGCGGCCGATGCGTGGGTTGCCGGTGAAGAAGATGTGGTCGAAGGGCAGCTCCAGGAGCGCCTCCGCCACCTCCGCGCCGCCCTCGAACAGGGCCACCTCGTTCTCCGGGAACACGTCCTTCACCAGCCGCGCGAGGAAGCGCGAGGTGTTCGGCGTCTTCTCGCTGGGCTTGCAGATGACGGTGTTGCCCGCGGCGATGGCGGCGACGAGCGGCGCCATGAGGAGCTGGAAGGGGTAGTTCCACGGCGACAGCACGAGCACCACGCCGCGCGCCTCGTAGCGCACGTGGCTGGACGAGCCCGCCAGCAGCATGGGCGTGCCCACGCGCGTGGGCTTCATCCACGACTTGAGGTGCTTCACCGTGTGGTTCAGCTCCTCCAGCGTGGGGTGCACCTCCGTCAGCTCCACCTCCATGGCGGGCTTGCGGAAGTCCTTGTGGATGGCGTCCGCCAGCTCCGCGCGCCGGGCGAGGATGGCCTCGCGCAGCCGCTTCAGCCGGGCGATGCGCTCGGCGGCGGTGGTGCGCGACATCGTCCAGCGGTTCGCCTTCTGGGCCTCGAACGCGGCGCGGATGCGCGCGACGTCGGCCGTGGGCTGCTTGGGAGAGGAAACGGCTTCAAGCATGGGAGCGCTCCGGATACAGGGTGGGAACAGGGGTGTGGGACGAGAAGAAGCTTCAGCGGGCCTCGAGGCCGCGCAAAAGGATGACGAGGGTGGCGGTCAGCTCGGCGGTGAAGTCCACCTTCAGCGGGGCCATGTGCGGCAGCGCCAGCACCTCGCGCGTCACCGGCGCCACGTCCGCCATCTGCCGCAGGCCCGTCACCAGCACGTGCAGGTGCACGAGGAAGCGGGGGCCCTCGCCGGGCCTCAGGAAGGGGAGCCGCGCTTCCACCGTGGCGCCCAGGCGCAGCTGCGCCTCCAGCAGCCGCTCCTTGAAGCGCCGCACCTGCTCCACCGTGACGTTCTGCTCCAGCACCGTCTGCAGGAGCGTCAACAGACGCGTCAGCGACTCCTCGCCCTCCAGCGACTCCGCCACCGTGCGCGCCATCCGGGGGCCCGTCCACTCACCGGCGTCCTGCGCCAGGAGCCCCTCCAGCTTCGCGAACCACGCGAAGAGCAGGTCCTCCAGCAGGGTGAGGAACAGCGCCTCCTTGGTGGGGAAGTAGAGGAACACCGTCCCCTTCGCCAGCGCCGCCCGCTCCGCCACGTCCGCCATCTTCACGTCGCCGTACGAGGTGGACTCGTAGAGCTTCAGTGCCTCGTCGAGGATGAAGCGCCGCCGCGCCTCCTTGTCCTCGTCCTTCCGCGCCCGCTGGGGCAGGGCCCGCTTCGCCGCCGTGTTGCTGACCATGAGTCAGGTGTAGGAGGCTGCCAGCCGGCCGTCAAGTGACTTTCGGTCATTTGATGGATTCCAAAGGGGGAGGGTGGCGGCTGGCTGCCTGTATGGAGGTGTGGGAAGCTGGCGCCATGCGTCCCATCGAAGCGGAGCTCCTGTCGGGCAGCGAGCTGTACCGGGAGGTGGTGCTGGAGAAGCTGCTCCACGCGCGCGAGTCGGTGTGGATGGCCACGGCCAACGTGAAGGCGATGTACGTGGAGCAGAAGGGCCGCTTCGTCCCGCTGGTGGAGGTGCTGGACGGGCTGGCGGCACGAGGCGTGGCGCTGCGGCTGCTTCACGCGGAGCTGCCGAGCCGCCCCTTCCGCGCCGCGTTCGACGCGCGGGCGCGGCTGGTCGCCGGAGGGCTGGGGCTGAAGGTGTGCCCGCGCGTGCACTTCAAGGCGGTGGTGGTGGACGGGGCGTGGGCCTACCTGGGCAGCGCCAACCTCACCGGCGCGGGGCTGGGCGCGAAGGGTGACACGGCGCGCAATTTCGAGCTGGGCTTCGTCACCGAGGACTTCGACGTCATCGACCGGGTGACGGCCCTGTACGAGGCGGTGTGGAGCGGGGCCGAGTGCCGGACGTGCAGGCTGCGCGCGGTCTGTCCGGACCCCATCTTGCCCCCGAGTGCGAAGGTGTCGCAGAAACGGGGGACCCGAGGCGCCGAGCGGTTGGGCAAGGCCCGCCGCCTGCGACGCCACACCTCAGAGACTCGTTGAAGACGAAGGCGCGTCGCCCGCGCGTCTCCAGGAGCCCGTCTTGCGCCCGGACGTTTCCTCCCCGCCGCCGTCCACCGAGCTCGAGGGCCACCTGCGGCTGCGGCGGCGCAACTACCTGCTGTGCGCGGTGGGCGTGCTGCTGTCCGGTGTCACGCACCCGCTGATGCTCGGGAGCGTGATTCCCGAGGTGCTCGTCACCCACTTCGCCTGGAGCCTCTCCCTCGTGGTGATGGGCGTGGTGGTGGGCGCCCGGTGGATGCGTGCGTACGCGGCCAGTTCGTTCGCGGCCGTCCTGGCGCTCGTCGGGCTCCTGGTGGACATCCGCTTCTCCGGCGGCGTGCACAGCCCGTTCTTCCCGGGGCTCTACGCGGTGCCGCTCATCATCGCCGTCTTCACGCCCGGGCTCCGGCTGCCCACGCTGGTGGCCTGCGTGCTGACGCTCCTGTCCGTGCTGCTGACGTGTTGGTGGTCCGGCGCGCCCGCCCAGGTGGCGCTGTCGCAGGCGTGCTCCTTCGCCTTCGTGGCGTGGATCTCCGTCTACGGGGGCCGCACCTACCGCCGCCTGCGCGACGCGGAGCGCGAGGCGGACCGCGAGCGCGTGGAGGCGCTCCAGCGGCTGACGGAGAGCGAGCGGCTGCGCGCCCAGTCCGAGCGAAACCGCGCGGAGATGGAGCGGCTGGCGGTGGTGGGCAAGCTGGCCGCGGGCGTGGCCCACGAGGTGAACAACCCGCTGGCCTACGTGAAGTCCAACCTGGGCTTCCTGCAGGAGGAGCTGCGCGAGGCGGCGCCGGACGTGGAGGAGCTGCGGCGCGTGCTGGACGAGACGCAGCAGGGCGTGCTGCGCATCCAGCAGATTGTCACGGACCTGCGCCGCTTCTCGCGCGACACCACCGTGGAGGCCGAGGAGTCCTGCACGGTGGAGGAGGCGATGGGCGAGGCCCAGCGGCTGGCGTCGGTGCGGCTGCGCAGCCTGGGCGAGGTGGTGGCCGAGGTGGCCCCGGCGCTGCCCCGGGTGCGCGTCAGCCAGCGCCACCTCGTGCAGGTGCTGGTGAACCTGCTGCTCAACGCGGCGGACGCGCTGGAGACGGCCGCGCCCCAGCGCCCGGCGCGCATCGTCCTGCGCGCGCGCGCCATGCCCGAGGGCGTGCGGCTGGACGTGGAGGACAACGGCCCGGGCATTCCCGAGGCCGTGCTGCCGCGCCTCTTCGAGCCCTTCTTCACCACCAAGCCACCCGGCAAGGGCACCGGACTGGGATTGGCGCTGTGCCGCGAGTACCTGGCGCGCGCCGGGGGCACGCTGGCCGCGGAGAATGTCCCGGAGGGTGGGGCGCGCTTCATCCTCCGGCTGCCGGGACTGTCGGCTCGCAGCGCGGCGTGACGCCCACCCCATCCAGGTTCCGGCTCTACTTCCCCAGCGCGGAGGCCGTCGTGCGGGGCCACCTCGTGGAGGTGGGCTCGGCCTCGGCGGCGCCGGAAGCCGTGCCCACGCCTACCGTGGTGTATCGGTATCCGTGACGGCCGCCGCCGCGGCGCCGTCCTGGGAGGACGCCTCCACCCGGGAAGCCGCGGCGCGGGCGGGCACCGCCGCGTCTTCCTCCTCGGCGCGAGCGTGGCCGTTCTCCCCGGCCTCGGGCTCCAAGGGCGTCTTGCCCAGCTGCCTGTCACGCCACGCGCTGGGGGACTCGCCCATCATCTTCCGGAAGAGGCTGCTGAAGTGCTGGAGCGAGGCGCAGCCCACCTCCACCGCCACGGCGGTGAGCTTCATGTCCGTCTCCATCAGCAGCGACTGCGCCATGCGCACCTGCACGGCGTTCAGCTCCGCCTGGAACGACGTGCCCGCCTCCTTCAGCCGCCGCTGCAGCGTCCGCTCGGACATGCCCATCTCCCGGGCCACGTCCGACAGGTTCACCTCCGGCAGCTTGCCCTTCATCACCTGGTGCAGCTCGCGCAGCAACGGGGACTGGCCGGTGGCCTCCGCCACCAAATCATTCAGCTTCGACAGCAGCGGCCCCGCGACGGTGTCCGGCTGGCCCAGCCACTCCAGCGCCTGCGCCGGGTCCGAGAAGGCGCGGCTGGGGTAGGCCCCGGACAGGAGCGTGTAGAAGCCGCCCACCACCGCGCCGACGACGCCCTCCGGACGCAGCAGGGCCTGCTTCAGCACGGAGGTGCTGAAGTCCTTCTCCCGCGGCTGCATGTACTTCACCAGCACCGCGAAGGCGGACGGGTCCGCGGCCTCCAGGCGGCGTGCGTCCACCAGCGAGGCATGGGGCTTGGCGGGCGCCAGCTCCACGTCCAGCACCTGCACGAGCCGGCGCACCTGGGCCTCACCGGGGCGGCCCCAGAGGATGAAGCCGCACAGGTCCGCCGAGGCGTACCAATGGAGGAAGCCCTCCCCGACTAGGTAACGGCCGAGGGGGTCCCTGACGTAATCGTCGACTCCGGCTGCCGATCGCACGGCTCGGCAGAATAGCGCTTCACCACGCGAGCCACCCAGTAGGGATTGATGGGTGCAAGTGGGGTGATGAGGGCAGGACGTACCAGGGACGACGCGGCGAGCTCCCGGGTGACCTCCGGCAGCTCGTACCAGGGGAGCTGGGGCTTCAGGTGGTGCGCCTGGTGGTAGCCGGCGTTGAAGAAGAAGAGGTTGTACAGGCGCGAGGTGGACGTATTGCCCAGCGCGTCACGCTGGGTGGAGTCCGTCTCGAAGTGGGCCGCCACGTTGAGCCAGAGGATGCACACCTGCCCCACCAGCAGCACCGCCCACCACGTCAGCCCCAGCGCCGGACGCCAGAGGACGAGCGCCAGCAGCGTGCCGTCCACGAAGAGGAAGTCGAGCACCAGCTCCCGCCGCTGGTTGCGCTTGGATGCCTGGCGCCACACCTGGGGCACCGCCTCGAAGGGCCAGAACCAGGGCGACAGCGCCGAGCGCAGGCAATAGCGGATGGCCCCCTCGCGCGGGCGCCGCTGGCCCCAGTCCCCCGGGCCGTCGTTGTACCGGTGATGGTTGAAGTGGTGGATGTAGTAGCCCCGGTAGGGGAAGCCACAGGCCATGCCCAGCGTCCGCGACACCACCCAATGCGCCACCCGGGGGCGGGCAATGGAGACGTGCATGTGGTTGTGCAGGACGGCGTAGTTCCAGAACAGCACCGCCCAGCCCAGCACCGCCATCCCCACGCGCCCCGCCAGCCCCAGGGTGTCCCAGCTCAGGATGAAGGTGGGGAACCACACCCACCACAAGGCATGCACCGCGAGCTGCGGCAGGTCGAAGGAGGGCGGCGGGGGGCGGGCG
>NZ_JABBJJ010000549.1 GCF_012933655.1 Pyxidicoccus fallax | reverse complement strand
GCCCGCCATCCCGGGCTACCAGGTGGAGAAGGTGCTGGCGCACGGTGGCTTCGGCGTGCTGCTGGGCGCGTGGCGCGCCTCGGACGGGAAGCGGACGGCCATCAAGGTGGCGCGCAGCGGCAACGTGCTGGGCCGCGCGCAGCTCGTCCGTGAGTCCGAGGCGCTGCGGCTGCTGGGCCCGCCCACCGTGCCCACCCTGTACGAGGCCGGCACGCTGCCCGGCGGCGCGCGCTTCCTCGCCATGGAGCACGTGGCGCTGCCCACGCTGGCCGAGCGCCTGGCGCGCGTCAGCGGCCCGCTGCCCACGGACGAATTGGCCGCGCGGGCCCTGGCGGTGGTGGACACGGTGGCCCGGGTGCACGAGCACGGGCTCGCCCACTGCGACCTGAAGCCGGAGCACCTCTTCCTGGACGAGGTCGCCGGCCGCGTGCGCGTCTTCGACTTCGGCCTGGTGCGCGGCACCTCGCTGGAGAACGTGTCCCTGCCCGAGGGAGCCACCCCCAGCGACGCCTCCGACTTCGCCGGCACCGCGGAGTACATGGCGCCCGAGCAGTGCGCGGGCAACTCGGACGTGGACGCGCGCACGGACGTGTACGCGCTGGGTGTCCTCCTCTACGAGATGCTCACCGGCCGGCCGCCCTTCTTCGGCGCCACGCCGGACGTGCTCCAGGCCCACCTGTCCCTGCGGCCCCCGCCGCCCTCCGACTTCGCGCCCGTCCCGCCCGCGCTGGAGGAGGTGGTGCTGCGCTGCCTCGCCAAGGAGCGCGCCCGCCGCCCCGAGGACGCCGCCGCGCTGGGCACCCTGCTGCGCGCCGCCTTCGAGACGGCGCACCGCCCGAGCGAGCACGCCGCGCCCCGGCCCGTGGCTCCCGGCGAGCCCCGCCCCGCGCAGGTGCGCCGCTCCGTCGCCATCCTCTTCCTCACCTCGCGCGCCAACCCCGTCTCCCTCCAGAAGGCCCTGGCCTCCTATGGCGGCCACATGGCCTTCGCGGACGGGCCGCGCATCGCCGCCGTGTTCGACCCGGACGTGGGAGAGAACCCGGTGCGCCGCGCCATGCGCGCCGCCGAGGGGCTGGCCGACCGAGGGCTCGTCCCCGGCGCGCTGGTGGACGTGTCCGCCGTCACCGTGCAGCGCCGCCCCACCGGGGCCCCGCGCTACCTGGGCGCCATCCTCTCGCGCGAGGACCACTACCCCACCGGGCCGGACGCGCATGGGCTCCTGCTCTCTCCCGCCGCCGCGGAGGCCGTGCCGGAGGTGCCGTGCATGGAGGTGCCGGGCCTGCGCGGCCTGTTGCGCCCCGCGCCGCCGGGGGCCGCGCCCAGGCCGGACATCACCGTGCTCCAGCTGGGCAGCGAGGTGCTGGTGGGCCGCGAGGCGGAGCTGGCCTCGCTGCTGGAGAGCGCGCGCTCCGCGGTGGGCGAGGCCTCGCCCACGCTGGTGACGGTGATGGGCGAGCGGGGCCACGGCAAGAGCCACCTCGCGGCCACGCTGGCCCGCCGGCTCCAGGCACAGCTGCCACACGCGCGGGTGTACGCCACGCGCTCGCGCGAGCCGGTGCAGGGCGATCCGGACGGCACGCTGCGCACGCTCTTGCGCTGCGCCTTGAGCGCCTTCGAGCGCGACGACACGGACACCGAGGAGCAGGGCCACGCGGCCATGCAGCACCGGCTGGGCCCCACGCTGGGCACGGAGCTGTGGCCGGGCGTGGCCGCCACGCTGGGCTGGTACGCGCCCGGCGGGCCGGAGCTGCAGAGCTGGGCCGCGGCCCCGGGCGCGCTGCGCTCGCTGGCCATGCGCGCCGCCGGAGAGCTGCTGGCCGCCAACGCCCGCGAGCGCCCGCTGTGCCTCATCATCGACGACGCGCACTTCGCCGAGGAGACGGCGCTGGACGCGCTGGAGTACGCCTGCCTCGCCGAGGCCAGCGTGCCCTTGTGGGTGTGCGTGCTGGCGCGGCCCGGCTTCGAGAAGAGCCGTCCCATGTGGGGCGCGCGCGCGGCCCGGCAGGCCACGCTGTCGCTGCCCGCGCTGCCGGTGGACCAGGCGCAGCAGCTGTGCCGCATGCTGCTCAAGCCGGTGGAGAACGTGCCCGCGCAGGCGGTGGAGCGCATCGTCGAGCGCGCCCAGCACGTGCCCCTCTACGTGGTGGAGCTGGTGCGCGGCCTCAAGCGCCAGGGGCTGGTGCGCCAGCGCGCGCCCGGCGGCAGCTGGTACCTCGTCACCGACGGGCTGGAGAAGGTGCCGGAGCTGCGGCTCGTGGAGTGGCTGGCGGACCGCGAACTGGGCGCGCTGCCTCCGTCGCTGGCCGCGCACGCGCGGCTGTGCGCCCTGCTGGGCACGGACTTCACCGCCGCCACCGCCGAGGGCGTGGTGCGCGAATTGGAGCGCGACGGCGCCGCGGGCGGCTTCCCGCTGGACGCGGGCCACGCCACGAAGCGGCTGTTGGACTCCGGCCTGCTGGTGTCCCACCGACTGGAGGGCCTGAGCTTCCGCAACGAGCTGCTCCGTCAGGCGGTGGCCGCCACCCTGCCCGCCGCCGAGCGCCAGCGCATCCACGCCGCCGCGTACCGCTACTACCTGGGCCCCGCGGGCGCCAGCGAGCGCCAGCGCCTGCCCCGCCTGTCACTGCATGCCGCCACCGCCGGGCTGCGCGACGAGGCCGCGGCGCTCGCCATCGACCTGGCCGAGTCCGCGCGTGGACGCCACGCCTTCCTCGACGCGGAGGCCATGTACACCCGCGCGCTGGAGCTGCTGGACGCGTCGGACGAGCTGCGCTGCCTGACGGCGCTGCGAGGCCGGGGGCTGATGCGCATCCGCATCGGCCGGTATGACGACTCGCTGGCGGACTTCGCCGCCGCGCGCGAGCGGGCCCGCCGCCTGGGAGATTCGCGCACCGAGGTGGAGCTGCTGCTGGACGAGGCCATGGCGCTGGACTGGACCAACGACTACGCACGCAGCGAGGCCCGCGCGCTGGAGGCCCAGGCCCTGGCGGCCCAGGTGGAGTCCCCCTACGTGCAGGCCCGGCTGCTGCTGGCGCTGGGCCGCGCGCAGTTCCGCAAGGGCGAGTGGCAGGAGGCGCGCATGCCGCTGGAGGCCGCCGCCGAGCGCGCCCGCCGCCTGGGCGACGCGGGGTACGAGACGCAGGTGGTGGCGCAGCTGCTGCTCGCCGTCATCCTCCCCAACCTGGGCGACATCGACGAGACGGACCGCGTGCTGTCGGAGGTCATCGACGCGTGCACCGAGCGCGGCGACCGCTTCCACCTGGGCAGCGCCATCAACAACCGCCGCAACCTCTGGGTGGCGCGCAAGGACCTGGCCAACGCGCTGAAGGACCAGGAGCGCTTCATGCACCTGGGCCGCGAGCTGGGCATGGTGGGCTGGGAGTACTTCGCCGAGCACAACCTGGGCGAGCTGCACTACCAGGCGGGCGACGTGGAGGCGGCCACACCGCACATCGCCCGGGCCATCGCCCTGGAGCGCCGACACCCGGAGGTGGCGCCGCGTCCGTGGGCGCTGCTGCTGCAAGCGCGGGCCATGGCGTGGACGGGCCGGCATGCGCGCGCGCGGGAGCTGCTGGCGCAGGTGCGGCAGGTGCTGGCGGACGGCCCGCACGGCGTGGACCTGAGCCCCTCGGAGGAGGTGCTCTTCGCCATGGTGGAGCTGGCCACGCGCGATGCGTCCGCGGAGGCGTGGCGGGCGCTGCGCGAGCGCTCCTCGCAGGTGTCCGTGGAGCAGGAGCCCCTGGAGGTGCTGGAGATGATGGGGCTGGCGGCGCTGCGCCGAGGCGACTTCGGCGAGGCCGCGCGCGTGCTCCAGGAGGCGCTGGAGCGCGCCCTCCACGTGCCCAACCTCATGGAGGGCCGCATCCGCCGCTCGCTGGAGCGCGTGAAGGACCTCACTCCCGCGGCATGAGCCCGGGAGGAGCGGAGCGCGGACTCACCCCTGCATGAGCCCCAGGGTGATGAGCGCGGCGATGAGCACGCCGGTGAGGGACTCTCCGGCGATGGCGGCCGCGCCCAGGGAGGTGACCTCGCGGTCCGCGGCCTCCGGCCACCGGCGCCGCGCCACCGCCACCACCACGGCGCCCAGGCAGATGGACACCGAGAAGAAGGCCGGGAGGATGAAGCCGATGCCCATGGCCACCGGCAGGGGCAGCCACTTCGCCGCCGCGCCCCGCGAGGCCAGCGTCAGCAGCACGCCCACTCCGGCCGCCACGCCCGCGGCCAGCGCCGCGTGGGGCGGCAGCCCGTCGAAGCCGCGCACCGCCAGCTCCGCCACCGCGCGGAACTGATGGGCGAAGGGCGCGGGCAGCGCTTCCGAGCCCAGGCCATACGCCGTGGACAGGAAGAGGTACGCCGGCACGGCCACCACCGCGCCCGCCAGCACACCCACCAACTGCGCGGCGAGCTGCCGGCGCGGCGTGGCCCCCAGCAGGTGCCCCGCCTTGAGCGACCACATGCTGACGCCCGTCTGCGCCGCCGCGCCGGACACCACCGCGCCCGCCGCCACGTTGGGGCCCATCGCCCCGGGCAGGAGCGCGCCGAAGATGACCTGCGTCAGCTGCCCCGTCTGCGACACGGGCGACACATCCGCCTGCCCCGCGCCCCGCGCGCACACCACGCACAGGGGCAGCACCAGCACCAGCGCCAGCAGCATGTACGGCACGCTCAGCCCGAAGAGGGTGGCACCCAGCACCACCGCCAGCGCGCACGCCGCCAGCCCCGCGCCCCAGGCCCAGCGGGGCAGCCCCTCGCCCCGGCGCAGGGTGCCCAAATCCCTCGCGGCCTTGAGGAAGTCTCGCGCCTGCGCCAGCAGGGACGCCATGGACGAGCCCACCAGCAGCCCCACGGCCGGCCAGGTGAGCCAGCCCTGCATGTCCCCCTGGTAGCCCGCCGCCTTCAGCAGGCCCGAGCCCTCGAGCCAGGTCCCGAGCACGCCCCACCCCACCACCGCGCCGGCCAGCATGCTCAGCCCCAGGCGCAGCCCCATCATCATCCCGATGGCCAGCAGCATGGGGCTCCAGCCGATGCCCCACGTCAGGCTCGCGGCCGGCACGCCGCCCAGCGTCCCCGGCAGCGCCGTCATCCCCGGCAGCCACTTGAAGCCGTCTCGCAGCGCGGTGACGACCACGCCCACCCCGGCCGCCCCCGCCA
>NZ_JABBJJ010000548.1 GCF_012933655.1 Pyxidicoccus fallax | reverse complement strand
GGCGGGAAGCGGTACTCCAGCGCGCTCGCGGATGTGCGTGACCTCAGGACGAGGGCGACACGGACGGCGCGCGCAAGGTGCTGGAGGAGTACATCGCCAGTGAGTCCGTCCCTCGGTACCGGGAGTGGGCCGAGACGGAGCTGAAGGATTTTGAGTGAGAGGGATGCCCATGTTCGACGCACTCGTTTACTTCAAGGCCCTCAGCAAGTTGCTCCAGGTGGGAATGACCGCGTGGGAGGCCTCTCAGGAGGGGGGCATCGGCAGCAAGGAAATCACCGCGATACGTCTGGCGACGGACCTGCTGGGGGAATTGGGGGGAAAGAGTTCAGGACAGCCGACGGACATGGAGGCCCTGCATTTCGGTGTCATCACGCAGTGCTTCGGCCATGCGCTCGGGCGGCAGTGGGCGTTCAACAAGGAGCTGGCGCCGCGGGGGCTCCTGCGCTTCATAGGGAAGGAGCGGCGGGCGCGGGTAGAGGAAATCGACCTCCGGGTCAAGCTCGCTGCAAGCTCGCTTCGGAAGCTGCAAGTGGGTGATCTGCCCGCAGGCGTGGATGCCATCAAAGTCGCGGCTGCCATCGACGAGCCCCTGGCCACCCCGTACTACAAGGCGCTCTGGGAGGCGTTCTCCAACCCGAAGCTGGATGAGGGAGAAGAGAGACTCGTCCCACTACTCGACTTGGAGAACGGGCGCCTAGGGTTCGAGCGCGACTTCTTCCTCGCCTACCAGCAGGTGTTGTCGTCAGCAGAGGGACAGAAGCTCCAGAAGTATGTGGCCGGCGTGGTTGGCGACTACCGCGCACGCATGCTTCGCGAGTTACTCCTCCGGGACATGGCGGCCTGGGGTGAGCGCCACACCTTCGGCAACCTGGAGCGGCAAGACAGGCCCGCGGATGACCCCATCCCGTTCATGCCGCTCGCGAAGATGTACGTCGAGCCCGAGGCCAGCCTCGCGGAGAATGTGCGGAAGGAGGACCGCCCGCGAGAGCCGGTGCTCTCCTTGATTGAGTGCTGGCTGGGAGCTTCGAAGACGAACGTCGTCGTGGTCCGTGCTGACTTCGGAATGGGGAAGTCGCTCACCGCGCGGTCACTCGCGCAGCGCCGCGCCCGGCAGTTCCTGGAGATGCGTGCCCCATCTCCCGACGTCGAACTGCCGGTCTTCATCCGGTGCGCCGAGGACCTGACCGACGAGGGCTTCGACCTCGATGAGGTTGTTTGCAGGGCCTGGAAGCGTGAAGCCGGCGAACTGGGTGTGAAGCTGAAGCTCGACGACCCCGCCCTTGAATCCCCCGAGCATACGCAGCGAGCCCTCTTCATCCTCGACGGGCTGGACGAGGTCATCCTGGGGGAGCGGCGACTGGAGTCCTTCTTCTCGCGCATCAAGGACGAGGCTTCGGAGCATCACCGCTTCATCATCTTCTCCCGTCCGGGTGCGCTTCCTTCTGAGAAGGAACTCGAAGGCATTCCGGTGCTCGACATCCTGCCGTGGACCCAGGCCCAGATATCCACCTGGCTCAATGCATGGAGTGGCCTGGATGGGGGTTCCGGGCCGACGCTCCAGGATTTGGAGGCGCGTCAGATGGGGGAGTTGGCCAGGACGCCCATCCTCCTCTTCATGATTGCCCAGACCTGGAAGGGACAGTCCCGTGAGGCCGGAGCGAGCCGCGCGGCCCTATACGAGGAGTTCTTCTGGCAGATAGCCCGCGGGAAGCACGAGGCGGACCGTAAGCACCACAAGAACGTTTCCGACGCTTCCGAGGAGCTTCACCAGCAGTTGATTCGCAGGGGCATGGTGGCCCGGGAAACGGAGCCGCCGGATGCCATGCTCTGGCTCATGGGGCGGGTGGCCTGGGAGGCCACGAAACTCGACCAGCGCCAGATGATTGAGCCGCTGCGCAAGGCAGAGGTCCTCAAGAAGCACGACATCACGAACCTTCTCGTCCACGAGCTGGAGGGCGTCGAGAGCACGTCCGACACCATCGAAGCCATCCAGGTGGGTTTGCTCCTGACGCTCCAGGCCCACCTGCGCTCCGGGGCCGCGAGCCAGATCCTCTTCGGCCACAAGTCCTTCCGGGAGTTCCTGGTGGCGCGCTACTGGGCGGACCGGCTGAAGGCGATTGCGCGTGCGCCCTCGCGTGTGTGGGAGGACATCGAATCTCCGCTGCTGGGAGGGCGGCTGCTCAGCCGGGAGGACCGGACCTTCGACTTCCTGATGGAGATGCTGGACGGAGAGCCGCATCGAAGAAGCCCCGCGGCTCCTTTCGGCCTGGAGAATGCCGAGCGTCGCTCGTTGCTGGATTGGGCCCAGACTCGGTTCGAATCCGAAGAGCCCGAGGTACCGGCGGAGGCTTCTCGTGGAGCACGCAGCCGTCAGCCCTCATTGCGCGAGGACAGGCGGCCCTGGCTGCGTGAAGCAGCGCTTGCCATTGGCAGTACGCTCCGGGGCGGTCCTGGCCTGAGACAGCGTGACAAGCTCACCATGAGGTCGATGCTCGCCTGGTTCTGGCTGATGCGGATCGGCCCCATCATCATCGCGCGAAAAGCGCACCTGCCGGGTGCATTGATGCCGGACAACACCTTGAGAGGTGCTGATTTTCGCGAAGCCAATCTCGAGGACGCCAACTTTTCACGAGCCAGCTTGCGATTCAATCCAGGGGGGCCTCCCACGAAATTCTCCAAGGCATCACTCGATCGCGCCTCGATGATGAATGCAGACCTCTCGCTTTGTGACTTCGAAGGTGCATCCATGAGAGCCGCGAATCTCGACAGTGCGTCGCTGTCCGGCTCCATGCTGCGCGGAGCGGATCTAGAGGGCGCCAACCTGGACGAGGTCACTGCAAACCATGCTTCGTTCATCGGTGCGCAGCTGAAGGAAGTCATGCTGAGGAACGCCGATCTCACAGGTGCGTCGTTCATCAGGGCCGACCTGACGCATGCTCACCTGCATGGCGCCATTCTCACCCACGCCGTGCTCACAGACGCGGTGTTGAAGGGAGCCTTTTATGACGACACGACGCAATGGCCCCAGGGGTTCGACCCGGTCGCGGCAGGAGCCCTGCACGCACCATACGAATGATGCACGGTCCTACGCCTTCGGCAGGTGGTCCCGCACCACGCCGAGCCAGTACTCCTTGCCGTAGTACTGGCTCATCTTCCCGATGAGCTTCCCGTCGCGGAACAGCAGGAACGTCGGAATCCCGAAGAGGCCGAAGCGGCGCGCGAGCTCCTCGTGCTCGTACGCGTTCACCTTCACCACCCGCATCGGCGCACCGTCCAGCTCCGACAGGAGCATGGGCTCCGCCGCCGCGTAGATTTCGCAGTTCGGGCAGCCGTGGCCCCAGAAGTCCACCACCACCAGCTCGTCCTTGGGCTCCATGACCAACTGGTCGAAGTTGTCCGCCGTCCCCTCGTAGCTCACGGGATGTGCCATGGCCTCCTGCCTAACGTCCTCCCCCTCCGCCTTCAACCTGCTCACTCGGTGCGCTGCTCGAAGTCCTCGCCAATCCCGCCGCCTTTGCGCCCGTACACCGAGCCGGCGGGCAGCGGCCCGTACCAGACGGCGTCCTCCGGCCCGAAGAGCACCGGTTTTCCCGTCACCTCCGAGCGCCGTTCCCGATTGAAGACCCCCACCTCGCCCCCATCGCTCGACAACGTGAAGGGCAGATGCAGCGGCCCCCGGGACGTGTCCCCACTGGTCAGCAGCCGCACCGACTCCCCTGGCCCGAGCGTCCCCGGCCCCAGCCGGTACCGCGTCGAGGCCCGCAGGTTGTTCGTCACCTCGAGGTCCTCCAGGCGCAGCGTGCCGCTGCCGCGGTTGTACAGCTCCACGTACCCCGCGCCCCCCGCCGCCACCGCGCGGATGACCAGCGGTCCGCTCCCGTGCGCCTTCAGCGCGTCCAGTTCCTTCAGCAGGTATTCGCGCCGGCCTCGCACGTAGTCCCGGAGGAACTCGCGCGCTCGCGATGCGTGCTCGGCGGAGGCGTGCGGGTCCTGCCGAAGCTCCGGCTCCACCACCTTCCACAGCGCGTCGATGTGGGCCAGCGCCTCGTCCTCGGAGAAGGGCCCCGCCAGCGCCGCCTCCAGCTTCGCAATCAATCTCGCCCGCAGCGCCGGCCGGTCCCACACCCGCGTCGCCAGCACGCTCCACGTGGGCCGCTGCTCTGGCCGCGCCGTCACGCGCATCTCGAAAATCTCCTGCACCGCCGGGTCGTACAACGTGAAGGGCTGCGGTGAGTGGTCCACCACGGGCCGGGACTCGGGCTTCCGGGTGCGCCAGTAGAGCATCTGCGCGTTGTTCAAATCCCACGGCACGTACGTCCACCGGTCCGCGTGCAGCTCGTGCACCCAGTAGCCACGCGCGTCCTCGATGAGCTGGTTCGAGATGAGCGCGTCCGTCGCCAGGTTGCCCAGGTACGCCTCCACGTCCACCCGGCGTTCCAGCTCCTCCTCGAAGCGCGCGTCGTCGCTGCCGTTCACCCACGCGAGGAAGGCCGTCAGGTCCTCCTGGCCCGTGTCCTCGTTGGTCTTCTTCTCGAAGGAGCCCTGGTGCGGACCGGGCCTTGGCGTCAGCTCGCAGTTGCGGTGGCCGCAGCGGTAGATGGACGCGTCGCGCTCCCTACCGTGGTGCTTCAGCCAGTCCTTCCCCACGTGCTCCATGTCCAGGTAGAGCCCCTGGAGCTCGCCATTCACGGTGACGCGCACGTAGCGGGCGTCCGGCACCGGCAGGCCCATGGCGCGGTACAGGTCCACCGCGAACTTCTCCGTCAGCTTCCCGCCATCGAGCCAGCTCGCGAGCAGCGCGAAGTGGTCGCGGTCTTCCAGCTCCTCGCCGGAGTCCAATTCGATTTTGTAGCTCCTCTGCGGCAGGTCGCGCGTGCTCGCGCCCCGGTAGCGCACGCGCCCCTTCACCCGCGTTCCCTCCAGCGTCACCGTGCAGGGCACGGAGGCGTCGGACATCGGGTCCGCCTCCAGCTTCGCGAGGTCGCCCGGCGCCAGCTCCAGCGCGAAGGTGGGCACGTGCGACTGCACGGGGGGGAACCCGCCCGGGCGCGGCGGGTTCGCGTCCTGAGGGAGTTCCGGAGGCGCGTCCCCGTCTGGGATGGCCTCGGTCGCACCGGGGGCACACGCCAGGAGCCCCACCAGACCCACGGCCCACCACCCCGCTC
>NZ_JABBJJ010000547.1 GCF_012933655.1 Pyxidicoccus fallax | reverse complement strand
CCTCCCCCACCGTCACCACCGCGTCGTAGTCCGCGGCCACGTCCACCAGCTGCCGCAGGAGCTCCACGTCCGGCTCCCCCTCCCCCAACGCCGCCGCCGGCATGCGGATGAAGCGCACCGGCACCTTCCACTGCTTCAGCCCCTCCAGCAGCGTCCGGTACGCGTCCAGCGGCTCGCCGCCGGTGGAGGCCGGGGCCGTCAGCTCCAGTGACAGCTCGCGCTCGGACACCGGGCCCGCGAGCACGTTCAGCGCCTCCACGGCGGCGTACGAGTCCAGGCGCGAGAGGTCCAACGACACCAGCGTGAATCCGGCGTCCACCACGCGGAAGAGGCCCTCCTGCAGGGGGCCCAGCGCGTCGCCGTCCACGCGGGCCACGCGCACCGGCCCGGCCTGGAGGAACAGGGGCCGCGAGTGCTCGGCCTCCACCGCCGCCTCGTGCACGGCCGTCACGAAGCGCTCCGCCGCGCCCCGGTCCGCCAGCGGGTGCGGGCACGCCAGCCCCAGCACCGCGTCCTCGGCACGGGCCGCGCGAAGCAGCCCCGGCAGCGCCGCCTTCGCCTGCACGGGCAGGCACGGCAGCGCCACCGGCGCGCGCTCCAGGACGCGCAGGAGCTCCTTCGGGTTCAGGAAGGGAATGCGCGAGCCGGCGCCCACCCTCGCCACCGTGTTGCCCGGCCGCAACGACAGCACCTTGTCCAGCACGCTCATGGGCCGCCGAGGATGGTCCGCCCGTCCCGGCCAGTGCAAGGCGAACCCGCCATGAGCGTCCGTTGCGCCACGGGCGCTCGCCCGCGAGGGCGACGCGCGGGCACGGCCCTCGCCGGGACGGGCGCCCCAGCCGCTCAGAACCGGCCCACGAGCCCCCCGAGAAGGCCCCCGTCGCGCGTCGAGCCCGCCACCGGAATCAGCCTCGGGGCCTCGGCCCTCTGCGAAGGAGGCGAGTCGTCACCGCGGGCGCTGGAGATTTCGTAGCCCACGATGGCGCCTCCGAGAGGCAGCAGCACCACCAGGGACGACAGGGGAATGGGATATTCGCTGTTCCGGAAGAGGAGGTACCCGGTCCCCGCGCCGAGCCCCGCGCCCGTCATGGTGGCCCAGAAGCTCCCCTTCCCTCCCATGAAGCTCCCGGCCGCGTACACCCCGAGTCCCGCGCCCAGGCCGGCACCCAGTCTGACCATGGGGTGGTTGTCATCCTCGCAGCGGCCACAGTTCGTGAAGGAGCCGCCGGAGAGGGCCTCACCCGCGAGTGTGCCGAGCACGACGCCCCCGCCGCCCACGAGCAGCTCCGTCAGGACGCGGCGGGTCCCCTCGCCGGACCCGTCCTCGGCGATGCTGCTCACCGACGGAGGCGGGGACTCCTCGGGGGAGCGGTCCTGCCGCAAGGGCGCGTCCGCGGCGGGAACGGAGGGGGTGCCCGCTGGCGCCTCCGAGGTGGCCTCGGGCCTGGGCGCCGTGGACGACGCCACCTCCCGCGACAGTCCCACCCCGGGAATCAGCACGCAGAACAGCGCGAGCGAGCGCAGTTGCTTCATGGCAACGACCTCGGAGCGCGCGGGACACGACCGGCCATTCGGCCCACCGCTGACCCGGTACCTTACGAGAACCCACACCCGGAGTCACGCCGCCCCCCATGACGGGAGGCGACAGCGTCGCCCTCAGTGCACCTCGCCCAGGTGGGCGTAGGTCTCGCTCTCGATCTGGATGGTGGTGTGGTCGATGCCGAAGCGGTCGTACAGGTCGTGCTTCACCGCCGAGAGAATCTCGTCGTTGTTGCACACCATGGGGTCCTGCACCACCAGGTGCGCGGACAGCGCGTAGACGCCGCTGGAGATGGTCCACACGTGCAGGTCGTGCACCGCCGTCACGCCCTTCACGCGCAGCATCAGCTCCTTGATCTGCGCCATGTCCACGTGCGCCGGCACTGCCTCCATCAGCACGTCCACCGCGTCCCGCACGAGGCGCACCGCGCCCACCACGATGACCACGGAGATGACCACCGAGATGATGGGGTCCACCACGAACCAGCCGGTCAGCGCCATGATGCCGGCGCCAATCAGCACGCCCACCGAGGACAGCGTGTCCCCCAGCACGTGCAGGAAGGCGCCCCGCACGTTCATGGAGTGCGTGCTGTGAAGGAAGCCCAGGGCCCCCAGGTTCGCCAGCAGGCCCACCGTGGCCACCAGGGCCATGGGCTTCAGCTCCACCGGCGAGGGTGTGCGGAAGCGCTCCCAGGCCTCGTAGAGGATGAAGCCGGTGATGCCCAAGAGCAGCACGCCGTTGAGCAGCGCGCTGAGGATTTCCATGCGGTAGTAGCCGTACGTCTTCTTGACGTCCGCCGGCTTGCCCGCGAACCAGAGCGCCAGGAGGCTCAGCGCCAGGGCGGACACGTCCGTCAGCATGTGGCCCGCGTCCGACATGAGGGCCAGTGAGTTCGTCACCCACCCGCCCACCGCCTCCGCCAGCGCGATGGTGGCCGTCAGGACCAGGGCGAACAGGAGCCGGCTGCGGTCCTTCCGGCGCTCCTCCGCCAGGGTCCCCTTCCGGGGACCGTGCCCATGGCCGTGCCCATGCCCATGGTGGTGGTGATGATGATGTTCATGCCCCTCGCCGTGCTCGTGCTCGTGGCCATGCGCTGATCCACCGCGCGTGTGTGTGGAAGTAGTCACGGGAGAGAGGGGTGCGGATAAAGCCCGTTCATGGGGTATGAGAGGCGAGGAATCGATTTCCGACGACCCGGTGTCCCCAGCCCCGAGCGAGGGGGCGCACGGAGGTGGGGATGGACTTCGAGAAGCACCTGAACCTGCACACCATCATCATGCTGAGAGATGTCATCCGCAAGTGGTGGCAGGTCGAGCTCTCGTACGCGGACAAGCATGGCCTGGTGCATGACTGGCAGCGCGGGGACATCGTCCCGCCGCCCAACGACTTCTGCCGCATGTCGCTCTCCTCCAAGGAGGGGCTGCGGCGCTGCGGGCAATCGGTGAGGGTGCTGCACGAAAAATTCAAGGCCAGCAAGAAACTGCGCCGGGCGCTCTTCCATGACTGCCACCTGAACTTCTCCATCCTGGGCGCCCCCATCTACATCGCCAACGAGTACGAGGGCTTCCTGTTCGTCGAGGGGTTCGCCCGCCAGCCGCTGACGGGGCGCGACGCGGAGCAGCTCCGGGCGAAGATGGTCCCCATCGCGCCGCCGCACTCGGACCTGGAGCGCGCCGAGGACCGCGTGCCCGTGCTGGATGGGGCCGAGCTGAGCAAGCTCACGGACCTGCTCGAGTTCGCGGTGACGGAGATCTCCAACTACGAGCTGGAGCAGTCGCGCCGGGACGAGACGCTGCAGTCGCTCAACAACGACATGAGCGACCGCTACCGCTTCGAGAAGATCATCGGGCGGTCCGGGCCGATGATGGAGGTCTTCCGGCTGATGGAGAAGGTGGCCAACTCCGACTCCACCGTCCTCATCAACGGCGAGTCCGGCACCGGCAAGGAGCTGGTGGCGCGCGCCATCCACCACAACGGCCCGCGCAAGGACCAGCCCTTCGTGGTGCAGAACTGCTCCGCCTTCAACGACAACCTCCTGGAGAGCGCCCTCTTCGGCCACACGCGCGGCGCCTTCACCGGCGCGCTGCGGGACAAGAAGGGCCTGTTCGAGGTGGCCGACGGCGGCACCTTCTTCCTGGACGAGGTGGGCGACATGTCCCCCGCCCTCCAGGTGAAGCTGCTGCGCGTGCTGCAGGAGGGCACGTTCCTCCCGGTGGGCGGCACCCAGCTCAAGGAGGTCAACGTCCGCGTCATCGCCGCCACCCACAAGGACCTGGGCGAGCTCGTCAAGCGCGGGGAGTTCCGCGAGGACCTCTTCTACCGCATCAACGTCATCCGCGTGCAGCTGCCGCCCCTGCGCGAGCGTCGGGACGACATGCCCATCCTCATCGACCACTTCCTGCGCAAGCACCACCGCGACGGGCAGCGCGCGCGGGGGCTGGCTCCGGAGGCGCTGGCCATCCTCGGGGCCTACTCGTGGCCGGGCAACATCCGCGAGCTGGAGAACGAGCTGGAGCGACTGCTCGTGCTCGGCGGCGACATGGAGATCATCCCCGCGGAGCTCCTCTCCAGCCGCATCCGCGACGCGGTGGTGCCCGGAGGCGGGCCCTTCATCCCCCCGCGCACCCACGGCAAGCTGCACGAGGCGGTGGAGGCCCTGGAGCGGGAGATGATCCAGCAGGGCCTCTTGCGCACCCGCTACAACAAGAGCCGGCTGGCGCGCGAGCTGGGCATCAGCCGCTCCAACCTGATTCTCAAGATTGCCCGCTACGGCCTGGACAAGGGCCTGCCCGACGACGAGGCCGAGGTGGAGGAGGCATGAGCCCCGAGGCCGCCTACTTCCGCCAGGACTGCCTGCGCGTCCCCGACGGCGCGGAGCTGTACTACCAGGTCTCCGGTGATGGCCTGCCGGGCATGGTGCTCTGCGACGGCCTGGGCTGCGACGGCTTCGCCTGGAAGTACCTCGCCCCGTACCTCGCCCGGCGCCACCGCGTGCTGCGCTGGCACTACCGGGGCCATGGCCGCTCGGGCAACCCGGATGACCGCTCGCGCGTGGGCATGCTCTACACGTGCGACGACCTGCAGCGCATCATGGACGCCGCGGGTCTGGAGCGCGCCGTGCTCTTCGGCCACTCCATGGGCGTGCAGGTGGCGCTGGAGTTCCACCGCCGCTACGCCAGCCGCGTCTGCGGGCTCGTGCTGATTTGCGGCAGCTACGGCAACCCGCTGGACACGTTCCACGACTCCACCCTCCTCAAGCGCCTCTTCCCCGTCATCCGCCGCGTGGTGGAGCGCTACCCCCAGCAGTCCGCCCGCATCATCCACGCCGCGCTCCGCACGGAGCTGACGGTGCAGCTGGCGATAACCCTGGAGATGAACCGCGAGCGCATCGCCCGCAACGACCTGGGCCCCTACTTCGACCACCTGGCCCGCATGGACCCCGTCGTCTTCGTGCGCACCCTGGAGTCGCTGGCCGAGCACACCGCGTGGGACCACCTGCCCCATGTGGACGTGCCCACGCTCGTCATCTCCGGCGAGCGCGACAAGTTCACCCCCGGGTGGATTTCCCGGAAGATGGCCGCCCGCATCCCCAGCGCCGAGCTGCTCGCCATCCCCGAGGGCACCCACAC
>NZ_JABBJJ010000546.1 GCF_012933655.1 Pyxidicoccus fallax | reverse complement strand
GGGTGGGGGCAGGCGTCTGGGCCTGCAGGGACGTGGCAATCAACAGCGCTGCGGAAAGCATCGGGTCTCCAGAGTGTCGCGGGGCCAGCGGGCAGTGAGTGGGCCCGGGCGGCCCCCTTCCTGCTCCAAAGAACGTCAACCGTTCAACTCCTTGTGATTCAATCCGGCAATCCTGGATCTCCACGAGGCCTACATGAGTCCCGCCCGACTCCTGCTGTTGTTCCTCCTGCTGCCGGGACTGGCCACCGCCCAGCGAGTCACCGTGCCGGTGGATGTGGGCGTGGGCCCCGCCGCGTTCCTCTTCTTCGGGCCCGTCTTCGAGGACCAGCCCATCCACACCGGGCTGAAAATCTCCGTGGAGGCGGTGCTGGACAAGGAGTGGCTGAGGAAGAACCAGCGCCTCATCCCCCGGCGCTACCGGAAGCAGGCACAGGGCCTGGACGAGATTCGCATCTCCCCGTCCATCCTCATCCCGGACTCGCTCATCATCTCCCCCAAGCTGCGCGACACCGGCATGTACGGCGCCACGTGGAAGCCGCTGTCCCTGGGCCTGCCGCTGTCCTCCAGCCCGGCGCGCTTCTCGGTGGGAGCGGGGCTCCTGCTGACGTACGCGTACCTGCACTCGGACACGCTGGAGGACACCCACTTCCTGCGGCCCGGCGCGTCGCTGGGCGTGGACCTGGAGCTGATGGCCTCGAAGAGCTTCCTCGTGGGCGTGGGCTGGGAGTCCGTCTTCTACGTGCCCCAGGAGCTCGGCGGGCTCGGGCTGCCGGAGCGGCTGCGCGACGGCATCTTCCACGTGGGCCAGGCCTACCTGCAGCTCCACTTCCGCTTCCCCTACACCACGCGGCTGTGAGCCCTCGCGGACGGGCGTCCGCCGTCGCGAGTGCGCGCGGGGACGGGCGCGGCTACCCTGCGCCGCCATGCACCTGGTCCTTGCCACCGAAGCGCAGAAGGCCGAGCGAGACCGCGTCACCCACTCCGCCTGGGGCTCCCCGCTCACCGTGGAGCAGTTCCACCAGCGTGAGGTGCGGCTGCGCGCCCACCCCTGGTGCCGCGAGGGCATGCGCACGTGGCTGCTGCTGGACGACGACGGCCGCGTGCTGGCCTCATGCGAGAGCTTCCACAACGACAGCTTCCTGCTCGGCCCGGACGGCGAGTACGCCGCGGGCGACAGCTTCTCCATCGCCAGCGTCTTCACCGAGGAGTCCCTGCGCGGCCGTGGCCATGCCTCGCGCATGATGGACCTCGTGGCCGCCGAGCTGGAGCGCGCCTCGCCCAGGGGCCACGCCGCGGTCCTCTTCTCCGACGTGGGGGCGCCGCTCTACCGCCGCTCCGGCTACGAGGAGACGCCCGCGTGGGACTGGAACCTCCAGCCCCGCGCCGACCAGTCCACCCGACACGTGGACGCGCTGCTGAAGGACGCGGACGTGCCCGCGGCGCTCCAGCGGATGCGGCGGCCGAGCGTGCCCTTCTTCCTCTGGCCGAGCCCCGCGCAGATGGACTGGCACCTGGAGCGCGAGCGCATCTACGCGGAGATGCTCCGCCGGCCCCGCCCCGAGGCGTGCGGCGCGACGGTGGGCGACTCCACCGCGCTGTGGGCGATGATGGCCCGCAGCGGCGAACTGGTGGTGCTGATGCTGGACGTGCGCTGCGAGGCGGACGCCACCGCGCTGCTGGACGCGGCCTGCGCCATGGCGCGCAAAGCCGGGCTGTCCAAGGTGGTGCTGTGGGAGGAGCCGGGCACCATGCCCTGGGTGGCCCGCGTGCCCGGAGCGGCGCGCGTGGCGAGAGAGGGCTCGCTGCCCATGGTGCGCCCCCTGCGTCCCGGGCTGCCCGCCGCGCCGGACGTCCCCTTCCCTCGCGCGCTCTGGGTGTGAGCGCCGGGTAGGATGCCGCCATGGCCAAGCGCACCCGCATCATCGAGGGGACCTGGAACTGCACCTCCTGCGACACCCAGGGCATCCCCGCGCGCCACAAGGTCTGCCCCCACTGCGGCAACCCCCGCGAGCTGACGGGCAAGGAGTCGGAGTTCGACTTCGGCGGGGTGGACGCGAAGAGCGGAAAGTCGCTGCGCGAGGGCGTCACGGACAGCGCGGCGCTCGAACTGGCCGCGGCGGGCGAGGACTGGTTCTGCGCGTACTGCGGCGCCGCCAACCGGGGAGACTCGCCGCGCTGCAAGCAGTGCAGCGCCGAGCGCACGGACGACGCGAAGGCGTCGGTGGGCCGCGAGCTGCCCTCCCCCGCCCAGGCCCGGCCCGTGGCCGCGCCGAAGAAGCCGCTGGGGAAGAAGGCGTGGCTCGCCCTGGGCCTGCTGTTCTCCTGCTGCTTCGGCTCCGCGCTCTTCAGCCTCTGGGCGGGTAGCACGCATGAGTTCGCCGGCAGTGTCACCGGCACCGCGTGGAAGCGCTCCGTGGTGCGCGAGCGCTTCAGCCCGGTGGTGAAGACGGGCTGGCGGGACGAGCTGAGCACCACCCCACCGCGCATGCCCGTCAACGGCGCCGGAGAAGCCGCGGGCGTGGCCAACGTGCGCGACTGCGCGTCGCGCCAGCGCGGCACGCGCCGGGTGCCGGACGGCACGGAGCGGGTGTGCCGCACGAAGACGCGCAAGGTGGCCTGCGGCACGGAGGAGAAGTGCCGCCGCCGGGACCAGGGCAACGGCTTCGTGGAGGAGGTCTGCGAGGACGTCACGAAGTACTGCAGCGAGAGCTACGAGGACTGCCAGACCGAGACGCGCTACCGCACCGAGCCCGTCTTCGCGCAGCAGTGCCGGTATGACACCTACGAGTGGAAGGAGCAGGACCGCCGCGAGCTGTCCGGCACCGATGACCGGCCGCGCTGGCCGGAGCTCCCGGCGAGCGGCGTGGACCGGCTGCGCCGCGAGGAGACGTACTCCGTGCGCGTCCGCTACGAGGACGACGGAGAGAAGGAACACGTGCTGGAGCCGGGGAGCGAGCAGGAGTTCCTGACGTGGAAGAAGGGCCAGGGTGTCAGCCTCACGGTGACGAACCTGGGGAAGGTGGAGAAGGTCGTCCCGCGTTGAGTCGCCGAGGTTCTTCATCCATGGAGTGCACCCGCTGTGGCGCCTGCTGCGTGGCGCCGGACATCGCCGCGCTGGACAAGCCGCTGGGCCTGCGCTGCCCCCACCTCACCGAGGACAACCTCTGCTCCGTGTACGAGCGGCGGCCCTCCGTCTGCCGCCAGTACGAGGCGGACGAGGTCTGCCGCCTCATCGAGGCGCCGACGCTCGACGAGCGCGTGCGCAAGTACCTGGACCTCTTCGGCCTCACCGCCGAGGCGGAGGCCGTGCGCGAGCAGGGCTGTCCCTCCATGCGCGCCGCGCGCCGCCTGGCGTCCGGGCGGCCGCCTCCCCGCCGCGAGTAGACGGTTCACGCCATCGTCCCTTGTCCCGGGGGCGCGCGGGCGCTATCCCCGGGCCGTGCGATTCCAGCCCACCCAGCCCTTCGTCCCCGCGCCCGGTCTGGCCAACGAGCACGCGCAGACCATCTACGCCTCGCTCGTGCGCCCCACCCACGCGCCCACGGTGCGCCGCGAGCGCCGCGAGCTGCCCGACGGGGACTTCGTCGACCTCGACACCTTCGACGGGCCGCGCGGCGCGCCCCACGTGGTGGCGCTCCATGGCCTGGAGGGCTCGTCCCAGGCCGGCTACATCACCGCCGTCCTCCGCGGCGCCGCCGAGCGGGGCTGGGGCGCCACCGCGCTCAACTTCCGCTCGTGCAGCGGCGAGCCCAACCGGCTGGCGCGCTCGTACCACTCGGGCGACATCGACGACGCGCTGCTCGTGCTGCGCGAGGTGCGCGAGCGCGTCACCGGCCCCCTCTTCGCGGTGGGCTTCTCGCTGGGCGCCAACGTGCTGTGCCGGCTCCTGGAGGACCAGGGCGAGGCCGCGCCCGTGGACGCCGCCGCCGCCGTCAGCGCGCCGTACGACTTGGATGCCTGCTGCCGGAAGCTCGACGGCGGAGGCCCCTTCCACCTGCTGTACCGCGAGCGCTTCCTGCGCACGCTGAAGAAGAAGGCGCGCGAGAAGCTGCGCCGCTTCCCCGGCGCCTTTGACGGCCAGCGGATGGAGGCCGCGCGCACCATCCGCGCCTTCGACGACGCCGTCACCGCGGTGCTGCACGGCTTCGGGAGCGCCGAGCGCTACTACGCCGAGGCCTCCTCCGGCCCCCGGCTGGGCGCCATCCGCAAGCCCACGCTGCTGTTGAGCGCGGCGGATGACCCCATGCTGGAGGCACCCGTCATTCCTCCCGCCGCCACGGACAACCCCCAGCTGAGCGTGGTGCTCACCGAGCGCGGAGGACACGTGGGCTTCGTCGGAGGCCGCGTGCACAAGCCCCAGTTCTGGGCGGAGGACCAGGTCCTGGAGTTCTTCGGCGGCTTCGCGCGCTAACCGAAGGACAGGAGGATGCCCAGCTTCGCGGTGGGCCGCACGCTGCGCACCCGCCAGGGCCGGGTCTCTTCCGGCGCCAGCGCGCCGCGGAAGGGGTCGTCCAGGCCTTCAATCCCGGGGCCGTACAGCTCGATGAAGCTGAAGCCCCCGCGCACGAAGAAGGTGAGCCGCTGCTGGGGCGCTCGCATCTCGAAGCCGAGCAGCGCGCTCGCGTACGTGTAGCCCACGCGCTCGAAGGACGGACTGGGCAGCAGCGTGCGGTCCGCCAGCCGGCGCTCCACGCAGCGCGCGTCCGCGGGCCTCGCGTGGCCCAGCTCGAGGCTCAGCGCCGGCGTCAGCCACCCGCGCAGCGGCAGCAGCGTGAGCCCCGCGCGCGCGCCAGGACGCATGCCGTTGTGCGTGCCTCCCAGGTGCAGCCGGACGAGCTTCGTCGGCTGGAACGAGACGGACAGCCCCGCGCCCTCCGTGACGCCCGCGTCCAGCATCAACCCGAAGGGCGCCAGCCGCTCCGGGTCCTGCGTCCGGCGCCGGACTTCCCCCGCTGGCGCCAGGTCCGCTGCCGGCGCCACCTGCGCCGTCAGCATCAAACTCAACGCGGTGAGCGCGGACACCGCCCCCATGAACCGCCTCCCACTCCACACCATCGCCATCGAACGCGACCGCCCCCCACGGGCCGCCGCCAACGCTCCGCCTCGCCCAACCGCCTCAGATGGACCGTCCCCAGCGCGATGCCGCCGCTCCCGGGAACCCCGCCCCACAACCACCCGCCAGGAGAAGATGGACCGGACTCCGGGAGGCCCCCACCTCACCGGAGTCCGTTCCCTCCCCCACCACGAG
>NZ_JABBJJ010000545.1 GCF_012933655.1 Pyxidicoccus fallax | reverse complement strand
GGCGTACATGGGGAGGGCGAAGATCCAGCGCTCCAGGCCGCCGCCGCTGTTGGCCACGTCGGAGTGGAAGGACGCGGCCTTCTCCTGGACGGTGGCCCAGTTGTCGGTGGTGTAGACGACCTTCACGTCCTTCACGGAAGCGAGGTTCTTCAGCACCAGGTAGCCGATGACGTGGGGGCCCGCGCGGCTGTACTCGTAGGCGGCCCGCTCCAGCTTCACGTTCGCCGCGCCGAGGATGGACTCCGGCGCGTTGGCGCCGCCCAGGACGTAGTCAGTCCCGGCGTTGTTGTCCCAGTACGTCTGGCCCAGCACCGTGTAGCGCACGGCGAAGCGCACCGTCGCTCCCGTGGGCAGGTCCCGGGAGAAGAACCAGCTCTCGTAGCCATTGTCGGCGCCCGAGACGTAGCCGGCCGCGACCTCCGTCCACTGCCCGTCGCCCGTCGTGTAGGCGATGGCGACCTGCTTCTCGTAGGCGAGGTTCTTCACCTCCACGGAGCCCACCAGCCGGTTGCAGGCCACGCTGCCGCAGAGAGTCTGGAGCCGCGCGGAGACGAGCCGCACGTTCGGCTCCTCCGCGCGCGCCGTGCCCAGGCTGCCCAGCAGCAGCGCGAAGGTGAGCAGCGCCATCCGCGCGGGATTCAGGTGCTTCATGTCGTCACTCCTTGGGGGAAGGGGGAGCGCATTCAACCCCGGAGCTCCGACGTCCCGCATCAACGTCGCGCGGGCGTCACGCGATTGTCGCGGTGCGCTCTGCGCTGCCCGCGCAATACTCCGCGCGGGCTGCACGGCGTCAACGACGAGGGCTGCTTTCAGAGCTGGCCGCAGACCTGCTCGTAGTACAGCTGGGAGTTACCGGAGGTCGTGCCGTACCGGTAGATCTTCGGCTCGCACGTGCACTCCATGCGGCCCACCTCCTGAGAGGGATTCGAGGTGCTGTAGTAGTAGATGATCCACGCCTGCTGCCCGGTGCAGGGAGGAATGTAGGAGGCCGTGTGGCTCGCGGGGGACGCGTCCACGTCCTCGACGGCCTCCAGATCCGCGCCACCACACGCGCTCAACATCCCTCCCGCAACGAACGCCATCGCCACCCGGAAGAAGTTTCCACGAACGAATCCGCGCATCCGACCGACCTCCAACAGAGCCTCCCCACCATTGAGGAAGGCGCCCATCTTACGGAGCACGCTGACAGCTCCGGAACAGGGGGCGCGCAATCGGCGGCTCATCCCCGGACACGGATGGACGGGACCTCACCCCCGCTCGCGCGCGAGAGCGAGGCCCGTCCTTCAGCGGCTCACGGGCAGCCGGAGCTGACCTCGAGCGCGTCGTACGCCATCCACCCGTTGCGCTTGGTGCCGGTCGCCGCGATGACGTAGCCGTAGAGGAACTTCATCGTCCCGGACTGCACGGTGTAGCGGCCGTCACTGCCCTGCACCCACAGCGGGATGTCGATGGACGGAACGCCGTGCTCGGTGGGCACGTCCAGGCGCTGGAACTTCGTGCCCGCTGGGAAGTGGTCCACGGCCGGGCCGCCCAGGGCCATGCCCGGCACGTTGAAGATGAGGTTCACCGAGCGCTGCCCGTTGGCGCGCACCAGCGGCAGGTAGTCTCCCGCGCGCTCGTGGGTGGCCGTGCTGTCGCGGACCACCTTCTTGAACTCCAGGTTGGTGTCGTGCCAGTTGCGCACGGCGTAGCAGCCCAGCTTCCCCAGCCCCGCGCCCAGCGCCGAGACGTGGCCCACCTTCTGTTCGAAGGACGTGCGGCCCAGGATGGCCGAGATGGGCAGCCATCCGGCGCTCGAGTTGGAGGTCGACACCGCGAAGGCATGCAGCTCACCGGCGAAGGTGCGCGTCTGGCCGTAGTTGAAGGCGGCGCTCGTCCGCGTGTTGGTGCCCACCACCGTGCCGTTGCCGTTCCGGATGGGCACGCCCGTCACCAGCCCCCAGTTGTCGTCGGCCGGGTCGTTGGTGGGGACGCGGTTGCCGCCCGACTCCTGCAGCTTGCAGTTGTACGGGCTCACCAGGCAGTACGTGCCATTCACTCCCGAAAAGGCCGCCTGCTCGCGCGTGGAGAGCGACTCACCCGTCGGGTTGCCGTCGACGGAGGCCTCGCCGCCACAGGCGGTGGCCACCAGGGCAGATGCACAAAACGTGAGAAGATGGGTTCGCATGACATCATGGGATAAGAGGAATCCCAGGGTGTCAACGCACGAGCGTGTGCAGGCGTCCAGGGTGGAACAGCCCGGGGACGGGGCCTCGCACGTGGGGAGTGCGGGCTTCACGGAAGGTACGGCGGCCCGCGAGATGGTTGCGCCGCGGAGGCCATCTCCGTGCCGGACAGTCTCCCGTGCGGATGGTTGACGCGTGGAGCCTGGCGCAATCCGGTTGTAATACCGCGCGCGGTGCGTCCCGTTTTCCAGATGTCCTGGCCCGCCGGCCAGGCCTGGAGGCTCCGCACACATGTCCCATCATGGATACGTCGTTCCTCGCCGGATTGGTCGTAGACGCCTGTCTCGCCTGACCTTCTCGACGGTCTGCCTCGGCCTGCTGCTCGGGAGCGAAGCGCTCGCGCAGTCCGCTCCGCCGGAGGACTGGTGCGACCGCGCCGCGGCGGGCCCGGCGGGAACCCGTCCGGGGTCCCTGGGCCTGTCGGCGGCACACGCCCAGCTGCGCTTCTTCGGTACGAATGCCACCAACCTGGAGACGGACATGGCACTGGCCGCCGTGCTGGAGGGCGCCACCGTCGACTGGGATGCGGCCGCGACCGCCTATGCCGCCGCGCTGGAGCCGGCGTGTGCCCTGGACGCCACGCGCGCGACGCTCCGGCCGGTGCAGGTCCTGAACGTGGGCCCCATCGCCTTCATCCGTCCGGGCACCGGCGCCATCCACCTTCCGAGACAGACGCGCGCCGTCGTCATCGACCTGCGCGGACTGCCCGCCGCGCCAGGGCTGGAGCAGGCCCTGGCCAACGCCATTGGCGCGGCGAGCAGCGCGCCCGTGGAGCGCGTCTCCCGGCGCGTCCGCGTCCACGAAGGCGTGACGGACGAGATCAACTTCAACCGCTACTGGAACGACGTCGAGGTGCAGGCGAGCACGCCGTATGCCGCCACGGGCCGGGCGGAGCTCCCCGTGGCGCTGCTGACCGGACGCACCCTGGCCCCCGCGGCGGCCCGCTTCGCCGTGGACCTGAGAATGGCCCGCAGGGCGTGGCTCGTTGGCGAGCCGGTCTCCACCGCCGTGGCGGAGACGCGCTGGATGCCCATCGCGGACAAGGGGCTCCTCATTCGCACCGAGCAGCTCGAGGACGCGCAGGGTGTGGTTCCCGACCTCATCCCCGCCGACCTGGACCTGTCACTTCCCCTGGGAGATGGCGCACCGGAGCGGAGCGCCGTGCAGCGGGGGCTCGGCAACCTCGAGTTCCTCGGACAGCCCGGGCCCGTGGACCGCACCGCGCCCGTCCAGCGTCCCCCCATGCGGGTGAGGGAGCCACTGAATGAGCCGTTCCCGCCGATCGCCGCGTCGTCGAGCATCGCCCGCGCGAACCTGCTCATCGTCCACGGCACGACCCGGCTCTTCTACCCGTACTTCCACGTGGTGGGCGACGGCATCGACGCGCGGCTCCAGGAGACGCTGGCGTCCGTGGACGCAAGCCCCGTCACGGACCGCAAGGGCCTGCAGCAGCGCCTCCTGCGCTTCAACGAGGTGCTCGCGGATGGCCACGGGTTCGTCTTCCCCATCGGAGGAGTGCTGGTCGGCGGCTTCTTCCCCGTCACGCTGGAGCAGGTCGCCGGTGAGCCCGTGATTCGCCGCTCACTCGTACCGGGTGTGGAGCCAGGAGACACCCTCGTGAGCGTCGCGGGCCGCCCCATGTCCGAGTGGCTCGCGGAGGAGATGTCCCGGGCCTCGGCGGCGACGCCGGGCTACCTGCACGACGTGGCCGCGCGACGGCTGCTGGAGCTGAGCGGGCCCACCGAGTTCGGGCTCCGGAGCGTGGACGGCATCACGCGCACGGTGACCGTCCTGCCCCAGCCGCACGCGCAGCTCTTGCAGGTGGGCGATGCCCCCACGCACCGGCCCGCTGGCCGGCTCACGGACCTGGGCGCCCCCACGCTCCACTACATCAACATGTCCGACGAGGTCCTCCCGTCGATCGCGGCCTTCAACGAGGCGCTCGCGGGGGCGGCGGGGGCCAGTGGCCTCGTCATCGACATGCGGGGCTACCCGGCGGGCAACCACTACGAGGCGGCGCGGCGCCTCATCCCGGAGACGTTCTACTCGCCCATCTTCCGCGTCCCGTACTGGGCGGGCCCCGACCAGATGGAGACGCACGAGAACTGGTACGAGTGGACGCCCCTGTCGAATCCCTCGTATGGCGGCCCCATCGTCCTGCTCGTGGGGCCGAACAGCGTGTCGGCGGCGGAGAACTTCTCCATCATGCTCACGGCCGCCGGACGCGTCACCGTCATCGGGCGCCGCAGCGCCGGCACCAACGGCAACATCACCCGCCTCTCGCTTCCGGGCCGGATGATGGTCTACTTCACCGGAATGGAGGTGCTCTTCCCGGACCGCACGCGCTTCCATGGCGTCGGCATCGTGCCGGATATCGAGTCGGCACCCACGGCCGTGGACATCGCCGCGGGACGTGACACCGAGCTGCTTCGCGCCATCCAGTTCCTGACCTCGGGGAACTAACCTGCTTCAGGGATGTCCGGTAAGGCCGCGAGGATTGCCTGCGGCTGCCTTCGCAATTCCAGCGCCGCCCCTTCTGTTTCCAGGGCGCATCTTCCGCGCCTCGGATTCGTTCGAGGCGGGAAGCTTCCTGTCCTCGGAGGCGCCCTCCCTCATCGTGAGCGTGGTGCCAGGTGCCCCATCGCAGCATCCATGGCGGTCAAGGCGTCGTCCCGCGGCACCGCGTGACTCCCGAGCCCGCGCGCGTGTCAGCCCCCGCCTCGGCCCATGGATGGTCCGAAGGGCACGCAACCGGATGAGCTGCCAGAGGTCATTCCCTGACGCGAGCCGCATCCTTCCTGGCATGTCAGCCCTCTCCGGAAGGAGGGTCGTCGTGGAGGAATGATTCCTCCGGCGAGGCGGCATCCCCGGCGGGTCGTCGTGGAGGAATGATTCCTCCAGCGAGGCCGCATCCCAGGCGGGTCGTCTCCGTGCGCGGCTATGGGCATGTGCGCGCCGAGGAACAGGCGAGGGCGGGGAGGATGTCGGTGGGCAGCTGCTTCCGGCGCCATGACAGCAAGGCGGGCTGCGCCCAGCAGGTGCGCCAGGAGGCCGAGGGCGACATCCGCCGAATCGCCTGGGGGACTTCGAGAGGGAGCTGG
>NZ_JABBJJ010000544.1 GCF_012933655.1 Pyxidicoccus fallax | reverse complement strand
GTGGAGCGGGTGACCGGGTGCTCTCGGAAGATGCGGGCATCAACTACACCACCTCCGGTGGCCGTGGTGGCAACGGCGGCCGTGGTGGCAACGGCGGCCGGGGCGGCGCGGGCGGTGGTGGCGGCGGTGGCCCGTCCGTGGGCGTGTGGTGCGGCGGGGCCTCGGGTGTGGCGCTGACGGATGGTGGCGTCACCTTCACCGTGGGCGCTGGTGGCCCGGGCGGAGCGAGCACCGCCAACCCCGGCGACACGGGGCTGATGCAGGACGTCGTCGACTGTCAGCCCATCCCATAGGTCCGCCGTCCGATGCCCGACGTGGGGGGGCCCGTCGGGAGGAGAAGGCGTGCGGAGCTTGACCGCTCGCCTGCTACCCCGGGCCGGTGCACATCGCCTCACCGGCGTCCTCCTGCTACGCTGCTCTCCGGTTGAGATGGCATCCGAGCTGATCTGCGAGACCTGCGGCCTTTCCGTTCCACCTGACACCGCCGTGTGCCCACGCGACGGCACGGTGGTGTTGTCGTCGTTCCACGTGCCGGGTGGAGCAAGAGAGGAGCCCAAGGTCGTGGTGCATGCATCCTCCGAGACCGTGGCCGCGGACGCCGGGGTGAGGGACCCCCTCATCGGCCTGAGGCTCGGCGAGTACGAGCTGCGCTCGCGCATCGGCGTGGGTGGCATGGGCCTGGTGTACGAGGGCATCCAGCCGCTCATCGGCAAGCGCGTGGCGGTGAAGGTGCTGCGGCCGGAGCTGGCGCACTCCTCCGAGCAGGTGGAGCGGCTGCTCGCCGAGGCGCGCGCCGTCAACGCCATCCGTCACCGCGGCATCATCGACATCTTCGGCTTCGGGCAGGTCCCGGACGGCCGGCAGTACATCATCATGGAGTACCTGGAGGGCCAGGCGCTCGACGCGGTGCTGGCGGAGAAGCACCGGCTGCCCGTGCAGGAGACGCTGTCGCTCCTCGACGAGGTGCTCGCCGCGCTGGCCGCCGCGCATGGCGCGGGCGTGGTGCACCGCGACTTGAAGCCCAGCAACATCTTCCTCGTGCGCCAGCCGGACGGCTCGCGGTACGTGAAGGTGCTGGACTTCGGCCTCGCCAAGCGCGCGCAGACGCCCACCGGACGCAGCGCACAGACGCGCACGGACATGGTGGTGGGCACGCCGGAGTACATGGCGCCCGAGCAGGCCCGCGGCCAGGAGGTGGGTCCGATGACCGACCTCTACGCGCTGGGCGTCGTCGCCTTCGAGGCCGTCACGGGCCGGCTGCCCTTCATCGGCGCCTCGCCGGTGGACCTGCTGATGAAGCACGTGGAGGCGCGGCCGCCGCGGCCCTCGGAGTTCGTCCCCGAGCTGCCGCCCGCGCTGGACGCGTTCATCCTGCAGATGCTCACCAAGGACCCGGAGACGCGCCCCAACTCGGCGGACGCGCTGCGCCAGCAGCTCAACAAGCTGCGCCGCACCCTGCGGTCCACGCGCTCCAACCCCAGCGCGCCCGCGCCGGTGGAGAAGCCGCGCGGGCGGGACGACGTGGAGTCGCGCCGGCCCACCACGCCGGTGCCCGTGCCGCCGGAGCTGAACACGGAGCTGACGTCGCAGGAGCTGCGCGCCGCCGGCGTGTCCGTGCCCAAGAAGGGCGGCAGGCGCGTGCCCGTGGCCGCCGCCGCCATCGGCGCCGCCGTGCTGCTGGTGGGCGCGGGCGCGGCCATCGTCGTGCGCGGCTCGCCGGAGACGCCCACCCCGCCTCCCGCGCAGGCGAAGGCGCCGGAAGTCAAACCCACCGCCGTGGTCCCCACGGCTCCGGCCGCGCCCGCCGTGGAGCCTCCGGTTGCCGGTGCGCCCGCCGCGGTGGCTCCCGCTGCTCCGAGCGAGGCCACCGCCGCCCTGGGGACCGCGGGCACCGTGGCGCCGACGGCGGCCCCCGCGGTCGCGGACGCGGCGCTCACGCCCAAGCGCGCGGCGACGCAGGGCAAGCCGTCCCAGGACGAGCCCGAGGACCACGCCCTGGCCCCCGCGACGGCGCGCACGACGTCCCGGAAGAAGACTCGCGCCCCGAGCAGTGAGGACGTGGCCCCCGAGCCCACGGATACGGAGACGCGCGGCTCCTACGGGAGCGCGCCCCGCACGACCGACCTGCATCGACGCATCGACGACCTGGAAATCCAGATCTCCACCCGGTCGACCGCGGGGAAGATCGAGGACGACCAGATGGAGACCGCGTTCAAGATGCTCGACCGGTATCGCGCCCAGGCGAAGGGGGCGAGCCCCGAGCAGCGGAAGAAGATTTCCGACGGGCTCGACTACTTCGAGCGCACCTTCCTGAAGTAGGAGCCCGCCGGTCCGGCTTCGGGCAGGTGCCCCTGCTGGCGTGAAGGGCGCTCAGCGCGTGCAGAACACCGGCTGGGCGATGGCGTTGCGCGCGCGGTCCTCGCCCACGAGCTTCCAGCCCGCGAGGTCCTCCAGCAGCATGTCGCGGTTCTGCCGGATGACGGTGGGGTTGCGGCACACCTTGAGGTCCTCGTAGTAGCCGAAGGGCGGCAGCGCCAGCTGCAGCTCCGCCAGCTCCGACAGCTGCAGCTCCGACAGCTCGCGCCCGAAGAGGGTGTGGGCCGCGTCCTCCACGCCGACGATGCCGCGCTCGAAGTAGATGGCGGACAGGTCGTACGCGATGAGCTGATCCTTCTGCATGAAGGAGTGCAGCCGGTGCGCGGCCACCGACTGTCTCAGGTTGTCGTAGATGCCCAGCGCGTGGGCGATGCGCATGGCGAGGATGCGCTCGCACGCGCCGTCTCCCTGGGGCTTCGCGCCCACCGTCACCCCGGCGAACAGGCGCCACGCCCAGGCCGGCCCGTGCTCGCGGGGCGTCTGGAAGTAGCGCGGGCACCCCATGTGGCGGATGTAGAGCGCCACCAGGTCCTTGGGCAGCCGCGAGAAGTCCGGGCGCGTGAAGGTGATGGGGCGGGGGTTCTTCTGGTACTGCCCCGCCCGCAGGCTCATCCGCTCGCCCTCGATGCTGTGCTTGAGCTGTTTCTCGACGTCGAACTCACTGTCCAGGGGCGGCAGCTTGCTGGCCGTATAGAGATACGTCAGCGGGATGAACACGCCGGCCAGTCCCAGCAGGAACAAGATTATCCAGAGAAGGCTCTTCACCCCCCAAGGCTACCAGGGGAGGCGCGCCCCCGGGCGCGCTGGGTTAAAATCGAGACCACCATGCCCGACTGGCACCCGGCCACCGTCGCCACCACCGGCCCCGCCGCCGATGGCCTCACCGACCTCGTCCTCGACATCCGCGGCACCCCCCTGGTGGGCATGCACGCGCACCCCGGGCAGTACGTGCGCCTGCGCCTGCCTGGTGTGTCGGAGGGCATGTTCGCCATCGCCTCCCCGCCCGACCCCCAGGGGACGCGCTGGGAGTTCCTCCTCAAGGACGGCGCCATCCTTCCGGATGCCCTCATCCGCCTGCCCCCCGGCTCGCTCGTCGAGGTGTCCCAGCCCGAGGGCAAGGGCTTCCCGCTCGAGCGCGCGCGGGGCCACGACGTACTGCTGTTCGCCACCGGCTCCGGCATCTCGCCCATCCGCTCCCTCATCGCCAGCATCCGCCGCGAGCGCGAGGCCTTTGGCCGCGTGACGCTGTACTTCGGCGCGCGCACGCCGGGCGCCTTCGCGTACGCGGACGAGCTGCACGAGTGGGAGGCCGGCGGCGTGCGCGTGGTGCGCACGTGCAGCCAGCCCGGCGTCAGCGGCTGGCAGGGCCTCACCGGCTACGTGCAGGCGCACCTGGGCGAGGAGCCCGTGCAGGACGCGGTGGCCTTCCTCTGCGGCCAGTCGACGATGGTGCAGGGCGTGAAGGCCACGCTCCAGGCGCGCGGCGTCCCGAAGGACGCCATCTTCCTCAACTACTGAGGCGCGACGACGGCGGGCTCCGCGTAGCGCACGCCCAGCAGCACCGCGGCCGGGTCGCTGTCGCCGCTGCTGCTGGCCACCTGCGGCGTCCACGCGGCCACGCCCACCCAGCGGCCGTCCGCGCTGAAGCGCACCCGGCGCACGGACCAGTCGAATTCGTGCTCGCCCTTCGCGCCGTCCTCGCCCTCCGTGAAGAGGTACACGCGCTTGTCCCAGCCGCCCGACGCCAGCGAGCGCCCATCCGGAGAGATGGCCGCGGTGGACACCACGCCCTGGTGCAGCGGCCACTTCTGGAGCACCTGGCCGGATTGCGCGTCCACCAGCGCGCCCGCGTTGAAGGGGCCGCGGGGCTCGTCCACGCCCTTGCGCTCACGCTCGTAGACCTCGCGGTTGCGCTCCGGCTTCTGCTCGGACAGGCCCACGCCGAGCCGCTGCCCGCGCGCGTCCACGGTGACGTCGCTGACGTAGGCCGGGAAGGTGAAGTCCGAGCGCGGCGCCAGCACCAGCGCCTCCTGCGCGCGCACGCCCTCCGGCACCCCACCCTTCAGCGCGAGGACGGCCTCCTGTGTGACTTCGTCGAAGGTCACCTCGAAGCGCTCGGTGAAGGGAGCGCCCAGCACGCCCTGGCTGCCCTCGGGCACGCACGTGTCGCAGACGGCGATGTCCACGCCCTCCAGGCGCAGCGACTTGAAGCTCAGCGTCTGGCCGCGCGCCAGCCGCGCCGCGGTGGTGCCCAGCGCGCTCGGCACGTTGAGCGTCTCCTTGAGGGCGGGCACGTCGATGCCCGCCGCCGTGGCCGCCTCGCTGGTGAGGAGGATGGCGGGCGCGCGCGCGTCCACCGCCAGCGACACCGGCGCCTTCCCATTCAGCGTGCCGCCCAGCACCACCGTGCCGCCGCGCTTCTCGAAGCGCACGCGCGCCTGCCCCGGCCGCAGCGGCTCCACGCCCGTGCGCCACGCGCGCACGTGCTTGTCCCAGCCGCCCGAGTACAGCGTCCCGTCCGGCGCGAAGGCCAGCGCGCTCACCGGCCCCAGGTGCCCGCGCTCCTCCGAGGCGTACTCCAGCCCCGGCGCCGACAGCACCGTCACCAGCCCCTCGAGGCTGCCCACCACGAGCCACTTCCCATCCGGGTGGAAGGCCACCGTGCCCAGCGGCTCCTCCGTGCGGCGCTCGCCCTTCAACGTCCCGGTGGCCGCGTCGAACAGGCGCACCACGCCGTCCCTGCCCGCGGTGGCGACGAGGCCCCCGTCCGGCGAGAAGGCCACGCCCTCCACGTCGAACTCGTAGGGGTTGATGGCCGGGTCCGCGACGAGCGTCGGCGGCGGGCCCAGGTTCCAGATGGACAGGAAGTACTGCTTGGAGCCCAGGCGCGAGTACGCCACGCGCCCGCCCCGGGGCGAGAAGGCCAGGCCCCAGATGAAGTCACGCCGGTTGAGGACGGCCTCCACCTCCCACCCC
>NZ_JABBJJ010000543.1 GCF_012933655.1 Pyxidicoccus fallax | reverse complement strand
GGCCCACGCCCGACGAGGCCAGCGGCCCGCGCGCCCCCGCCTGGACCTTGCCCGGCTCGCCCCAGACGCCTACCGGGCCCTCATCGCCTTGGACACCGTGCTCCGGGAGGGCCCGCTCGACGCGCGGGTGCGCGAGCTGGTGAAGATTCGCGCCTCGCAGATGAACGGCTGCGTCCTCTGCGTGGACATGCACGTGCGCGAGGCGCGCCGGTCGGGCGAGCCCGAGGAGCGCATGCACCAGCTCGTGGTGTGGCGCGAGTCCCTGCTCTTCAGCGACGCGGAGCGGGCCGCGCTCGCCTACACCGAGGCGGCGACGGAGCTGGGCCCGGAAGGAGTGCCGGACGCGGTCTGGGAGGCGGCGCGGGCGGCGTTCGACGCGGAGGCGCTCGCCGCGCTCGTTCTGCAGGTGGCGCACATCAACGCGCTGAATCGCCTTGGCGTCCCCCTTCGCACGCCGCCCGGCTTCGTGGCTCACGCGAGCTGAACGGCCTCCTGCTGGAGCCGCCGCAGCTTGTCCGGGTTGAGCACCCGGTAGATGGCGCGGATGCGCTCGCCGTCCACGTCGAGCATCGTGGCATGGAAGAGCGCACCGTCGCGGAAGGTGAGCACGGCGGGCTGGCCGTTGAGTGACACGAAGCGGTGTTCCATCGTGCCGCGCAGCTTCTGCCGCAGCCCGAGCAGCATCCGGATGATGCGCTCGGCTCCCTCGATGCGCTTGCGCGCGGCATAGGCCTTGCCGCCCCCGTCGCTGGTGAACGTCACGCCGGGGGCGAGCATGGAGACCAGCTCCGACTGGTCTCCATCGGCGAGCGCGTGGAGGAAGCGCCGCAGCAGCTGCTCCTTCACGTCCGGCGGGGCGGGAAAGCGCGGGCGTCCCTCGCGCACCCGCTCACGCGCCCGGTGCACCAGCTGCCGCACCGCGGGCTCGTTGCGGCCGAGCACGCGTGCCAGCGTCGCGTACTCCTCGCCGAACACCTCGCGCAGCAGGAAGGCCACGCGCTCCTCGGGCTTCAGCGACTCGAGCAGCACCAGCAGCGCGACCGACAAGTCCGAGGCCCGCTCCGCGGCCTCCTCCGGCGTGGCCGCCTCGGTCAGCACGGGCTCGGGCAGCCAGGGGCCGTCGTAGGCGGCGCGCTCGGTGGCGGCGCGACGCAGCCTGTCCAGCGCGAGCCGGCTCACCACCGTGACCAGCCAGGCTTCCGGGCTCTGGATGTCCTGAGGGTCCTCCTGGTGCCAGCGCAGGTAGGCCTCCTGCACCACGTCCTCGGCGGGGGCGAGCTCGCCGAGCATGCGGTAGGCGAGCCCGAGCAGCCGGGGGCGGTGGCGCTGGAGTTCTTCGGGAGAGGGGGTGGGTGGCGGCGCGGTCATGGGTCTCCGGGAAGGAGGACGCAGAGGCCCGATATGTTGTGACAGCCTGGGCCTGCCAGTCCTTTTTCACGGAGCCGGCCAGCCTGAGCGCGCCGTGGTCTTGCATCCTCACCATCTCGGCCGAGGTGCCGGTGACGTCGAGGGCCTCCGGGACCGTGATGGCGGATCGCCTGGACCCCGGCTCCGATACATCACCGCTCTCTCACGTCGCCGCAAGCACAGACAGGTGGCGCGGTTGCAATGTTTTTCTGGGGCTGCTCACATGCCACTCTCGCGATGGTTTGAAGTCAAATCTAAACACGCCAGTCAGCCTGCGTGGCGCTTCTCGCCCTGCCTGTAATTGCATTCGGAATGCATGTCCGTCGTATAGTCAACACATCGGGCCGACCGCTTCGCGAACGGCTCATTCAAGAGAGTCGTGTATTGCTGCTCAAGCCATCAGGCGCAATCAGTACCGCGCTGCTGGTCGTCGGCTCCGCCGTGGGGGGGGCCTACGCCTATCATCATTACCGGGATGCTGACTGGGAGCGGCGCTATGCCGAGTACCAGCGCCAGCTCCAGGGTAGGCTCACCGAGAGCGAACGGCAGATGCAGGCCCTGAACACGCAACTGGGCGTCGCCCGCGCCCGGTTGGTGACCCAGGACACACTGGACGAGAAATATCAGGCCCTGCTCACCGCCCGAGACGCGGACTTCGAGAAGTTCCGCCGCGAGCACGCACTCGCCATCAAGAGCATCTCCCAGGCCGTCTTCGGATTGCAGCAACGGGAACGGGGCGGCACGGAGACGGCCCATGAGGAGCCGCCTGCCCCCGCGCGGCCCGGCGCGCCCATGGCTTCTCCGGCCCGGCAGGTCATCTCCTACGAGTTCACCGACTCCGAGGGACGTGTCCACCTCAAGGACCCGAACATCTGGTTGCAGGGAGACGAAGACCTCGAGCTCACCCAATCCTTCCAGGTGGAGGGCACGGTGATGCAACAGACGGACGGCTCGCTGATGACCGAGCGCGTCCAGCTCACGGAGGTCACTCCCGATGGCACGGGGAAGTACCGCCCGCTGACGCAGGCCCGGCTGGTGGATGCGAACTTCACCTATGCGAATGCTCCGCGGGACGAAGCCCCGCTCTCCCAGCGGTCCTATATGGCAACCATCGGGAGCTCGTTCCGCACCTCGAGCCTCGTGCGCTTCGGTGGCTCGGCGCGCGTGCTGCGGCTGGGGCCGGTGGGGTTCGCCGGAGGCTTGTCCTCCGACTTCAAGTCGCTGGAGGGCAGCGGCGCAGACGCCTTCCTCACCTATACCCCGTCCATTGCCGGGCGGGAGCTGGGGCTCGTGCTGGGAGGCGGTGTCCACCTGCCGCTGGGCGGGGCCCGACGCGTGCTGCCCAACCTCACTCTCAGCTTCGTTGTCTATTGATGGATGTGTCAGGCCCCAGGCCGGGGCCGAAAACCTCTCTCCTAGAAAAAGGGGTGCAGTGATGTCTTCCTGGATGGATGTGGTGAAGTCTTTGTCGATGTTGGGGCCTTTGTCGCTGCTCGTGGCCTGCTCCTCTCCCCCGGCGCAGGCGGCGCCTCCCGCGGCGCCGCCCGCCGCTTCCCGTGCCGAGCCGGCGCCCGCCGCCAGCGGGGCCACGGAGGTCAAGCAGGGCCAGGAGGTCCAGCAGGGCACCACCGCCCAGCAGCATCGGCTGCAAGGCATTGATGTGTCCCATTACCAGCCGACGGTGGATTGGGAGACCGTGAAGACGTCCGTCTCGTTCGTCTTCATCAAGGCCACGGATTCCACGGGCGTGGTGGACCCGCGCTTCTCCTCGCACTGGAGCGGGGCCAGGAAGGTGGGGCTGCCTCGGGGCGCCTACCACTTCTTCCACCCGAAGCATGACGTGGACCAGCAGATCGCCAACTTCACCCGGCACCTGAAGAGCGACCCGGGAGAGCTGCCTCCCGTGCTGGACGTGGAGGAGTTCCAGGAAGAGTACCAGGGCTTCACGTGCGAGCAGCTCGCCGGGATGGTGCAGCGCTTCTCCCAAGGGGTGGAGAAGGCGGTCGGCCGCAAGCCGATGATCTACACGAACCACCAGACATGGCAGACGAGCTTCTGCAACCACGCCTACTTCACGGACCACCCCCTGTGGCTCGCCGAGTACATGAGCCACCCCTCCCAGAAGCCGAAGCTTCCGCAAGGCTGGAAGCAGTGGCACTTCTGGCAATACTCGGAGACCGGCAAGGTGAGCGGCGTTCCCGTCGCGGTGGACCAGAGCTTCTTCAATGGTTCCGCGCAGGACCTGAAGGCGCTGCTCGACACGGGCAGGTCTGGCGCGAGTGCCGTCACCAGCGCTCAGCCATGACTCGGCTCCCAGCTAGGTCGACACACACAACTCATCATCAACACGATTCCGTGCATGTGCAGTCTCACTGTTGAAAGGAAGGTAGAATGAGCACTTCTCCAGCCGAAAATAGCTGCAATGTCACCAACTCGATCACCGACTCCGGCAGGTCATCCTCGCCGAGCAGTGGTTGGAACGGTGGTGTCGTCATCCTCAACGTCTTCAGCGCGGATTCCGACAGCCTGCTCCAGTGGTACGCCACGACATTGTCGAAACTCCTCTTTGCGAAGAGCGACCCACTGGCGGCGGGAGCCAGTGACACACTCCTGCTCGACACGACGAAGATTGGCGGCGGGACAAATTTCAAGCTGATGGTCACGGACCCCGATACCTTCTTTCCCGTCAAGCTGGTGAATTCCGAGGATCTGCCGCTCTTCGGTCCTCAAGTGTATCCGGCCATAACGGTGGCAGATGCCGACGTGTCAGTCCTGGCCAGTGCGTTCAAGTTCTACCAGTTGATCAATGCTCGTCCGGATTCTTCCCTGGCGAAGGAGTTCGCTACAGCCACGCAGAACATGGCGACAAACGCGACGGCTGCTTCCACGGCCACGGCGGAGAGCAATTTCTTCGCAGGTACGTCCAGCTTCAAGAACGTGACGTACGACTCGTATTTGGCTGTGTCCACGTATCTGAGGACGTTCCCCTTTGCGTGGGCGAATTTCCAGAAGTCATACACCTATAGCGTGTATGTCGCCGACGACCAGGGCACCAGGTCTGTCCAACTCGGGAGCGTCACGCTCACTCAATCCTCGGCGGGGGCCTCTGTCACCGACGCGTCAGGTGCCTACACGATCTCCTACAGCGGTGATCCGGCTTCCATGCCGCTGTACTTCAAGAACGGACAGCTTGTCTCGGACCCGACCTCAGACAGCCCCAACATCACGCTTTCGTGCAATTACACCGACAAAAGTGTGTTTACAGGCGATGCGAAAGACTATGGAACCATTGTCCCTGTTCTCAATGGTACGGTGAATGGGCAGTTGGCCTTGGGCATTGATGTAGACCAGACCTGGGGGGACAAAATCCTGGTCGGCATCCAGAGCTTCCTGAACAGTTACCCCGTCCAGCTCTTCGAGTCGATCGCCAATTTCCTTCAGTGCGCTGAGTTCGCGATCGGCTTGTTCAAGAAGTCCAAGGACAAGCCCATGTCGGCGGCGGATGTCGAGAAAGCCATCGCCAATGCGCTCAAGCAGGGGGGAGTGCCACAGCCGGATGAGCTGGCGAAAACCCAGCAAGAGCTGGCCCAGCAGGTTTCAACCGCCAAGGAGGTCCAGAAAGTCGAGCTGGATGGCTTCAATCAATTGGAGGCGCTCCAGGATGCGTCGAATGCACTCCATCAGGAAAGCGGGGGCGCCAACAATAGCAACCTCGAGAATGCGGAGAACAGCCTCCGGCAAGACGGTAAGAACATCCAGGACACGCTGGAGAATGCCCGTGCGGCGAGCTCTCCAGCCGATCTGGATCGAGCCAATGCCAGCCTCGGTGTGACGAAGCTCGACATTGCGCAGAATCTCGCCGAGGTCGCCAACGTCGGGGACGAGGCCACCCGAACGCAGCTGAACGAGGTCCAACAGGAGCTCCAACAAGAGAGCCAGGAGGCGCGCGAGCTCACCAGTGAAGAGGCTGGTGGGGGTGGTGGGGGG
>NZ_JABBJJ010000542.1 GCF_012933655.1 Pyxidicoccus fallax | reverse complement strand
CCGTCGCGCCGCCCCCGCCGCCCACCGAGTCGAAGGGGCCCGGCCTCGACGCCCAGCAGCTCGCGGACCTGGCGTCGCGCACCGCGAGGCTGGACCAGATGGACTACTTCGAGGTGCTCCTGCTGGAGAAGACGGCCAGCCCTGGAGAAATCAAGAAGGCCTTCTACCGGGAGAGCCGCACCTACCACCCGGACCGCTTCTTCCACATGGAGTCGAAGGAGCTGAAGGAGCGGGTGCACGAGCTCTACAAGCGCGTCACCGAGGCCTACTACGTCCTGCGCGACGACACGAAGCGCAAGAAGTACCTCGCGGACATCGCCGGCCCCGAGCGCGCCCAGAAGCTGCGCTTCACCGAGGCCTCCGAGGCGGAGACGAAGGCCGCCGCCAAGAAGGAGCAGGAGGAGCAGATCGGCACCCACCCCAAGGGGCGCCAGTTCTACCAGCAGGCCCAGAAGGACGCCGAGGGCGGCAACCTGTCCGCCGCCGAGCGCAACATGAAGATGGCGCTCACCTATGAGCCCTCCAACGCCCGCTACAAGGAGCGGCTGGCGGAGGTGCAGAAGCAGCTCGCGGACGAGGCGAAGAACAAGGACAACTCGTTCAAGATTCGCTGACCGCTCCCGGGAGGAGCCCCATGGTGTTGGACCTCACCATCCTCGGCCTGGTGCTCTTCTTCGCCATCATCGGCGCCCTCACCGGGGCGTCGCGGCAGGTGGCCAACATGGTGGGGCTGGCGGCGGCGTACTTCGCCTCCAGCCGGCTGGGCCCCCTCCTCGGCCCCAAGCTGTCCGCGTCGCTCGGCGGGCCGCTCTTCGTCGGCATCATCCTCGGCTCGGTGCTCGTCTTCGTCTGCGTGTGGCTGGCCGTCCGCTACGCGCTGGGCGCGCTGCTGGTGCGGCTGCTGGGCACCGGCAAGCACAACGAGGACCGGAGCGTGGACCGCTTCCTCGGCCTGCTGTTGGGGGGCGCGAAGATGGCCATCGTCGCCTGGGTGGCGCTCAGCGCGATGACCTTCTTCGAACAGCACGTGGTGGTGGCCGGAAAGCGCTTCGGCATCTCCACGAGCGACTCGCTCGCCGTGGGGCTGGCCCGCCGCTACAACCTCTTCGAGCTGACGCAGTTCTCCCAGGTGGGCAACCTGGTGCGCGTGGCCAACGCCGCCAGCGACCCGGAGAAGGCGAGCCGCCTCCAGGACGACCCCGCCTACAAGGCGCTGCGCAAGGACCCGCGCTTCCAGCGCCTGCTCCAGGACGAGAAGGTGAAGCAGGCGCTCGCGCGGGGCGACACCGCCGCCCTCCTGCGCAACGACCTGGTGCTCCAGCTCATCCAGGACCGGGACGTGGCCGCCCGGATGAACGCCGCCATCCGGGCCGCCGAGCGCGGAGACTGACTCACAGGCCAATCTGCGCCGAGTCCAGGCCCACCAGCCGCTGGCGCACGAAGTCCGCGTCCACCTCCACGTTGCGCCGCCTGCGCTCGGGGGCCTCGAACATGATGTCCGCCATGACGAACTCGAGGATGGAGCGCAGCCCGCGGGCGCCCAGGCCCCGGTCCACCGAGTAGCGCACCACCTCGCGCAGCCCGCCGTCGGTGAACTCCAGCTCGATGTCGTCCAGGGCCAGCAGCTCGCGGAACTCGCGGATGATGGAGTCGGGCGGCTCCGTCAGCACGCGGATGAGCTCCGGCTCGCCCAGCTTCTCCAGCTGCACCACCACCGGCAGGCGGCCGAGGAACTCCGCCAGCATGCCGAAGTCCACGAGCTGCTTCGTGCTGATGCGCTTGCGCGAGCGCTTCGCCGCCTCCTCGGCCCCGAAGCCCACGGGCCGGCCGCCCTCGTCGCCGTAGTCGTGCAAGTCACTGAACGTGCCGGCGCAGATGAAGAGGATGTCGCGCGTGTCCACCTGGACGAAGTCGCTCTTGTTCCAGGCCTGGGTGACGTTGAGGGGCACGTACACCTCCCGGCCCTCCAGGAGCTTGAGGAGCGCCTGCTGCACGCCCTCGCCGCCGATGTCGCGGCTGCCCGCCCCGTTGCGCGCGCCCTGCGAGCGCCGGGCAATCTTGTCCACCTCGTCGATGAAGATGATGCCCCGCTGGGTGTCCTCCACCGAATGGTTCGCCTTGAACAGGAGGTCGGAAATCATCACCTCCACGTCCTTCCCGTAATAGCCGGCCTCCGTGTACTCGGTGGCGTCCACGGTGGTGAACGGGACGTGGAGGATGTCCGCGAGGTTGCGGGCGATGTGCGTCTTGCCGCTGCCCGTGGGCCCAATCAGCAGGATGTTGGATTTCTTGATGAGCGACTGCCGCCGCAACCGCCGCGCCTGGACGCGCTTGAGGTGGTTGTGAGCGGCGATGGCCACCGCACGCTTGGCGGTATCCTGGCCGATGACGAAGCGGTCGAGCCGCTCGTAGATTTCCCTCGGGGTCAGCACCGCTTCTTCCCTGCGTGCGGACGACTCCATGTACCCTCCCCTTCTGTCCACGCGTCCTCCCTGAACCTCGTGGAAAGGGTAGGAATTGAATGGAAGGCCGGCCCGGTCGACCAGGGACACCGGACTGTCACCGAGCCTGCCTGCCTGCCCTGCCCTCAGGCGACTGTTGATCCAGAGGGTGCTTTCCTATAGTTCCCGCGCCCTTCCGTTGTTCACGGGAGTCCACCCCTTTTTTTTCCCTGGGAGCCTCGAGACGCCGATGCCCGCAAACGCCCCTCCGCACCGCTGGACCCTTGCCGACGCCCAGGAACTCTATGGAATCCGCAACTGGGGCAACCCCTACTTCGGCGTGAACGAAAAGGGCCACGTGTGCGTCCACCCGGACGGCCCGCAGGCGCCCAGCATGGACCTGAAGGAGCTGGTGGACGAGGTGCGCCGCCGCGGCATCGGTCTGCCGCTGCTCCTGCGCTTCACGGACGTGCTGCGCCACCGCGTGGTGCACCTCAACGAGGCCTTCCGCAAGGCCATGGCCGACCAGGGCTTCAAGGGCGGCTACCGCGGCGTGTACCCCATCAAGGTGAACCAGCACCGCTACGTGGTGGAGACCATCATCGAGGCGGGCAAGGGCTACAACTACGGCCTGGAGGCCGGCAGCAAGCCGGAGCTGCTCGCGGTGATGGCGCTCCTCGACAGCGAGGACGCGCTCGTCATCTGCAACGGCTACAAGGACGAGGAGTACATCGAGACGGCGCTCTTCTACTCGCGCCTGGGCCGCAACGTCATCCTCGTGGTGGAGAAGCCCAGCGAGCTGCCGCTCATCGCCGAGGTGGCGCGCCGCACGGGCATCACCCCGCGGCTGGGCATGCGCGTGAAGCTGTCCACGCGCGGCGCCGGCAAGTGGGAGGCCAGCGGGGGTGACCGGTCCAAGTTCGGCCTGTCCTCGTCGGAGCTGATGAACTGCATCGGCTTCATGAAGGACACGGGCCTGCTCGGCTCCTTCGAGCTCCTGCACTTCCACCTGGGCAGCCAGATTTCCAACATCCGCAACGTGAAGAACGCGCTGCGCGAGGTGGGCTGCTTCTACGTGGAGGTGGCCCGCCAGGGCGCGCCGCTGAAGTACCTGGACGTGGGCGGCGGCCTGGGCGTGGACTACGACGGCTCGCAGACGAACTTCGCCTCGTCCATGAACTACACCACGGACGAGTACGCCAACGACGTGGTGTTCGGCGTCATGGAGGCGTGCGACCGCGCGGGCGTGCCGCACCCGACGCTGGTGTCCGAGTCCGGGCGCGCGGTGGTGGCGCACCACGCGGTGCTGGTGGTGGACGTGCTGGGCACCAGCGAGTTCGACCCGGCGCAGGTGCCGGAGAAGCTGGACGACAAGGCCCCGTCGGTGGTGCGCAACCTCATGGGCACCTACCGCGAGGTGACGAACAAGAACCTGCTGGAGGCGTGGCACGACGCGCAGGACTCCAAGGAGGAGAGCCTCACCCTCTTCTCGCTGGGCCACCTGTCGCTGGAGCAGCGCGTGGCGGCGGAGAACATCTACTGGGCCACCTGCCACAAGATCATGCGCATCGCGAAGGAGCAGGGGGAGATTCCGGAGGAGCTGGAGTCGCTGGAGCGCGCGCTCAGCGACACCTACTTCTGCAACTTCTCCGTGTTCCAGTCGCTGCCGGACTCGTGGGCCATCGACCAGCTCTTCCCGATGATGCCCATCCACCGGCTGGCGGAGAAGCCGACGCGCCGGGCGACGCTGGCGGACATCACCTGCGACTCGGACGGCAAGATCGAGCACTTCATCGACAAGCGCGAGGTGAAGGACGCGCTGGAGCTGCACGCGCTCAACGACGACGACTACTACCTGGGCATCTTCCTGGTGGGCGCGTACCAGGAAATCCTCGGCGATCTGCACAACCTCTTCGGTGACACGCACGCGGTGCAGGTGTCGCTGGCGCCCAACGGCGGCTACCTCATCGACAACGTGGTGGCCGGCGACACGGTGACGGAGGTGCTCAACTACGTCAGCTACACCAAGGACGACCTGGTGGCGCGGCTGCGCAAGTTCACCGAGGCGGCCCTGCGCAACGGCCGCATCACCCTGGACCAGTCGCGCACCCTGCTGCGCATGTACGAGGACGGCCTGTCCGGCTACACGTACCTGGAGCGCGAGGTGGACGCGAGCTTCGCCGGCAACGCCAACCAGCTCCGCCTGGTGCCCCAGCCGAACGCCACCACGCCGCGCTCCACCCTGCCCCCCTCGGGCACCTGAAGCGCGCGCGGCGAAACCGTGAGTGACTGAAGCCCCCTGCCGGCCTCCCTCCGAGGCCCAGGGGGCTTCTCCTTTTCAGGAGCTGGCGACGACCGTCTCGCCGGCGCCGAAGGGCACGGGCTCGTCCGTGAAGGCCACGTCGGAGGCCCGGGCGCGCAGGTGCTGGAGGGCCTCCTGCTGCGCCTCGCCCCGGGCGATGAGCGCCTCGAAGTCGAAGCCGGACAGGCGTGCGTCCTTCGTGGACAGGCGGGCGAGCGTGCGCCACATCGACAGGCGGCCCTCGGTGGCCACGCACAGGCCCTCCAGCTCCACCAGCCGGCTCAGCGGCGAGTAGCGCACCAGCGAGCCGTTGAGCTTCAGGCGCCCGAGCTTCTCGGAGGCCCACGCCATCCGCGCCTTGAGCGCATCCTCCGGCACCTCCAGCGTCCGCATCACCGACTTGAGGATGGACTGGTCGTGCTTCAGCTCGGGGATGAAGGCCGCCAGGTAGCGGCCCACCGGGTTGCTGCGGTTCTCCTGCTCCGTGCGCAGCGCCAGCTCGAGGCCCCCCACCGAGCCCGCCAGATGGTCATTGAGGTAGATGCCCAGCCGCTTGACGTCCATGCCGTGCCTCCGGTTGCGAGTCTCCGCAGCCTGGGAGGGTGGCCATGGGCTGGCTCCCCGGCAGCACGGGGCCAGGGCCTTCCTGGGGGG
>NZ_JABBJJ010000541.1 GCF_012933655.1 Pyxidicoccus fallax | reverse complement strand
GGACGGGGTGTCGGACATGGGGTTGCTTCCTTATATCTGAGGCCAGCCGGGCTGGGGGACCGGGCGGGCGAGCGGGCGGTAGAAGGAGGCCCACCGGACGATGAAAGGCGTTAGAAGCAGGGGTTCTCTTTCGAGCCCCCCGTGAATCCGCACGAATCCGCCCTCCTCGAAGACCTGAACCCGCCCCAGCGCGAGGCCGTGCTGCATGGCGACGGCCCCCTGCTCGTCCTGTCAGGGGCCGGCAGCGGCAAGACGCGCGTCATCACCCGCCGGGTGGCGAACCTGGTGAAGGTCCGCCGCGTCTTCCCGTGGCGCATCCTCGCCGTCACCTTCACCAACAAGGCCGCGCGCGAGATGCGCGAGCGCCTGGTGCAGCTGTTGGGCGCGCAGGCCAATGATCTGGTGGTGAGCACCTTCCACTCGTCCGCGGCCATGATCCTGCGGCGCGAGGCGGAGCACGTGGGGCTCACCCGCTCGTTCGTCATCTACGACGACGGGGACCAGCTCAACGTGGTGAAGCGCGCCATGCGCGAGGCCGGCATCGAGCAGTCCATGCAGCCGCGCGAAATCCTGCACCGCATCGACCAGGAGAAGAACGCGGCGCGCCTGCCGGAGCACATGGTGGTGGAGCCGGGCGACGAGCGCGGCATGCTGGTGCGCCGGGTGTACGCGGCCTACCAGGAGCGGCTGCGCGCGGCCAACGCGGTGGACTTCGGCGACCTGCTGCTCCTCCTCGTCACGCTGTTCCGCACCCGGCCGGACGTGCTGGAGAACTACCGGCGCCGCTTCCACCACGTGCTGGTGGACGAGTTCCAGGACACCAACCCGGTGCAGTACGAGCTGCTCAAGCTGCTGGCGCCCCCGCCGTCGGCGAACCTCGTCGTGGTGGGCGACGACGACCAGTCCATCTACCGCTGGCGCGGCGCGGACGTGGACAACATCCTCAACTTCCCCCAGCAGTACCCCGGCGCCCGGGTGGTGAAGCTGGAGCAGAACTACCGCTCGGACCAGAACATCCTGGACGCGGCGAACGACGTCATCCGCAGGAACCCGCGGCGCATGGACAAGAAGCTCTGGTCCGACCGCCCGCGCGGCGCGGACCTCACGCTGCTGCTCAACCGCGACGAGCGGGCGGAGGCGCAGGAGGTGGCGCGGCAGATTCTCGCGCTCCAGCGCGAGGGCCTCATCCGGTTCTCCAGCATGGCGGTGTTCTACCGGGTGAACGCACAGAGCCGCGTGCTCGAAGAGGCGCTGCGCCTGGCGCGGGTGCCGTACACGCTGGTGAGCGGCCGCAGCTTCTATGACCGGGCGGAGGTGCGCGACGCGGCCGCGTACCTGCGGCTGATGGTGAACCCGCGCTCGGACGCGGACCTCCTGCGCATCATCAACACGCCCGCGCGCGGCATCGGCGACACCACGGTGGAGCGGGTGACGGACCACGCCAACTCGCGGGGCGTGAGCCTGTACGAGGCGCTCTCGCAGCCGGAGAGCATCCCCGACCTCAACACCACCGCGGTGAAGCGGCTGAAGGGCTTCCGCAACCTGGTGGCGTCGCTGGCGACGTTCGCCCTGGACGCCAAGGACGCGGCGAGCGCGGTGGAGCAGATGCTGCTCGAGACGAAGCTGGTGGACAGCCTCCAGGCCGAGGGCAGCGACGAGTCGCAGACGCGCGCGGAGAACCTGCGCGAGTTCCTGGGCGCCGCGCAGGAGTTCGACCTGAACCGGGCCGCCGCCGCGGTGGCGGCGGCGAAGAACGCGGCGGAAGTCCCTCCCGAGGTGGACGCGGCGCCGCTGACGGCGGACGTGCCGCCGCTGCAGGCGTTCCTGGAGCAGATTTCCCTGGTGGGCGAGGCCGACGCCGAGGTGGGCGAGGGCCGGGTGGCGCTGATGACGCTGCACGCGGCGAAGGGCCTGGAGTTCGACGCGGTGTTCCTGCCCGGCATGGAGGAGGGCGTCTTCCCGCACGCGCGCGCGGTCAAGGCCGAGGCCATGCAACATGACGACGAGGCGCCCCGGGACACGGACCCGACCGAGGAGATGGCCGAGGAGCGGCGCCTCTGCTACGTGGGCTTCACGCGCGCGCGCAAGCGGCTCTTCGTGAGCCTGGCGCAGTGCCGCTCGCTGTTCGGCGAGCTGCGCTACAACCCGCCCAGCCGCTTCCTGCAGGACGTGGAGCCGAAGCGGTTCGGCATCAGCGAGCAGGACCTGACGACGCGCGCCCGGCCTCCCTCGACGGCGGCGGTGGCGCCACGCAAGCGCACGTGGGACGAGGACGACGGCCCGCGCATCGACCGTTCGTACTCGCAGGCGTCGGACGACATGGACGGGGTGGGCGGAGACGTGCGTGGCATGCGCGTGCGCCACGAGCAGTTCGGCCTCGGCCGCATCATCGCCGCGGACGGCAGCGGGCCGAACGCGAAGGTGACGGTGGAGTTCGGCGGAGGCGTGGGCCTCAAGCGCGTCATCGCCCGCTTCCTCATGCCGGGGTGAGTCGCCCCGGAAGGGGAAGGGGTAGGGTAGGCGCCCGAGTGGAGAAGCCGTGGAATCGCCAGATTTACGTCTGGTGCCTTCGGCCACTTGGCTACCCCTCCACCGAAGCGGAGGAGGCTGGATTCGAACCAGCGAGGTCGTGAGAGTGCGTGTCGGGCCTCTCCGGCCGGGCGCTGCTCCAGGGACGCGGAAGGCCTCGCGCGCCTGACATGGAGCGCCACTGCTCGCCTACTGCTCGGGAGGCGGCACCCGCCACGACAGCACGCGCCCGTCGAGCCCCAGCACGAACACCTGGTCTCCCATCACCACGGGGCGGGTGCGCAGCGGCGTGTCCGTGCGCAGCGAGAAGACGCGCTCCCAGCCCGGCTGCCGCAGCGCGACGAGCCGGCCCTGGCGTCCCCGGGTGGGCACCAGCAGCAGGTCCTCGCGAAGGGATGCCACCTCCGTGACGAGCGGGTCGGGCAGGGGAAGCCGCGCCACCTCCTTCCCGTCCGCCGGAGACAGCCCCACGAGGACGGGCGACTCCTCGGCAATAGCCCCGAGCCACAGGATGCCCAGTGACAGGGAAGGAGGCCCGGTGAGGCTGCTCGCGGGGGACTGCTCCCACAGAGGGCTCCCGTCCTGGAAGTTCAGCGCGAGGAGCCGCCCGGGCCGCGTGCTCACGTAGAGGGCCTGCCGCCAGGACTTCATTCCCACCACGTCCCGAACGTCGCGCCGCCAGACCTGGGCCCCGTCGTCGGGGGAGAGAGCCACCAGCCCCGCGTCTCCCAGCGACACCACGAGAAGCCCACCGGCGAGAAGCGGAGCGGGGAAGCCATGGGAGGCGTCTGGCGAAGCCTCCTGCGTCTGGGACGCGGGCGCGGGGCTCTCCTGTGAGGAGCTGGCCGTGGCCTCCTGTGTCTCGGACCTGGAAGCAGGGCCACCATCCTTCGTCCCGGAGTCGGGAGCGGAGTTCCCGCGTACGGCGCCCGCCGCGGCTTTCCGCGTCTCGGGCTTGGGAGCGGCACTCTTCCCGGAAGCGCCCTTCGCGGCCTCCCGTGTCTGGGGCGTGGGAGCGGGGCTCTTCCGGGAAGCGCCCTTCGGGGACTCCTTCTTCTCGGCCGGAGGGGCGGGACTCTCCCGGGGACTGTTCGTCCCGGCCTTCCGCGACCCAGGCCGGGGAATACTCCACAGCACCTTGCCCGTGTCCACCGCGTGCGCGCGCACGGCGCCGTCCGGGGCCACGAGGTACAGCGAGGCCCCCGCCTCATCCACCACGGCCGGAGTCAGGACGGGCGGCTCTCCGGACCGGCGCCAACGCTCCGCGCCATCCGCGACGGCCAGACGCACCAGGTCACCCGCCACCGTGCCCACGATGACGCTGTCCCCGGCCAGGACGGGCCGGGTGGCCACCTCCCGGCCGAGCGCCACCCGCCACACCACACGCCCCGTCCGGTCCAGTCTCACCACCGTGCCAGCCTCGTTGCCGGTGATGACGCCATCCGCCAGGGCCACCAGCCCCGCCCGCGACGAGGCATCCGTGGAGAACCGGAAGGCCGTCTCGGCGGGCTCCTTGCATCCCACCGCCACCGCCGCCACCAGTGTCAGCGCCAGGGCGGGCAGCAGGGGCGTGCATGGACAGGCGCGAGGCGACATGGTTTGGAGGATGGCGCAAGGAAGGAACTTCGACCATGCCTACCATTCGTGAAGACGAGTTTCCCAGCGCGACCGGCATCCCCTCCTCCGCCCGGCGGACGGACTTCGTGCCGCCTCCCACGCTGGCGGTGACCGAGGAGCTGCTCCACGCGCTCCCCAAGACGGACCTGCACTGCCACCTCGACGGCTCCATGCGGCTGAAGACCATCCTCGAGCTGGCCGAGCAGCAGAAGGTGAGGCTGCCCGCGGACACCGTGGACGGGCTGGCGAAGGCCATCCACATGGGCGAGGTGTGCAAGAGCCTGGAGGAGTACCTCGTCGCCTTCGACGTGACGCTCTCCGTGCTCCAGACGGCCGAGGCGCTCTACCGCTCCGCGTACGAGCTGGCGGTGGACGCCGCCGCGGAGAACGTGCGCTGGCTGGAGGTGCGCTACTCGCCCGCGCTCCACCTCCAGAAGGGCCTGAAGATGACCACCGTCATCGACTCGGTGCTGGAGGGCCTGCGCGCCGCGAAGAAGGAGACGGGCATCAAGTGCGGCGTCATCGTCTGCGGCATCCGCCACATCAACCCGCAGACGTCCATGCGGCTGGCGGAGCTGTCCGTGGCCTACAAGAACCGCGGCGTCATCGGCTTCGACCTCGCCGGCGCCGAGGCCAGCTTCCCCGCCAAGGACCACCGCGACGCCTTCCAGCTCATCCTCAAGAACAACGTCAACTGCACCGCCCACGCGGGCGAGGCCTACGGCCCCGAGTCCATCTCCCAGGCCATCCACAACCTGGGCGCGCACCGCATCGGCCACGGCACCCGGCTGCGCGAGGACGGGGACCTGCTCAACTACGTCAACGACCACCGGATTCCCCTGGAGGTCTGCCCCACCTCCAACGTCCAGACGGGCGCCGTCACCAGCATCACCGCGCACCCGCTGAAGTTCTACTTCGACTACGGCCTGCGGGTGACCATCAACACCGACAACCGCCTCATCACCGACACCACCGTGACGAAGGAGCTGTGGACGGCCCACAAGGAACTCGGCCTGTCGCTGGAGGACCTGACGACCATCATCGTCTCGGGCTTCAAGAGCGCCTTCCTCCCGTTCCGCGAGAAGCAGGACATGCTGCGGATGGTGAACGAGGAAATCGCCACCACGCTGGCGGCCTTCGACAAGAAGCGGCAGCCCGTGAAGCAGCCGGCGTGATGACATAGCCTCTGGCGCGCGGCGCGTCAGCCCCGGGGACGAAGCTCTCCGGGGCAGGAGCAGCAGGGCGCCGGCGCACGGAGGAGAGACACCATGGACCTGGAGCTGGGCGGCAAGGTGGTGCTGGTGACGGGGGGCTCGGACGGGCTGGGGG
>NZ_JABBJJ010000540.1 GCF_012933655.1 Pyxidicoccus fallax | reverse complement strand
TAACAGACAGATGCCCCCCAGGCCGCCCCCCGCCGCGCCCCGTCCTCCCCCGGACGAGGCCGGGGGCGTCTCCACCGAGCGCCGCTCCGTCGTCGTCTCCCCGGACGCCCTCATCCCCGAGCGCCGCGCGCCCCCGCCCGAGCGCCGGGTGCCTCCGCCTTCCGGGGTGGCCCTGGGCGCCGAGCGCCGCGTCCCCTCAACCTCGGGCTCCGGTCTCCCCGCCGCCGAGCGCCCCAGGCCCCAGGCTCCGGCAGCCGGCGCATCCGACCCCGAGCGGCGAAGCACCCCGTCCGCCGACTACGCCGGCCCCGAGCGCCGCGCCGGCCCTCGTCGCACCCTGGACGGCGCCGTCCCCGCGCAGCAGGGAGACCGCTTCTGGCCCGCGCAGCCGCGCGCCCTGGAGGACACGGGCCTCACGGCGACCTTCGTGGAGGAGCTGGTCCTCAAGGCCCTCTTCGCCGCTGGCGAGATGCGGGGCATGGACCTGGCCAACCGCCTCCAGCTGCCCACCTCCGTCGTCGACGACATCATCGAGGGCCTGCGCCGCCAGAAGTACGTGGACATCCGCGGCGGTGGCGCCTCGGGCGTGGGCAAGTCGACCATGGTCTACCAGCTCACCCCGTTCGTGACGGACGTGCTGCGGCAGATCAACGACCGCAACCGCTACAACGGCCCGGCGCCCGTGCCCTTCCAGGAGTGGGTGGCCGCGGTGAAGAAGCAGACGGTCCGCGGCAACCGCATCACCCGCGCGCGGATGCAGGACAAGTTCGGCGACCTCATCATCCGCGACTACATCTTCGACGGCATCGGCCCGGCGATGAACTCCGGCCGCGCCATCTTCTTCTACGGCCCGCCCGGCAACGGCAAGACGGCCATCTGCCAGGGCATGGTCAACTGCTTCGAGGGGGACATCTTCATCCCCCACGCCATCCTCATCGACGACTTCGTGGTGCGCATGTTCGACGCCAACCTCCACAAGCCCGTGGAGGACGACAACACGCAGCCCTTCGACAGGCGCTGGGTGCGCTGCCGGCGTCCGCTCGTCGTCGTGGGCGGCGAGCTGACGCTGGACATGCTCGACCTCGTCTACTCGCCGGAGGTGAAGTACTACGAGGCCCCGTTCCAGATGAAGGCCACCAACGGGATGCTCCTCATCGACGACTTCGGCCGTCAGAAGGTGTCCCCGAAGGACCTGCTCAACCGCTGGATTGTCCCGCTGGAGAGCGACATCGACATGCTCACCCTGCACACCGGCAAGAAGGTGCAGGTGCCCTTCGACGTGTTCGCCGCCTTCTCCACCAACCTGGACCCCAGCGACCTCGTGGACGACGCCTTCCTGCGCCGCGTCCGCTACAAGCTGGAGGTGCAGCGCCCGGACGAGGAGCAGTTCCACGAGATCTTCCAGGTGATGTGCAAGAAGCGCGGCGTCGCATACGACGCCTCCGCGGTGGACCACCTCATCGACACGCACTACCGCCCGCTGAAGCGCCCCTTCGCGGCGTGCCAGCCGAGAGACTTGCTCGACCAGGTCATCGACATGGCCCACTACCAGGGCGAGGAGCCGCGGCTGACGACCGAGCTGCTGGACGCGGCGGTGCGCAGCTACTTCGTGCGCTTCGACAAGGGCGAGGCCGGCTCAGGCCCCACCTGAGCCCGTTTGCGCGAACGGCCCCCAGGGCGAGGGCTCCAGCCACTGGCGCACCTCGTCCACGGGGACGTTGGCCAGCACGTCCACCAGGGACATGCCGTGCACGAAGCGCCCCTCGCGGCCCTGCGGGTAGGGCGGGTGGCGGAAGCGCTGCCACAGCACGCGCACGTCCGCGGCGCGGAAGAGGCTGAGCTTCAGGTACAGCGACGAGCCCATGCCCGAGTAGTACGTGTGCGCGCCCAGCTGCTGGCAGTACGCCACCAGCCGGCCCGTCTTGTCGTCGCCCCGCTTCTCCAGCGTGGAGGCCAGGACGATGTTCGGCCGCAGGCCGAGCGGCTCGTGGAACAGCGCCATGCTCGCCAGCAGCACCCGCAGCAGCGAGCCCGGCCCGCCCTCGCGCGCCGCCATGTCATAGAAGGGCTCCACGAGCGGCAGCACCTGCGCGCCGAAGTGCGGCCGCCGCCCGTAGAGCGTCACCAGCGTCTGCAGGTGCTTGCGCGCCCACGGCTGGCGGGTGTCCACCGCGAGGTCCTGGATGAGCGTGTCGCGGTGCGGGTCCTCCAGGGGGATGGACAGCCACTGGAAGCCGGGCTCGGTGGGGGGCGGAAGGGGCACGTTGGCCGGCAGCGCCACCCGCGTGCGCCGCTGCCAGCCGCGCCGCAGCCACTGCACGTTGTCCAGCACCAGCAGGGTGCCCGCGCGCGCCACCTGCTCGTAGAAGTCCACCCATGGGAGGTAATGCGGCTGCTCGGCGACCAGGACTCCGGGTATACCCGACACGAACCCATGATATGCGCCCCCGCCGGTGGCCACCCCCCTCTCGCACGAGTCCCTCCCATGCACCCCGCCTGCACGGCGCCCCATGGGGCATTCTCGACTCACCACCCCACGGGGCCGGAGGCATGATTGGAAATCGATACTGCGGGACTGTAAGATTCCAGGAAGTCGGCTCCTTGAGGGGCAGGGAAGGGCTGGATGAGGTTCCTGTGCATCACCGCGGATGAGCAGCACCCCGTGGCGGAGGAGCTTCGTCGGCAGGGCCAGCACGTCTCCGTGGTCGCGAGCGTGGCCGAGGCGGGCCTGGCGCTGGGACACGGGCCGGTGGACGTGCTGGTGGTGGAGGCGGCGGCGCTGGCGGCGGACGCGCGGTGGCTGGAGTCGCTGCGGACGCGGACCCGGCCGGACGAGCCGCTGGTGCTGGGGCTGGCCCGGGAGGCCACGGACGCGGAGCTCGCGCCGCTGATGAACGGGGTGGTGGACGAGTACCTCGTCGCGCCCTTCACGCCGGGTGACGTGCGCGCGCGGATGCGGATGCTGGAGCGGCGCGGCACGAAGCGGCGGCAGCGGCGCACGTCGGAGGCGGCGGCTCGCGGGGAGATGGACCGGCTGGCCGCCATCATCCAGACGCAGGCGGACGTGGCGCTGGCGGGGCTGGACCTGGACGAAATCATGCGCCTGCTGTGCGAGCGGGCGCGGGTGCTGTGCGGCGCGGACGGCGCGGCGGTGGCGCTGGTGGAGGGCGACGAGGTGCACTACCGCGTCACCACCGGCAGCGTGGCGGCGCACACGGGCTTCCGGCTGAAGGTGGAGGGCAGCCTCACGGGCTCCAGCCTCCTGCGCGGCGACGTGATGCGCACGGACGACACGGAGAACGACGTACGCGTCAACCTGAAATCCGCGCGGCAGGTCGGCGCGCGCTCCATGATTTGCGTCCCGCTGTGGCGCGACGCGCTGCCGGTGGGGGCGCTGAACGTCATCTCCGTCCGGCCGCACGCGTTCGATGACCGCGACGTGCGCACGCTGGAGCTGATGGCGGGCCTGCTCGGGGCGGCCATGGGCAACGCCGCGGAGGCGCGGGCGCGCCAGGAGTTGATGGCGCAGCGCACCGCCGCGCTGGACGCGCTGCAGGAGTCCCAGGAGCTGTTCGCGTCCTTCATGAACAACAGCCCGGTGGTGGCGGTCATCAAGGACGAGCAGGGCCGGCGCATCTGGGTGAACGAGCAGTACCGCCGCTTCTTCCGGCTGCCGGAGGGCGCGGACCTGTCGAAGCTGGACGACATGGAGCTGATGCCGCAGGTGTCCGCGGAGCACGTGCGCCGCGAGGACCGGATGGTGCTGGCGTCGGGCAAGCCCTCGGTCAGCGAGGCCATGATTCCGACGCCGGACGGTGGCGAGCGCTACTGGCTCATGTACCGCTTCCTCGTGAAGGACCAGCCCGGGAAGCGGCTGCTGGGCAGCGTGTCGCTGGACGTCACCGACCGCAAGGCCATGCAGGCGCAGCTCGTGGTGTCGGACCGGCTGGCGGCGGTGGGCACGCTGGCGGCCGGCGTGGCGCACGAAATCAACAACCCGCTGGCCTTCGTGCTGTCCAACCTGTCCTTCCTCTCCGGGGAGCTGCAGGGGGTGGCGCGGGAGCTGCCGCCGGGGCGCACCGCGGAGATGGAGGAGGTGCTGCGCGAGGCGTCGGACGGGGCGCACCGCGTGCGGCAGATTGTCCGGGACTTGCGCACGTTCTCCCGTGGGGACGACGAGGTGGCCACGTCCGTCAACATCCAGGCGGTGCTGGAGTCGGCCATCACCATGGCGCGCGGTGAGCTGAAGATGCGGGCGCAGATTGTCCGCGAGTACCGCGAGGTGCCGCTGGTGGAGGGCAACGAGGGCCGCTTCGGGCAGGTGTTCCTCAACCTGCTCATCAACGCCGCGCAGGCGATTCCCGAGGGCAAGCCGGACCAGAACGAGGTGCGGCTGGTGCTGCGGCAGTCGGGGGACCGGGTCATCGTGGAGGTGCACGACACGGGCTCGGGCATGCCGCCGGAGGTGCGCGCGCGCATCTTCGACCCGTTCTTCACCACCAAGCCGGTGGGCGAGGGCACCGGGCTGGGGCTGTCCATCTGCCACGGCATCGTCACCGGCTTCGGCGGGGAAATCACCGTGGAGAGCGAGGAGGGGCGGGGCAGCGTCTTCCGCGTGTCCCTGCCGGTGGCGCAGCGCGCGCGGGAGTCGGTCATTCCGAGGCCCCTGCCTCTGCACCTGCTGAGCTGAGCCGTCCGTCAGCGGCGGAACACGGGCGGGAAGACGCGGGGCGCCTTCTTCTTGCGCAGGCAGCGGACGTCCGAGCCCATGTAGCAGGCGGAGAAGGCGCGGCGGCGCAGCCCGGGGCGGCCGCGTCCGGAGCGGTGCCACACGTGGTTGTGGACGAGGATGGACTCTCCGGCGCGCACGGGGAGGGGCAGGGCGTGGCGCTCGGCGTCGGCGGCGACCACCGCGTCCGGGGGGATGACGCCGCCCAGCGTTGTCACGAGGCCACCCTTGTGGCTGCCGGGGACGACTTCCAGACAGCCGCCGTCCTCGGGGGCGTCGTCGAGGGCGGTCCAGATCTGCAGGTCGGGCTCGCGGCTGAGGCCCCAGAGCTTCCCGCCATCCTGATGCCAGGGCAGGTTGCTGCCACCGGCCTGGCCCTTGTGGAAGAGGATGGCGCGGTAGAGGACGATGTCGCTGGAGATGCGGGCGCGGGCGATGCGCTCGAACAGCGGGTTCTCCAGCCACGCGAGGAAGCACGGGTCCTTCTCGAGCTTCTCCAGCTTGCGGTAGTCGAGCGAGGGCCCCTGCCAGCCCAGGCCGAGGGGGGCATCCTCGTAGCGGCCGGTGGTGGCGTCCGGCTGGAAGAACATGCCTTCGTGGACGACCCGGCCGAGCATGAGGTCGTCTGCCCGCTCGCGCAGCAGGACGAGTCCTTCGTCGGAGAGGACGCGTCCCAGGCGCGCGTAGCCGTGCTCGGCGTAGTGTGCGAGCGCCGGGGCGATATCGAACTGTTCCGCGTCCACGCAGAGCATGGGGCCTCTCATAACCCGGAGCCGCGGGGTGGGGGGAGCGTCACGGTGGGGT